>JANOPQ010000082.1:0-9428 GCA_031421935.1 Bacteroidota bacterium | reverse complement strand
CCTTAGAAAAATCATTAGTTCCATAAACATCAGTTCCCTTAAAAAGTAAATGTTCTAGGTAATGAGCTAATCCAGTATGGTCTGATGGGTCTTGCTTCGATCCAGATTTTACGCCGATCATCGATTGAAACCTGGGCTCATCTTTATAAACCGACAAATAAACTTTTAATCCGTTTTCTAGGGTATAAATTCGGGCTTTCAACGGATCACCAGCTACTGTATCATATGGAATGGAAGTGGCTATTTCTGTTTGAGAATAGCCAATAAATGGTAGAAAACCCATCACCAAGAGGACGAGTAGTTGCATAACTTTTTGCATTTTTTAAATATTTTAAGCTTCAAAAGTAGAAAAGGGAAACGATTTGATCCGCCAAATCAGAAGATTTACCCGATCCAACATGCAACAGACGGAGTTTTACTTTTTTAGATGAGTACTTTTTAGCATTTTTGTACATCCATGAAACGGATTCATAACCTTCTTCTACTATTTCTTTCTACTTTCTGCCTGACCTCAAGTTTTGCACAAACTTTAGAAGGAAGGTATTGGTATTTTGGAAACCAAGCTGGCTTGGATTTTAATACCAGTCCGCCCACTGCAATAACCAATGGCGCAATGAGTGCTTTTGAAGGATGTGCCACAATTTCAGATGTAAATGGAGTCCTTCAATTTTACACAAATGGAAATATGGTCTGGGATAAAACACATACTCCCATGCCTTCCGGTACTGGATTGAATGGGGATGGTGCCGCTACACAAACTGCGATTGTAGTTCCTAAACCTGCAACACCTGGGACTTATTATATTTTCACTGTTGATACGAACGGTGGACCGCGCGGACTGTGTTACAGCGAAGTGGATATGAGTTTGAATGGTGGAAACGGCGATGTTACCGTGAAAAATGTCACACTAACTACTCCTGTCACTGAAAAGTTAACCGCCGTTCGTCATGCAAATGGAATTGATGCTTTTGTCATTGTTCATGGATGGAACAACGGTGATTTTTTAGCTTTTGAAATCACTCCAAGCGGCGTTTCTTTAACACCCGTTACTTCCACTGTGGGAGTAGTTCATGGCGGTAATTTCACTAATTCACATGGTTACTTAAAAGCCAGTTCAAATGCACAGAAATTGGCTTGTGCTATTCGAGGACTAAAAGTATGTGAGATCTTCGATTTCAATAATATCACGGGTCAAATATCCAATCCTATTAGCATCACCTTCACACCTCAAATTTATGGTGTCGAATTTTCCTCAGATAGTCGATTTGTTTATGTAGGAACTACGAGTAATCCAGGTGCAGTTTTTCAGTATGATCTAAATGCAGGAAGTAATGCAGCAATTATTGCTTCAGGACAATCTATTGGAACGGTTCCTGGTTTCATTGGTGGATTGCAACTTGGCATTGATGGGAAAATTTATGTTTGCCAATTTCAATCAACTTCCTTGGCATCAATAGATCAGCCTTTATTGCTTGGCGCTGCTGCTGGATTTGCCCCAAACACTTTATTCTTAGGAGGAAAATTGGGTCAATATGGCTTACCAAACTTCTTGCAAAGTTTCTTTATAGTTGCTGATTTTACCTATGTCGATACATGTTCAAGAGCTCCAACACAATTTACAACTGTCTTCCCTGCTCCCGATTCTGTTCGATGGGATTTTGGTGATCCAGCTTCTGGTATTTTTAATTTGAGTAATCAGGTAAATCCTCAGCATACTTTTAATGCAGGTGGAAGTTATTTAGTTACCGCTGTTGTTTGGCAAGGATTATTAAGAGATACAGTTCGGTATACAATTCAAATCATCGAGACCCCTGATCCAGATTTGGGCAGTGATTTTACAGCTTGTTTGGGAACCATCGTTACTTTGAATCCGGGTTCATTTCCTGGACAAACTATATTATGGCAAAATAATACTTCTACATTAACTTTTGACGCAGACACCACCAATACTTTTTGGGTTAGAATTAATAATTTAGGATGTATTGGCGAAGATACCGTAGATGGAATTTTTAATGATTCTCCAGTGGTCGATTTGGGTCTCACTATAAATGCTTGCGACAGTGATACTGTTGTTTTAGATGCTGGTAATCTTGGAGCTACTTATATCTGGCAAAATGGTACCTCCAACCAAACATTAGGGGTAACTACTTCTGGAAATTATTCAGTAACGGTAACCCAAAACAATTGTTCAACAACGGATGATGTGGATGTCATCTTTTCGCCTGCTCCTTTTGTAGCATTTGGTCCTGATACCACATTATGTAAAGGGTTCCCTATCTTTTTGGATGCTACCAACCCATCGGCTACTTATTTATGGCAAGATGGTACAGTCGACCAATTTATATTCGCTGAAGATCCAGGTGTATATTCTGTAATTGTATCCATCAACAATTGTACAGCTTCTGATACTATTATTCTCGATCAACAAGATAAACCCAATGTTAGTTTTGGCGAAGATTCTATCCTTTGTGCAGGTCAACCGTTGGTGTTAAGTGCTTATAATTATGGAGCTACTTACTCTTGGCAAGATGGGTCTACAGACTCCTTGTTTCAACCTCGAATTACAGGAAAATATTATGCAACGGCAATTAACCAATGTGGTGTTTCCGCTGATACCATCGAACTTACTTTTAATATTTGTAATTGCTTAGTGTATTTACCCAATGCTTTTACTCCAAATCGGGATACTAAAAACGAGACTTATAATTACAAAGCAAACTGTACTGATTTTCAAGTTAGGTTAGATATCTATACTCGCTTCGGGCAATTAATATTTAGTTCTGAAAATCCAGATATTGGCTGGGATGGCACGTATAATAATCAGGACGCACAAGTTGGTGTTTATACTTATGTATTGAAATACTCTGGCTACGATAATGGTCGTTTTCTGGAAGAAGTAGATCGCGGAACTTTTTTATTATACCGATAGGATTAATTTAATTCTGAATTCAGAATTAAGAATTCAGAATTAGGAACCTGCTTGCTACAGGCAAGTTAAGAATTTAGTCCTGATAGCTATTAAGATCAGATTTAAAAATTAAGATCCGATCACTCTTAGACTGATTTATCTTTAAATTTTCAAAGCTCAATTATTTCTTAACAGATTTTAGTAAGGATCAGTCGGCGAAGCACTAAGACATTAAATCTAGCAGCTAGTCGCGAGGCTTCGCGATTAGATATTGGAAATTAAACCTCCAAACATCTTACCTCTAACAACTAACATCCAACATCCAACTATGTTGATAAATTAACTCTACTCTACTCATTCCATTGAGTAACTCCACCTACTTTTAATAGCAAAGGCCGTGGCAGAAAGTTATCTTTGCATGAATGCCAAAAACAGGCTTCAACACCATTCAAAAAAAAATAGTTTAGTATGATTATCACTTATTTAGGACACTCTTGCTTTACCGTTGAGGTAAATAATTCTGTTCTTCTTTTTGATCCGTTTATTAGTCCCAATGAATTAGCTTCTTCTATCGATATTAAGAAGTTAATGCCTGATTATATCTTAATTTCACATGGACACCAGGACCATATTGCGGACGCGGTTTCCATCGCAAAGCAAAGCGGAGCCACCATCATTAGCAATTGGGAAATCGTTAATTGGCTTAGTAGTCAAGGTGTTGAAAAATCGCATCCCATGAATATTGGCGGACACTGGATTTTTGATTTTGGAAAGGTAAAATGTGTGAATGCGGTACATAGTTCTTCACTTCCTGATGGCTCATATGGAGGAAATCCAATGGGATTTTTGTTAGAAACAAAAGAAGGAAACATATACTATGCTGGTGATACTGCGTTAACTTTAGACATGAAATTGATAGGCGATTACAAGAAAATTGACGTTGCCTTTTTGCCTATCGGAAGTAACTTTACGATGGGAATTGATAATGCTGTTATCGCGAGTGATTTCATCCATTGCGATAAAATTATAGGAATGCATTACGATACTTTTGGATATATTAAAATTGATCAGGACGAAGCTTTTGGTAAGTTTGCAGCTGCCGGAAAAGAGCTTTTATTAATGCAAATAGGAAATAGTATTACAATATAATTCAGTAGTTTACATAAATCATCGAAAGCCCTACTTAAATGGCAAAAATAATAGCAATAGCGAATCAGAAAGGCGGCGTAGGTAAAACTACAACGGCAATAAATCTAGCAGCAAGTTTGGCTGTCCTTGAATACCGAACATTGTTGGTAGATGCCGATCCACAAGCAAATGCTACTTCTGGCGTTGGCTTCGATCCGCGTACGGTGAAGACATCGATCTACGAATGCATCATCAATGATGTGAACCCAAAGGATATAATTCTTGAAACGAAAACACCGCACCTTTTTCTTCTTCCTTCCCATATTGACTTAGTAGGTGCCGAGATCGAAATGATCCAAATGCCTAACCGCGAGCGCATGATGAAGCAAGTGTTGGAAACCGTTTCAGCCGATTTTGATTTTATTATCATCGATTGTTCGCCTTCACTCGGTTTAATTACTATCAACGCCCTTACTGGCGCCGATTCAGTGATTATTCCAGTGCAATGTGAGTATTTCGCCTTGGAAGGTTTAGGAAAGCTTTTGAATACCATTAAAATTGTTCAAAGTCGATTAAATCCAGAATTAGCGATAGAAGGAATTTTGTTAACCATGTACGATATGCGTCTACGTCTGAGTAATCAAGTAGTAGAAGAAGTGAAAACGCATTTTCAAGATATCGTTTTCGATACGATCATCCAGCGCAACACCAAATTAGGGGAAGCTCCAAGCTTTGGTGAAAGCATCATCATGCACGATGCCGCAAGCAAAGGAGCCATCAATTATCTTAACCTCGCTCGTGAAATTCTTCAAAAGAATAACATGACGAGAATGTCGGCAGAAGAAAAAGTACTGACCGAAAAAGTGATGGATAAATTAAAAATATCAGAGAACTAATTTTTGATAAAGGAATAAATTATGTCAACGAAAAAATCAGCGTTAGGGAGAGGACTTAGTGCATTGTTAGAAGGGAACAACGCGACCGATCAAGAGTCGGCAGTGATTGGACAACCGATCAGTGATAGCACAACGAATAAACCAAGTCCGGGCGGAGTTTCATTAATTCCACTGAATCAAATTGAAGCAAATCCTTTTCAACCGCGTACCGAATTTGATGAATCAGCATTGAAAGAGTTGGCTGAATCCATCCAAACACAAGGCATTATTCAGCCCATAACGGTGCGTAGAATGAGCCACGACCGTTATCAGATCATCAGTGGTGAAAGACGTTATAAAGCATCTCGTTTGGCCGGACTTACTTCGGTTCCTGCTTATGTACGTACTGCTAACGATCAATCGATGTTAGAGATGGCATTGGTTGAAAATATTCAACGTGAAAACTTAAATGCACTTGAAATTGCAATTAGTTACCAACGTCTCATCGAAGAATGTAGCTTAACACAGGAAGCTTTAGGTGAGCGTGTAGGAAAAGAAAGATCAACCGTGACAAACTATTTGCGTTTGTTGAAACTTCCACCGCAAGTTCAGTTTGCCATTCGTGACGGACATATTACCATGGGTCATGCCAGAGCTATTTTAGGGGTTGATGATATTGGAATGCAATTAAAAATTTTCAATGACATTATTGAAAATGATCTTTCAGTTCGAAAAGTAGAAGATTTAGTGCGTCAAAATTCTCCTAAGAAAAAAGGAAAAGATAAAAAGGGAAATGCCTCTTGGGCCATTGAAGTGCGGAACTTAGAAGATCGTTTGGAACACCGTTTTGAGACGAAGGTGGCGATAAAGCATAAAGACAATGGAAGCGGACAAATCACGTTCAATTATTTTAGCAATGATGATTTAAACCGTTTGATGGATTTATTAGATTTTGATTAGTACTTCAAAAGCATATTTAACAATAGCACCTCCCCTCCCATTCTATGTTAGAGGGGTTTTGTTATTGGTAACGATTCTCCTTTTTTCGTTGCTTACAGAGGCACAAACACCAACAGTGGATACCGTGGTTAAAAACATCGTTTTAGATACCACGCTCGTTAGACATGACGATGTGAAACCCGATACCATTCCTTATAAAACAGACAGCATCCTCATTCAAACGCAAGCTCCTGTGCAATTCGTTGATTCGCCAAAAGTTCATTCGGTGAGAAAAGCGACGTTGTGGTCGACTTATTTACCTGGAGCGGGTCAAGTGTATAACCGCAAGTCGTGGAAAGTCCCTATCATTTATGCAGCTTTTGCGGGGATGGGTTATTTGATAAAGTTCAATCACGATAACTTTAAAAAGTTTGACAATGCGCTTTTAAAACGATACGATAACGATCCTTCTACAGTCGATGACTATGCTGATATTTATTCGGAAGATAATCTGAGATCTTTAAGTGAATTTTATCGACGCAATCGTGATTTGTCAGTAATCGGATTGACATTAGTTTACGTGCTAAATATTATCGATGCACATGTTGATGCTCACTTGTTTAATTTCAATGTTGATGACAACCTCAGTTTGCAAGTGAATCCTGTCATGCAGATGGGTCCTTATTCCTCAAGTGCCGGACTTTCGCTTTCTTTGCATTTCTAAAGTAGAGTTATGAAAATAGCAATGATTGGTACTGGAAAGATGGGCATGGCAGCAGCCGACGCCGCGCGTCAATCGGGACATGAAATTGTTTTTGAAATCAACCATCTTAACCGCGCTGATTTTTCTATTGAAGATCTAAAGAAGGTCGATATTGCTATTGAATTTACTCAGCCTGATGCTGTTCTACAAAATTTGTATTGGTGCTTAGAAGCGGGTATTCCTGTTGTTTCGGGCACTACGGGATGGCACAATCGATATGCTGAAGTTCATGAGCGTTTTATGAATGAAAAAGGAAGTTTATTAGCGGCGACCAACTTTAGCGTTGGTGTAAACATTATGTTTGAGCTCAATAAGCAGCTTGCATCATGGATGAAAGAGCATCCACAATACCAAGCCTCCATGCAGGAGACGCACCATACTCGTAAGTTAGATAAACCAAGTGGCACTGCAGTAACATTAGCTCAAGAAATGATTCAAGCGCACCAACAGTATAAAAATTGGGAATTGCAAGATGGAAACATAACGCTTGAAAAAACCGTATTACCGATTCGTTCTATTCGAGAAAATGAGGTGATTGGTATGCATGAAGTAACATGGACATCGCCTATCGATAAAATCAGCATAGGCCATGAAGCGTTTAACAGAGATGGATTTGCTCAAGGTGCGGTACTCGCTGCTGAATGGTTAAGTGGTAAAATTGGAGTATTCGGAATGGCGGATGTACTCTTCGGAGAACGAAAGCGATAATAAGTATAATTAAAACAATTGATTTTTTAATTTCGTCAATTACAAAATACAAAATATGAACTGGAAATTTTGGCAAAGTAGCGGTAGAAAAAGTAAAACGAGAGAATGGTTTGATGCCGTTCTTTTTGCGGTTATCGCGGCGACCATCATTCGAACTTTTTTCATCGAAGCATTTACCATCCCTACTCCATCTATGGAAAAAACGTTGATGGTAGGCGATTTCTTATTTGTAAGTAAAGTGAATTATGGAGCGCGTACTCCCATGACTCCACTTTCTATCCCATTCATGCATCAAGAAATTCCTGTTATCGGTGGTAAATCATATTCTGAAGCTTGGAAACTTCCCTACTATCGTTTGCCTGGATTTTCGGATGTAAAAAATAATGATATCGTAGTCTTCAATTATCCCATGGAGGATGATCGTCCCATCGACAAGCAAACCCATTACATTAAACGTTGTGTTGGAATTGGCGGTGATACTTTACAAGTGAAAGAGCGTGTATTGTATATCAACGGAAAAAAAGCCATGCAGCCTCGCAAGAGTCAGTATGTGTATGATATTAAAACGACAGGAAGTGGTTTGAGTGAACGCGTTCTCAGAAAAAATGATGTTACCGATGGTGGTCCCGCTTATCAATTAGGCGAATATCGTTATTGCTTAACACAAGAAGCAGCGGCTAATTTAAAAGCATTACCGAATGTAAGCAACTTGCAAGTCATGTCCATGCCACAAGGACAATACGAAGATTATATTTATCCATTCGATCCACAGTTGAAATGGAACATGGACAATTATGGTCCTATTTACATTCCTAAGAAAGGAGTAACGATAACGCTTACATCGAATAACATTAATATTTACAAGCGTGTTATTACTACATACGAAGGCCATCAATTAGAAATTGAGGGAACTACCTATAAGATCGATGGAAAGGTTACCACAAGTTACACGTTCCAACAAGATTATTTTTTCATGATGGGTGATAATCGACATAACTCTGCCGACTCTCGTTTCTGGGGATTTGTTCCTGAAGATCATATTGTAGGAAAGGCAGTATTTATTTGGATGTCGTGGGATACTAATGGCTCCTTCTTCTCTAAAATTCGTTGGAGTCGATTGATGAATGTGATTCATTATAATAATGACTAATACTGCTTTGTCAGTGTTACCTTCTAGGTAGCTTTCATTGAAGCAGTACAATAAATGTTGTTTATGTAATGAATAAGTCTGGCTTAAAAAGCGTTCTCGTTTCATCTCTCTATTTACCATTGCGTGAATATTTGTCTCTGATGATGGAGGCTGATGTAATTTATGTTGATGAAAACGAAGTCTGGAAAAAGCAAACGTTACGAAACCGAACTTATCTTTTAGGAGCAAATGGAGTGCAATCATTGTCTGTTCCCGTTGAGCATACCGGTGGTGTAAAAACAGCCATTAAAGACATCAAAATAAGTTACCAGCAACCCTGGACAAGAGTACATAAGGGAGCCATTTTCTCAGCATACAATACTTCCGCATTTTTTAATTATTTCAAAGATGATTTGTTTGCCATTTATGATGAACAACCCACTCACCTACTCGATTTCAATCAAAAAATATTACTGTTTTTATTGAAGAAGTTGAAGTTTAAAGGACGTGTTGAAACATACCATGAGCAACCTGTTGATGTTGATTTTCGTCAACTCGGTTCTTTAAAATCGATTCAAGAAAATAATATTGTTTTGGAAAAATACAATCAAGTCTTCGGGTATAAATTTGAGTTTGCTTCGCATTTATCTGTGTTGGATGTGTTGTCAAATGTTGGTAGATTGTAGAAACTCTTTCATAAAAATTAAGAATATCGTCGTCCATTAAATTGATCTTTTTACCACGAAGTCACGGATTACACTGATTTTCACTGAGTGAGAGAAAAATCTATGAATAGATTTGGTCGTTAAATAATATTCTAGCCTCTCCCCCAACCCCTCTCCAAGGGAGCGGGGAGCAAAGAATATTGCAATTATATAATTCATTCTTACATTATAATTAAAGTTGCTTGCGTAGAAAAAAATAGTTTGACTGTCGAATTATTTATTAGAGTAAAAGCCCCTCTCCCTCTATGTTGTA
>JANOPQ010000081.1:0-10669 GCA_031421935.1 Bacteroidota bacterium | reverse complement strand
TATTTCACATCCTGCAGGATTCATAGAGAGAATAGCGCCAGACATATCATGCGTGCAAATTATAGCTTGACTATAATTGATTAAATCACGATTCCTTTTCTCACTTTTAATTATTTCCTGTTCGTAAATTTTACGCGTGGTTACATCATTGAAAAGTATCAAATAAGCCGTCTTTTTTGAATTGGGATTGATCATAGGAGTGGCAGTTCCTTCTAACCAAATGGATTGACCATTTTTGTTGTAGTACCTAATTTCTCCTTGCCATGTCTTCCCATTTAGTAGCGACTTTTTTGCTTGATCTATTGTAGCATGTTGGTCTTTTGAAAGTAAATCCCACGTATGACAGTTAGTGATATCCTCCGATTTTAAATTGAGAAGTAATTCTAATTTTCTATTGATAGAAACAATTTTTCCTGATTTGTCAAGAATAGCCGATAAGCTCGATTCATTGATGGCATGCTTGATATTAGCATTCTCAACGCTTGATTCTTCTTTGAATAATTGAAAAATATTGTCAATTGTCTTGTTCTTGATATCATCTTTCACATAGGAAGCTGATATCGCAGCAAGAAAATTATCCATTTCAGGATGGGTTGGAAGATGGTTGCCAAAGTACTTAGCAAGTTGTCGTTGTAGTAAAGGATGCATAATACATTATATCGTACATCTTCTACGCTAATCCTTGAAAATTGTTACTCAGAATTGAAGGAAAATCACTCCTGCTTCTTCATTTATTAAAGAAGTCTTCCAATCGCTGAAATAATTTTCAATTTCATATAATATAATATTGAAAATCAATTATATAAGCATTAAATAACGGCATGCCTGATTTTCAACAATTGCTGCAATAGTGCTTCTACTTTATCTAAAGCAATCATATTTGCACCATCGCTGAGTGCTTCAGCAGGATTTGGATGAGTCTCGAGGAAAATTCCATCAGCACCTGTAGCAATAGCAGCCTTTGCAATTGTTGCTATAAGCTCGGGACGACCACCCGTTACACCAGAACTTTGATTAGGCTGTTGAACACTGTGTGTAATGTCCATAACAACAGGATAGCCAAAATTTTTCATGATAGGAATTCCTCTGTAATCAACAACCAAATCTGAATAGCCTAAAGAAGTTCCTCTTTCAGTAAGCATGATATTGCTATTTCCTGAATTAAAAATTTTCTCCACTGCAAATTTCATTGCTTCAGGAGATGAAAATTGCCCCTTTTTTACATTTACAACTTTATGGGTTTTCGCTGCAGCAACCAATAAATCTGTTTGTCGACATAAAAATGCTGGAATTTGAAGTATATCTACATACTCCGCTGCAATGGCTGCTTCATGGCTTTCATGTATATCGGTGAGTAATGGGAGATTTAATTCTTTTCCCACCTTGCTTAAAATTCCTAAAGCAAGTTCATCTCCCATACCCGTATAAGAATCGATTCGTGTGCGATTTGCCTTACGAAATGAAGCTTTAAAAATAAAAGGAATTCCTAAACGATTAGTGATTTGCTGTAGTTTGTGCGCTGTTTGATAAGTGATTTCTTCACTTTCAACTACACAGGTACCAGCGATCAGAAAAAAACTTTTGTTGTCGGTATTTTTTAGATGGGGGATATGTGGATACATCTTTTTTTGCAAAGATATGAAAGGTTTTAGGAAGAGGACTCTTGCATTGAAACGATGTTTATCAATCGAATATTAGCCTCTTATCTATTGAATACTAGCTTTCTGAAAGATTCTATTCTACAAAAAGCACCAATCCTTTTAAATACTCAGCTTCGGGATGATAAATGCTTACGGGATGGTCGGCAGGTTGTGTGAGTTGATGCAGTATTTTAATTTCTCGTTGGGCCTGAATGGCTGATTGAAAAATAATCTTACGGAATAATTCTTTATCAACTGCTTGAGAGCAACTGAATGTAAATAATATTCCGCCCGACTTAATATGTTTTAATCCTTCGGTATTTAAATTACGATAACCAATCATCGCATTACTTACTTGATTTAGATGTTTAGCAAAGGCCGGTGGATCAAGAATGAGAATATCATACTGCATTTCCAATTGACGTAAGTATGACATGACGTCGGATGTACTCGATTGATGCTTCCCTTGAAATTGATTTAATGTTACATTGTATTCTAATCCCTCTATTGCACGTGCAGAACTATCCACTGAATGAACTTTCGCAGCGCCTCCTTGTAAAGAAGCAAGTGAGAATCCTCCAGTATAAGCAAATGTATTTAACACCGTTTTGCCTTTTGAATAGTGTTTAAGTAATTGCCGATTGTCACGTTGGTCGAGGAAAAATCCTGTCTTTTGTCCATTTACAAAATCAATTGAAAGTTTTATTCCGTGCTCAAGTACGATTTCATTTGGATGGTAATTTTCTCTTTGAGCAAGAAAAATATTTTCAGGTTTTTCATGTCCATGCTTGGCCATGGTTTCTGCACTTTTATCGTATACGGCATCAATGAATGGCATTTCCTCTAAAATTAATTTAGCTAAAAATGATTTGATTGACTGCATTCCTAAAGTATAACTTTGAAGTACAACCGTGTTTCCATACACATCAGCAATAAGTCCGGGCATACCATCACCCTCACCATGAATAAGTCGAAAGGAATTTGTTTCAGGATTCGGAAAACTTAATACATTTCGCAGTGCTAAACATTTTTTAATCTTTTCTCTAAAGAATAGATCATCCACAAATTTTTCATCAAAATCGAAACAACGTATGCTAATGGTTCCTCTTTGAAAATGACCAGTGGCTAAATATTCGCCTTTTGCTGAATGTACTTGAACAATATCGCCATTGTTTAAGTTAGCGGGTTCGTTTGCTATGGCACCACTGAAAACCCATGGATGCTTTTGAAGGAGTGATCTTTCTTTACCTTTTTTTAATTGGATAACAGGGTAGGGGAGCGACATATTTTACTGAACGGACGAATCTATTTTTAGAAGGATAAAACTTGGAATGTTTTACTAAACGTATGTTTGTTTTCACTTTGAATTCTTGCCACAAATATTCCTTTTTGACCTTTGTGTGGTGTCCAGATGTAAGGTTGGTTATTCTTGATTTGTGTGTTCAAAATATTTTTACCATCTGCATTGAATATTTCTAAAGTGAATTGTTGATTTTCTGTTCCTTCAGATTTGAAATTTACATTTCCAGTAGATGGGTTTGGCCAAATTTGTAAATCCATTTGGTTTGGGTTAGATGGATTTGATAATCCTGTTGTAAAATCACGATAGCCCATGGCATATTCTCCTCTCTTGAGTGTGTCGACAGTCATACTACCTACTTTGTCGAATTTATTTCCAGTGGTTAAAGTATATCCATTCACAATTTGCCAATCATCTTTTACACTGCTTCTGTAAAATAAAACTAAGCTGTCTTCGTTTCCTGTGATCAAATTATTATCGAGATGTCCTGCAGTAGCATTGGTAGATCCATTGTAATTTAAAGTAACCTTGGCTAAAAATCCGAGTTTGAAAATTCCGTCAAATTTCCAATAACGGTAGTCGCTTAATCGAATGCCCGGATAATTACTAGCGTTTTTAAAGGGATCAGGTTTTACCCAATGTAGTTCAGCTCGCACAGTACTCGTATCTCCACCAGTAGTAATAACATTTACATTGCTGTAAGTGTCAAAAAAGGAATTTGTTCCGGTGATAAAAAGTTTTTTCTCGAAATCAGAAATGGCATCTCCCATGCGATCGTTTCGATCTATCGAATACCATGTAGGAGTAAAAGTCAATATAACAGGAAAAGAATTTGTTGCATTGTCCATTAACAAAATAAGGGTAGTGTCATTTACACCATCGGTGAAGTTTACTTCGACTTTCATTTCATAAACAACTGAATTTCCTTTGCTCTTCTGACGAGAATGTAAAATATATTGATGCGTTGCTATGTTCACCACTTCTAATGAATCAATATCAAAATGTGGAAAGCCGGGTGTGAATACCCAATCGTCAAAGAAACGATTCATGTTTATGCCACTGCTCGTAGTAAGTTCATCTCTCAAATGATAACTGTTAACCGAGCTATTTCCTCGGTTATTCATGAAATCTCTGCATCCTTCAAAGAATAACGAGTCCTGCATGTAAAAACGTAATGAATGTGCCACATCAGCTCCCTTATTGTATACAGTAGGACCATAGGTATGTGCATGCGGAATATTGATGAGCGGTAAATATCCATTGTCGGTGATATGTGCAAACTGCAATACTTTTCTGTGGTTAGTTCGGAACCAAGTTCTATAGGCATCAGTCCCATATAATTTTTCTGTGACATAGGCTTCATTAAAACTTGCAAAACCTTCGTTTAGCCACATGTCGCCTTCCGACTCACAGGTAGTCCAATCTCCCCACCACATATGCGCTAATTCATGCGCCCACAATGTTTCGTAGGTGAGTGATCCATTGACATATGCAGTACCAATATGAATACTTGTTGCATGTTCCATCGCCCCTGAGTTAAACGGAATCAAACAATATCCTACTTTTTGAAACGGATAAGGACCATACGCCTGAATGTAATGAGATAAAACCGTATCTAAGTTTTGAAATGTAGCACTTACATTGTTGGAATCATTCGGCATGCAAGCAATTTCTACAGGAATGTTTTGATAGTTTCTACTCCACGTGTAGTAAGGCGCAATGGCTACGCTCGCTAAATAAGTGGGAATTGGTGTTGTTAAATTCCAGTTCCAAGTATTATTACCATTCGCATGTAATGTAACTCCCGTTAGAATCCCGTTACAAAATGCTTTATATCCAGCAGTAGTGGTCATGTGAAAGGAGTAAGTGGATCGATCTGTAAACACATCATTCGCAGGGAACCATGCCCTTCCAAATACATGCGGATCACTTCCAAATCCAACTCCCAAATTAAATGCATAATTAAAATTAAAATAAAATCCACCCCAACCTGTAGGATCACCTTTAGGAATCCCATGATAATAAATGGAGACTGTTTCCGACGTGATGTTGTTTACCGGATTTAGTAAAGTGATTCCAAGTGTAGTATCGTTGTATGAATAAGTAAGTGGATTTGAGTTTTGATCAATAATGGAATCAATAATCAATGACAATAATGAAATTTCAAGTGTAGCAATACTTTGAACAGAATTAGATTTGAATTCCAATTGAGCATGTGCTTCTATGCTCTTGTTAGTAAAATTTATGGTATCAAAACTGATATCATATTGAACAACATCCAGTAAGTTGGATTGAGCATAATTAGGCGAACTAATTCCTAGAATCAGTAGTAGCGTATAGAGTAATTTTGTCATCGTATTCGATGACACTAAATTAGTAAAATTTAGGGAGAACCAAAGGGCGTTTATCTTGTGATATTCGCTTTCGCCTGAAACACTTGATCTTCATCTCTCACCACAATAAAATAGTTTCCATCTGAATAATGACTCATGTCAAAACCTATCTGCATCAGGATAGAAATCTTTGTGTTACCTGCATAAAGGAGCCGACCGGTAAAGTCAAAAATGTTCAATAAACAATCTTCCATCCCATGCACTTCCTTCGTAATATGAACATAACCCTGCCCTGGATTAGGTGCAATGGCAAGAAGACCTTGTCCTACTGGTGGACTTATCGTCCTTAAAATATTCAGCGTATCATTCAAAGTGCATCCTCTAGAATCTGAAATAAAATAGGGTTGTGGACCTTCTGCTAGTTGATGAATTTGGTTTCCAATGATGCCTGAATTCAGCCACTGTATGTAGTAGGGAGGTATTCCTCCTTGCAATAGCAAACTAGCTGATCCATTTTGTTCAAAATCAATTTCAGAATGAATCGTTGCGTTCGCAACGATGGGTGCAGGGCTAGAAAGAGTATAGTTTTCTATTCTACTACATCCATTGTCTTGTTGTATCGTGCATTGATAATTACCGCCAGGCAGATTGGTTTGAAATGATCCGGTACTTTGGTTCGACCAATTATATTGCAAATTAGATGGAAGATCACCATAAATAATATTTCCTGTCCAATATGATCCTAATTTATTTGTAGTAAAGAATGCACCCGAATTTCCGATTCGTGAATTTGAATTGATATGAGTTAAGAAGTGATTATCATAAAATGAAGCTGAATCAAGTTGATTGAAAATATCGTCTGTTGAATAAACATAAAGACTCCAATCGCCAGCATTGCATGTATAATGACTATTTAATGTCAACTGACTTGTCAAAGAATTATTAGCTTTGATTAGAGAATAGTTTCCGAGGAAAGTCCATGAAGAGGAATTATTTTCTTTTCCTATATAATCTCCTTGTTTGATATAAATCATAACAGCACCACTTCTGTTCAAGAATAAATCTATTCCTTTTAATAGAAGATCATGAGTTGATGAAAAATGGATCATACTTCCATGAGCAGGATTTGCAAATGGAATAGCTGTCATACTTTGATATTCCCTATTAGCAGGAGTAGCCTGAATACTAATTTCTCCATCATTTGAATTGAAACAACGAGGAGAGTGTATAAGTGTAGTGTTCACTTTAATGCTATCAGCTACAGGAGTAATAAATGACTTTGAGGAAATGCAACCTAACGCATCCGTAACCATAATTTCATTTTGTCCTGGATAAAATTGCTTTTGAAACCATTGTCCATCGGTCATGTTATTATTATATGAAAAACCAAAGTCGCTATTAACTACATACGAAATCATACCTGCCATATTCATTACCCCGGAAATTCCGGATTGAAAAGGATTACTATTTAAGTCCCTACTGATTCCTTCATAGATGCTTAAGATGTGGTCGTAATTTAAAGTATTGCCAATTACAGTGCTTGTAATCCCTTTAATTTCGCCTTGGTGGTTGTAAATGTAAATTGAATATGCTCCAGGATTTAATGTTGGTGGAATTGAAAATACTATTGGAGTTTCTTCATCAATTCCTGCTCCATAAACTGGAGTTGAGTTGATCAATTGCCATTGCGTAGAATCAAATTCTGAACCTGTCATTGATCCTGATTTTAGATAAACACTAATGGTTTGCAATTGTGTACTTGGAAGATGAATGGAAATTTGTGTTAATGAAATTTCTGATTTTGTAGACAAGTCAAACATGAATCCATTGCTCTGTGTATTGGACCAAAGCGTGGTATACAATGATTTCTTATAAGGGAATGGCGATCCTCCTTTTGCATAAAAAATTGCTTGTCCATCGTTGGAAGATCCACAAGTGGGGGCATAGCTAATTACATCTACTTCAAGTGGAGATGGTTCACCTAATGTTGCAGATTCTGTAACTACATTTCCACCCGCATCACTAACGGTTAAAGTATATACTCCTGCAGGAAGATTCGTGATTTCATCAGTGGTGTTTCCATTCGACCAAAGAAATTGATAGGGCTTCACTCCACCACTTGCTCTGGCTTTTATATATCCAGTGGAAGTTCCATGGCATTTTGCATTCACCACGCGTCTTATTCCGGCGTTAAAAGGTAATACTACCTTAGAATCAATAGTAATGAATTCGGATTTTGGTATTGATTGACTAGTTTTTTGTGAGGAACTAGATTGATGAATAGGACCTTGTAAATTGGATGTAAGGAAAGCGAATTTCGTTGTATAGATTGTTGTTGATTCATCCTTTATACCTATTAAAAATTGGTTTTTCTTACACCTAGGTTGAATAGGTAAAATTCTAAAAGCTGTAGCTTTCTGAATTTGTTCGTAGCAAAATTCTTGATTAGAAAAGAAAGAATTTGAATTAGGAAATGCAGATGTGTAGTACGATTCACCTTGTCGATTTTTTGTGGCAATACTCAATGATTGCGCAACTATTAAAGTGCACAGGAACTGCGCAATAATTATAAATCCAAATTTAAGATAACTACTCATCGTCAGTACTGTTAATTTACCTTCTTTAACGGAGAGATTGCACCTCAGTTATGTAAATATAAGGGTTTGTAAGATTTTTTAGCAAATTATAGAGAATCATTAAGAAGCTGTTAGTATAAAAGTAATAATAAAAGCAGAATTTAAAAAATAATCTAAAACCAATTCGAAAATAAAAGTATGAGTAAAATACCTACAATATCTACAAAAAAACCAACTATTACCATTTCTTTAACTTGGATGTGCCCGCTTGAATAAACTATTGTATTAGGGGCCGTAGCAATAGGTAGCATAAAACCCAAAGAAGCTGATAAGGCAGCTGGAACCAAAAGTAGTTTAGGATCTAAATCTGTTACCAGTTGTAATGAAATTAATATGGGCATCATCAATTGAATACTAGCTACATTGGATGCAAACTCAGAGATGACAGTTACAATTACACAAATAATTAGAATGGTAAAGATGATGGGAACATCATTTACAGCGTTAAGTTGGTGTGCTAGCCACGTACTCAAGCCAGAAAGTTCAAATCCTTTCGCCAAGGCGAATCCACTTCCGAAAAGTAAAATAATTTCATAAGGTAGCTTTGATGCTTCTTTCCACGTGAGTAGTGCTCTTCCTTTTTCTGTTTGAGATGGAATTAAGAAGAGAAGTAAGGCCATGCTGATGGCTATGGTGCTATCTTGAATTTGTTGGGGGTATGGAAAGAGATTAGTCCATCCTTTGAGATGTAAAATACCGATGTCTAAATCGGCACGTGTTAACCATAATATTGCCGTCGTAAAGAAAACGACGCCTACTATTTTTTCATCTTTATTCCATCTGCCAAGCTGAGAAAATTGTGCTTTGAATCCACTCATTTCAAATTTGTCGATCTTCAATTTGCGTATAAGGAAGAATCGAATGATGAACCAAGCACTCAACAACAATAGGAAGGCAAAGGGCAGGGCGAAGATCATCCAGCCTGCAAATGTAATGGGAGCTGAAGATGCGTACTGCTCATTATAAGCTCTGTAAAAAATCATGTTGGTAGGAGTTCCTACTAGAGTGGCTAAACCTCCAATGCTGGCCGAATAAGCGAGACCAATCAATAAGGCGGAGGATAATTTTCGATGCGTTTCTTGAACTGGAATATGTTTTTTGAGTTGATGTATGACGGCAAGTACAGCCGAAAGAAGCATCATCACAGTAGCCGTGTTCGAAATCCACATAGAAATTAAAAATCCACTCAGCATGATACCAAATAATACACGAGAAGCATTGTGTCCAGTTGATGATAATATTCCTAAGGCAAGTCGATGATGCAAGCCCCATTTTTCAATGGCAAAAGCTAAGAGGAATCCTCCAATGAATAAAAATAAAATGGGATCCATGTATTGAGCCGATACTACTTTGATGTCGGCAATACCACTCGCAGGGAGGAGAATAAAGGGGATGAATGAGGAAACAGCAATGTGAACCGCTTCTGTCAACCACCATAATGCCACCCAGCTCGTGATGCCCATCATGACCATCATTTGTGGAGAGTTAGAGAGCGGGGAAGGGAGGAAACAAAACAAAATGAAAACCAGCGGACCTGCAAGTACGGCCCAACTTTTATTGGAGGTGGTCGTTGTTAGCTCGCTGCTCATAAAGTATAATTATTTAGAGGATGAAAGGAAGTAATTAACTATTGGATTCTTCCTGGCGAAATTTATCTAGCAATTTACAAAGTTGTGCTGCTTCTGTAGCCGTTAACCCTTTTGAAATTTGATCCATCGCTGCTTCATCCACCTTCATTTCTTCCACTAACTTCAATCCTTTTTTTGAAATGGTTATAATCGATTCTCGACGATCTTCTTTTGATGGAACACGTGTTAAATATCCTGAGAGGCGCAATCGTTCAACTACTCGACTTGTATCGCTCATCTTATCCAGCATCCTGGATTTAATTTGATTTAAGTTTAAAGCGTTGGGATGCGATCCATTTAAAATTCTTAATACATTGTATTGCTGACTACTCAACCCATACTTCTTAAATATTTTCGAGATTTGATTTTGCAACCAATTTGAAGTATAAATAAGATTGACATGGGCTTGGTGATTCACATTTCTGAATTTTTTTTGCTGAATGGCATCTTTGATGTTCGTTGGCATGAAACGAAGGTAGTTATTTTAAATAAAAAAAGCCTTGAGTCGAAACTCAAGGCTTTTCGGAAAATTTATTGTTTTTACTTTGCCTGTGATAACTCAATGTTTACAGTTATATCTACTTCTTCACTTACAACCATTCCACCTGCTTCAGTAACCATACTCCATTTTAAATCATAATCCTTACGGTTGATCTTAGTGTTGGCTTTGAAGCCTGCCTTGTTGTTGCCCCATGGATCTTTCATTAGACCATTATTTTTTACTTCAAAAGTTACTTTCTTCGTGATGTTACGAATCGTTAAATCTCCAATCAATTCATATTTGTTACCAGCAATTTTTTTGAAAGATGTGCTTTTAAATGTGATTCTTGGATACTTCGCAGCGTTGAAAAACTCATCTCCCATCAAATGCTTATCGCGATCAGCGCTTTCTGTGTTGATGCTATTCACATCAATAGAAAATTCAACCGTTCCGTTATTAAAATCAGTACTTGGACTCTCTACTTTCCCACTGTAGGTTTTGAAATTTCCTTCAACTTCAGATACCATTAAATGAGTAACTGAAAATTTTACAGCTGTATGAGTAGGATCTACGTTCCATACAATGTTTTGAGCTGTCGCACCTAGGCTTAAGCTAGATAGTAATAAGATTGAAAATATTTTTTTCATGTTT
>JANOPQ010000080.1:0-4205 GCA_031421935.1 Bacteroidota bacterium | reverse complement strand
CTCCTGATAATAAAATTTATTTGGCTGGTTTTTCTCATTATTTTCCATTTAGTGATACTTGTTGTTTCGATACAACGACGATGTATTTGGGTGTTATCAATTCTCCCGATTCGCTTGGTTTGGCTTGCAATTTTATCCCTTTTAGCTTTTATTTAGGAGGCAATAGAACACATCGATGTCTTCCTGATATGCCCAACTACAACATCGGTGTAGCCGTTGGTAGCGTATGCGATACATTAGTAGCCACTGGAATAGGATATGAATTTATAGAGGAAAAAAACAGAATTCAATGTTGGCCAAACCCGGCAAGTGTATCTGTAAATATTAGGTGGGGAGGAGTAGAGAAATTGAAACAGATTTCATTATTTTCAAATACAGGTGAAATGGTTTTAGCATTACCTTGGCAAAGCGAATTTGATGTGATGGAAATTCCTATTCAGTTTTTAACTTCGGGTTTGTATATGTTAGAATTGCAATTAACAAGTGGTGAAAAATTTAGAAAGAAACTGATGGTCATGAATGAATAATGAAATCCCGTTTTTTTCTTTATTTTAATTTGATTTTTTGAGGATGGGTTGATCCAATAAAATATACTTAAATCGACTCATTAAAGTATGCGCAGGTTCTAAAAACCGTACACTGGCAGAGGGTTGCTGTTGATTTTCTTTTTCATATACAAATTCTTCAGTTTCTTTTAATACAGGTTGCGCATTGGGACCTTCCATGACCCAAAATTCAGAGCGAATTTTACGACCCTCGGTGTAAAAATAAACATAGGTAACGCAGTTGTCAGCACTGTAGCAGGTTGAATTACTCAGTTCTTTTCCGTTTTCGTCATATTGAATGATTTGTCGCGAACTGGGCTTTGGATCTTTTTTGTAAAACCATTCAATCATAAAATTGTTTGGATTCGAAGTCGTTGTTCTCTTAAAGGTGTAGAGTAATTTTCCATTGGAATCAATTAATGAATCGGTATGCCATGAACCTGTTGAATCTGAATAAATATAATTCGATTTGGTACGAGTACCGTCATTACTTCGATGTCTTTTTTCTATCAAAATATTTTTTTCATTGTAGATGTATTCAATGGAAGATTTTTGTTCACCCCATTTAAGTTTGTACAAGAGTTGGCGGTTGGCATTAAAATCTTCAATACTTACGGTATCGCACTTTTCAGAATTTTCAGTACAGTGCAAAGTCATGACAGTATATTGAGCCATAGCGGTGGTGTAGCTCAATAAGTAAACTAACGTAAAGGAAGTAATAATTTTTAGAGAAGATAGTTCAGCTTTCATGATGATGAAATGGAAAGTCAAAGATAAGATCAAATTTATATTTCTTTGATGAATTGCTCGAAACCCTGCAATCTTTGATTATTTCTCTAATTTTGTAGGATAAAATTCTCCTTATCGGTATTGATACATCCCAAGCACGTTAGTATACAAGATTTTATTTATCATTTACCCGATGAATCAATCGCCAAATTTCCATTGGAGAATCGCGAAGATGCAGCATTGTTGGTTTATAAGGACGGAGAAATTCGAAAGGAGATTTTTAAGAACTTGAATGAGCAACTTCCGAGCAATGCGTTGTTGATTTTTAATGACTCGAAGGTAATTCATGCACGTATTTTATTCCGCATTTCTGAAACGATTCAAATCGAATGTTTTTGTTTGGAACCTGCCGATGGAATGGCCGCTGCAGACTCATTTTCTCAACACGGTCCCATCCGTTGGAACTGCATGGTTGGAATGGCACGTAAATGGAAATCTGAAAAGATTGCAAAGCCTTTTTTTGGGAAGGATGGAGATGGAATTTTTACAGCTACTAAGATCTCGAACGAAGGTCGAGATTATTTAATTGAATTCGATTGGAGTAATAAGTTGTATTCGTTTTCTGAAGTGCTTGAGCTAGTTGGCGACTTGCCCATCCCGCCATATTTGAATAGAAATGCTCTTCCCGAAGATGAACAACGATACAATACGGTGTATGCAGGAGCGGAAGGATCTGTAGCTGCACCAACAGCCGGACTTCATTTTACAGAGTCGATATTGGAAAAATTGAAGGAAAGTGGAAAAGCCTTAGCGTATGTTACTTTGCATGTAGGGGCTGGCACTTTTTTACCTGTGAAAAGTGACACCATGGAAGGGCATGAAATGCATGCAGAGCGTATTGAAGTAAGTTTAGAAACCATCTCGCAACTAGCAAATGCATTAGAAAATCGTACGATTGTTACCGTCGGTACAACTTCCACCAGATCCATTGAAAGCTTGTATTGGTTGGGCTGCAGATGGATGAAAGAGGGTGGGAGTGAAGGACTGTTTACGGTGAATCAATGGGAGCCTTATGAATATAACGTTGATGAATTACCGTCAGCAAAAAAAGTATTTGCATTTTTGGAAAAGTGGATGAAGGAAAATAATCTAGAAAGTATAACAGGTTATACACGCTTAATAATTGCACCTGGATATACGTTCCGAGTAGTGGATGCCCTTATCACAAATTTCCATCAACCCGGCTCTACTTTATTGTTGTTGGTGGCCGCCCTAGTAGGCGAAGATTGGAAAAATATTTATGAATTCGCATCTCAAAATAATTTTCGTTTTTTAAGCTACGGAGACTCCTCGTTACTATTTAAGTAATTAAGAATTCAGAATTAAGAATTCAGAATTCAGAATTGCTGCCCACTTAATTCACAGGGAATCGTTTTGCTTCAAGGGTGAATTGTGAACTTGCTAGTCGCAAACATACCCTATAAAATAATACTTTGAAAAGATTATATTTAATCTAATTCTTAATTCTTAATTCTTAATTGTCATTCCTGTCTCGCTCTCACCTTCCCCGCCAAATACCCCGGCGTATAGTAAAATCCAAGAAGATGTTGTGTCGCTAAGGTGTAAATGGTAGTACTTCCTAAAACGGGTTGTGAAACAATATTAGCGAGTCCGAAATTTACTCGACTTTCAAAGCTTAATGTTACTCTCTTGTTCACTGCAAATCGAAGCCCGGCAGCAAAAACAGCTCCTCCATCCCACGGATAAAATCCACCCGTACCTTTTTTCTCAATGGTTTCTCCTGTAATGGGCTGAGTAAATACGGATCGTTGATGAAGCAGTACACCAACAAATGGTCCAGCCGATAAATTTCCTTTTAATCGTCTTCCAAACATAAAATCAAACAACAAAGGAATCGTTAAGTAGTTGTAATGGATTTCAGCATTGAAAAAACCTAATGGTTCTCCTTCCTTATCATAAAGTGGCATAATGCCACCAGCACCTTTCGATTCGTAAAATAAATTCGATTTTACCGCCCAGTGATTGCTCAATGGATAGTAGACCGAAGGCCCCGCCACTACTCGCGTCGTTGACTTCAAAAAAGTTTCTATAAATGGATTTCCGTATAAATTAACAAAGCTGACTCCTGCTAACGCTCCATATTGTACGAACCCTTTTTTGGACTGAGAAAAAGAAAAGTTACTAATGAAGAGAATTAGGAAGAGTATTTTTTTCATTGAATAGGAAGGTCTGGTTCAAAAATACCCGAAACTACCGCTCAAATTGACTTGGTTCATTTGGTTTATGCACAGGGAATGTTGAAATCGAAAAAAGTGTTTGAATCTGCATTTATCAGTTTAAAGGCCACATTTAATCACCAATCGCCCATAAAATCATCCATTTGCCTTCGGTCTTTCTTGGTCGGGCGACCTGCTCCTGGGGTTAATGCATACGATGACATGGCCGCTTGATGAAGCCTATTTTTTTCAATTTCTTGGGCTGGAGTACGATCCTCATAAAAATCTTTTACCAAAGGAGCCCCCATTCTTTTCTGCGTGACTTTAAGTACATAAATGTGTTGATGCCATGGTCCACGATGTAATATGATAAGTTCGCCCACCTTCACCGACCTGCTTGCTTTTACATTCAATTCGCCAATTTTCACTCTCCCACGTTCACAAGCCTCTGCCGCCAATGCACGTGTTTTATAAAGCCGAATAGCCCACAAAAACTTGTCGATTCGTATTTTATCACTTACAGGCTCCATGCAACAAAAGTAATTAAGAATTCAGTCCCGATAGCTATCGCATAGGCGTCAAGGCTAAATTAAACGTTTATCAACAATTTGCAGAAAGTGTTGATTGCTAATATTCAATATGTAGAGACGCCATTAATGGCGTCTCTACAGGAATTCACCCCCTTAATAGAGCC
>JANOPQ010000079.1:0-18555 GCA_031421935.1 Bacteroidota bacterium | reverse complement strand
AATCGTCATAATATAATCACCTTCGTAATCAGACAATAAATTGCTTTGTTAATTATGGTGTTGTTAAATCCAAACTCTTCGAAGTAGTATTAAACAAAATCGGTGTTTTGCTCCATGTTTCAATAGCGTTTCTGTATTTCACTACCACATAAAAAGAATTATTAAATGCTGCAAGTGGGAATTGTAAATTAGCAATTCCGTTTGTTAATACCACCTCTTGATCAGTATAAATGATATTGTAGGGACTTGTTGGACTAGCCAATGACACCATGATGGTATCTGTTACCGTTGGCGCGCCTCCCGGATTACTTACCGCTTGCATTTGATTGGATGCTGGATTGTAATATCCTTCCATAAATATTTTTAAAATTAAACTCACCGTTGCGTTTAATCCAGTTATGCGAATATTATCTACATAAATATTATTTCCATAATTACCATGATTCATAAATGATAGTTGAATACTTTGTCCGCTATAAGCACTGAGATCTACAGAATCTGTTCTCCATTGTGCCGATGTTGGTATAAAGTTACCACCCGTTCCAGGTACAGTAGCTAATGTGTTTCCGGGTTTCACGTAGATGCTCGAATAATTAACACCACAATTTGTAGAGGCAAGCACAGCAAGTGAATCCAAATAAGTAGGACTGGTGCTATAGAGTTGATGCGCCACATCAAATTTTAATTGATAATTTCCATATCCATTAAGGAAATATTGTGGAGAAACTACTTGATCACGTGCTCCGAAAGAATTAAGTGAATAGTTTAAGAACACCATGGATCCACTTCCTACTCCAAATCCACTCGCTTGCCCTGACCGTGACCACATCTTTCCATCACTTCCTCCATCTATGTTGCTCCATAATTCAGGCGGAAAGGTAGTTAATTCAAAATCTTGAATTAATGGAATTGGTTGTCCTGTAGTCGAAATAAAATTATTTTTTGTAATGGTATTATTCCCTCCCGGACCACTAACGGTAAGGCTTACCGTAAATACCCCAGAAGTATTGAAAGCTACTTTTGGATTTTGTAAATTGGAACTGGAAGGTGAGCCGCCCGTAAAAGTCCATAACCAAGAAGTAGGACTCCCGGTTGAAAGATCACTGAAGGAAACTGAATCACCTAAGCATGGTGTGTTCGTATTTGCAGTGAATGCAGCATTGATTGATCTTAAATTACTGATCGGCGTTTCCCACATTCCACGTCCATAAGTAGATACACGTAAGGCTGAATTATTAGTTCCATCATCAAAGATGCAAATGTCGTTGATGGTAGTTCTAGATGGTAAATTCTGATTGAATAATGTCCAGCTGGTATGAGTACCCAATTTAAAGTAAACGGAATTGTTTCCACCACCTACAATCATCAATTCACTGCTTGGGAAGAAATCATCCGTAATAATTCCAACATAATTTACGGAGGGTAAATTGTATGAAACATTGGTCCACGTAGCGCCATTGTCTATGGACTTATACACCCTTGTGTTTAGTATTGCATACAACGTATTCAAACTACTTTTTACGGAAACTATACTTGCATTGTTATTCGTTGCAAAAGGCAAAGCATACTGTGTAAATGTGGGTACTGCACTCATCGCATTGGTAGATACATAAATTTTCTGATCATTGGTGATTGCATACACTCGGTTGCTGTCGGCTTGTGAAACATACAATGCCATGATGCGTGTAGTGAATGATGAAATAGTGTTCCAAGTAGGCGTAGCTGCCGATAAATTAGAAGTACGAAAAACATTCGAGTCGCCAACAAAGGCAATGTTGGGTGTTGATCTGTAAAAAGCAATAGCTCTAAAACTAGTTACGGGTAATCCATACGTCGACTCACTGCTATTTACATTTCTTCTTCTTGCATTTCCAAAATAATATACGCGTTGACTATTTGGAAAGTAATCGAAAGCACACCTCGACGACCAATCACCACCTCGGTTCGTGAACCATTTGTTTCCAGTGTTTGCATAGTATAATTCGCCATTATCTTGTGTTCCAATGCTGATCATGTCTTTACGAGTAGGACTACAAAACCCTCTATAAATTTCGTATCCATAAATTCCATCACTCTTGGCTGTCCAATTCACCCCTCCATTTGTACTCAACCAAACACCACCATCATTCATATTATACAGTTGTGAATTGTCATATGGATTAGTGAAGATTTGATGCATATCAGTATGTACTGTTGCCCACCAATTGGTTAGTTGTGTCCAATTTACTCCGCCATCTGTCGATTTCCAGACGGCATGACCCACCCAGTATACGATATTTGCATTGAGACGATCTACACCCAATCCAAAATTATAATCACCTTGACCTACATCACCAGCTGCATTGGTGTAATAAGTGAGGTAGGGTGAAGGTGTTGTTTTTACAGCAGTAAAACTAGTCCCTCCATCTATGGATTTATATAATATACCACCGTTGCTCACCATCCCGAAATAAACAATATTAGTATCAGCAGGTGTAACAGCAACACGACAACCATTTCCATTGGTTACTCCCGATGGCATAACAATTCCAGTGTTGATTTGTGTCCAAGTATCGCCATAATCTGTAGAGCGAAAAAATGCTGAATCGGTGGTGGCTGCATAAAGCACTCTCGAGCCAGGTCGCTTTTCTTTTAAATCATCAAATGAGCGTGAAGCAGTTTTTAAAGTCCACGTGGATCCACCATTTGTAGTTTTATAAATTCCAACATTCGTAGCAGCAACAATTACTTGATTATTGGTTGGGTCCATTACCATTTCCAAAACTAATTTTGATGTGAGTGAAGTTGCAGTAAAAGTGGCACCTCCATTTGTGGATTTATATACTCCACTACCACTGTAATAATAGTTATGATCTCCTGTTCCTAAATATAAAATTTGATCGTTGGTGTGGTCAATACAAACCGACGCTAAACGCATTCCGGGCATGAGGTCGCATCCTGGTGCGATGGTCCAGGTATTACCTGCATTATTGCTGATGAATAATCCGCCACGGGCACTGATGGCGTAAAATTTTTGAGAATTGGTAGGATGGAATTTTAGCTGACTAATTCGACTAATTCCATGAATTTGTCCGCTCACATTGGTAGGAAAAAAATCAGGAGCCACAGGCGACCAATTTGCAGTTTGACTAAAGGAAGGAGAAGCAATAATGAAAAATAAGTTTAAGATTACTAATATAATTTTATTCATCTTTTCGTAGTGGTGTATCGTTAGGAGAAGTTTCGAAAATTATTTGTCTTTTACTTGTTGTTGTTTCTGAAAAATTTCTAGTCGTTCCTGTTCACTTAGGATTCGTCCATCGGATTGAACAAAGGGAAACACCGTGCGCTTCCAATCTTTAAATCGTTTAAATTGATACTTTATATTTTCATATTCGTTGCGTTGAACTTGTGTCCAGGACGCGCGCGCGTTTCTTAAACTATCCGCTTCAGCAGAAGTAATCTTTCCTTCCGTAATCAATTCGTCTTCCTCTTCTGGTTCAATTTTCCCTTCCCAATATGCATCAAAAGCTTTTACAGCTTCATAATAATTTACTTGAGGATCTTGCATCATTGAAATCCAGTTCGGATTCGTTTTATCATCGGTGCGAGGGTTTTCTTTTTTCTCTTGTGCTTGTGCTGATTGAAAAAGGAATAGCAGTAGCAAAAAGCTTAATATTGCGCGAAGTTTCATGGGGATGTATTTTAATCAAAAATATGGCTTTTATCAATTGTGTGCAAGTGCTATTTCTGTTCTTATTCACAGGATATTGTTGCTTTGGCTTTTCATTTCATATTAAGAAGTATCAACACAGTGTTACTTATGAACCTGTGCCCCAACTATCCACTGACCTACCTAGCCTGCTATTCAACGTATTGGATTTACCTATTTGCCTATAGTCATTGGGATTCCATACACACTTATCGATAGCTATAAGGATTGCCAATATCCAAATTTTCTCTATCTTTATTTCCTCAAAAACATTCTATGACCAGAATTATTCTATCCTTATTATTACTGATTATTATTGTTGATGCACAAGCCCAATGTCCCATAGGCAAGAGTGAAGTTATCGTATTTATTCAACCCGATAGTTACCCCAATGAAACCAGTTGGACCCTTAAGAATAATTCTGGGGCCATTTTGATGTCGGGAGCCTTCACAGGTGATACCATGTGTGTAGATTCTGGCTCTTGTTTGATTTTTGAGATTGAGGATACTTATGGAGACGGTATTTGTTGTGGTTTTGGAAATGGTTTTTATACCGTAAGCGTGAATGGCGTTATACAAGCTACCGGAGGTCAATTTACGTTTAGTGAAGTGAGTTATGTGAGTTGCCCCGCTGGAAGTAATTGCGGTTCTGCGTTTACAGTTTATCAAGATTCTGTTAATTCTTCTATTAGCTCATCGACTTGGTATGAATTTACTCCTGATACGACAGGTACTTTTAATGTGAGCACCTGTTTCCCTTCTAATACTTGCGATACACGTGTTTGGATTTATGATCATTGCACTAATTTGGTGTGGAATAATGCAAATGCAGGAACGTTATATTACAATGATTCGGCTTGTGGATTACAAGCATTCATTGCAGCTGGACTTCAAGCAGGACAAACGTATTATATTCGAATCGGAGGAGATACCTCTTGTACCAATGATACCATCACTTGGCAAATTACTTACGGTGGTCCCATTGTAGGATGTACGGATCCTGCTGCTTGTAATTATAATCCTTTAGCTACGGTCAATAATAATATTTGTATTTATCCCGGAGACCCCAATTGTAACTCAGGTCCTGATTTGATAGTGGATGGAGCTGCGTTCAGCTCTTCCCTCACCGTAGGTGTAGTTAATGGAAACGATGTTTGCTTAATTGGCGAAGGTTGTTTGTCAGGGTATGGTGCTCGTGATGTTATCAATTTTACTACACGCATTGCAAATATTGGAGATGCTGATTATTATATTGGTCAACCTCAAACTGGAAATACACAATTTGTTTTTGATCAATGCCACGGTCATTGGCATTATGCCGGTTATGCGCAATATGATATTTATGATAGTTTAGGTGTGCCCATGCAAGCCGGATTTAAGAATGGATTTTGCGTTATGGATCTGCAATGTTTCGGCGGAGTAGCTAAGTATGGTTGCGGCGATATGGGTATCTCTGCCGCATGCGCTGATATTTATGGCGCCGGCTTAGCTTGTCAATGGCTCGATATTACAAATATTCCTGCTGGACGTTATACCATGGTCATTCGGGTGAATTGGGATCAGGATCCAGATGCATTAGGTAGGCAAGAACAACGTTTCGATAATAATGTGGCTGCTGTTTGTGTCAATATTACTCGCGACACACTTAATGTTCCTTCATTTACTGTTCTTCCCAACTGTCAACCTTTGATTGATTGTGCTGGTGATACTTTTGGTTTAGCTGTGTATGATTGCATGGGAAATTGTAACGGGACACGTGTGCGTGGAGATTTAGATTTAGATACACTACAAACCGATACGGACATTAATCTTTATATGACCGATATTACGTCACAAAATGCGGTTTTTCCTTGTAATGATTTGAATGGAGATAATAGTTTAACGGTAACCGATGTCGCACTCTTAAGCGGTTGTATTCGTTCTCAAAATGGATCCCACAATCATCAAGGTGGTACTCAAAATACACATAGGCATTGCGAATTCCCATGGAATATTCTAAATATAAATGATACAGTGAAACTCGGAATCGGTGCTATAAATTCTACAGCTAAGTATTTGGATTTACAAATTGCTAATGCGGATTGCCGGTTGTTAGGATTGGATTTCACCATGACAGGCTTGCAAATTGATTCCGTGGTTTCCATCTATCCCGGTTTCGAACCCTTGTTTCAATGGAATGCATCTACAGGTCGAATTGTTTTTATCGATACTACCGAAGTGTCTTTGACAAAACAAATTGTTCCTGTTAACTTCCTGCGTGTTTATTATAGTTCGTTGAGTTCTTCAACCATTTGTATTGCTCAATTGAATGCTAGCGTGAATTCAGATTATGAAGAAACCAATAAAGTGATTTATAATGGATGTGTTTCTGTTACCGGAAATAGTCATTTATATAAGAGTGGAATTTTATCCATTGTTCCTAATCCATCGAAAGGAATTTTCAGACTTAAATCAAATTCTTTGCAAGGGCAAATGTCACAACTATCTGTGGTGGATGTGATGGGTAAAGTAGTTATGCAGGAGCAAGAAATTTCATTGGGAACTGATGGATTGGAATTGGATTTAAGTCATCTTCCTTCTGGAATGTATTTGGTTAATTTTAAAAGCGAAGGTATCCACGTAATTGAACGATTGGTGATTGAATAATAAGACAACTGTTTTTTTGGAATGTAAAATGAATATAGTTTTTGTTTACTCTGAGTAAACTTTAACAAGTCAATTTGTCTCTGAGCAGTCTTTGCGTTCAGATAGCATTCGGAATTTTGCCTTTAATAAAGAGAATTTAGTTAGAAGAATCTTTGCGGCTCTGCGCCTTTGCGAGCCACTTTAGCGACCTCGCAAACTTGCGTCACTAATTTCTTTATAGAGTTATTTTCGCTATCTCCAATCAAAGTTTAACAAGAATTGTTCCATTAATAGCCCATAATCCGTCGGATCTTTTATAATAGGATGCTCGAATACCAATTCCTTTTATTACTTGATCTATTTTTCGGGATGAAAGTGGATGAATAAATAATTCTATTCCAGTATTGATGGAAGTGAATTGTGAAAGGTCGAAGTCTGATGTGTAGAAAGAACTAGATGCACTGTGTTTCCCTTTTTCTTTGAAATAGGTTGAAGCCGTTTGTGCGTAACCCCTTGCAAAAATGGACAAATACGTTTTTGGATTTACCTTCCAACTGAGTTCTTCTTCAAGGGTAATTGCATGAATATCGAAATTGTCTTTGTACAATCCTATATTCTGTTTTAAAATAAAATGGGAACTGATAAAGGAATTCAATTGCACAGCCATTGGAATTTTTATTCGTTGAGATGGAAGTTTTTCAACGACTGTATTTCCATTGGTCAAATAAATTCGGTGGAAGGGTGTCGACAATAATCCTTCTTGTAAACTCATCCCTGCAAAAAATGCAAGCTGCGATTTTTTACTAAGAAGAACAGAGTAGGAGGACATCAAATTATAACTTTGCCTTCGGTAATTTTTAAACCAATCGGTACTTCTTAATTCGATGGGATAAACGAGTCGGACAGGTGAATAAAAATCGGGATTAAATCTGCCCCAACGTAAATCGTCAAAAGCGGCATCCACTGAAAGATTCCAATGACTTCCTTTGGCTGTTTCTTGCGAGTGATAATTCAATCGAACTGGAATAGATAGGTAATCCGATTCAGCGGAAACACCCGTACCGAAGGTGACGAGTGATTTGTTTTTGGTGTGAATGGATAAATTAAGATCGGCAAAAACTCTTCTGTCTATTCTTGATGCCGAAGTAAGTACATAGTCGATTCTATCCGTTGATGCTGATGTAATCACATCTACACCAGCTTTCCAATGCAAATCCAATTTTTTGTTAAGGTAATGTTTGGCTTTTAAAGATACAGCTTGCACGTTGAGTTCTTCGGTACCTTTTCCTCCTGTAACGGCACTGTGCTTTCCATCTTGCGCATAATAACTATAGAGCGCTTCAATTTCTGTTTTGTCAATGTTTTGAAATTGATAATTACTATCCACAGTTTGTGCTTTTGCTTTTGAAATCAAGCAAAGCATTCCCGCAATAATAAAAATCTTTTTCATCTTAATTACATCCGCAGCCTCCACTGCTTTTATCGGAGCCTGGCATGATAGCGCCCTCACGAATCGATTGAAAGTAATTTTCAAATTTTTTCATTCCATTCGCATCGAACTGCATTTTCTGATCGTTTAGAAATGCTTTTTGGTATGGTTTCACTACTTGACACGCCGATACCATCCAAAGTATGAAAACACCAATGAATGCAAAGATCCTACGCTGGTAAATTGCTATGGATATTGTTTTTTTCATCGAGAATGAAATACCAAGTTTGTGGAAGTTGTTGTATAAAATGTTTACCTTCATCAACGCCCATTACATTAACTGCTGTAGCTAGTGCATCGCTCAATTCGGCGGATGGACTAAAGACCGTTACACTGCGAATTCCATGTACGGGCAATCCTGTTTTAGGATGCAAAGTATGACTATATCTTTTGCCATCGCATACAAAATATTGTTCGTAGTCGCCTGATGTTGCTACTGCTACCGAGGGCATTTGAAGTTTATAGAGTAATTGAGTGCGATCGGTATTTGAAATTCCTGTCGACCAACAACGCCCATCGGCACGCTTCCCTAAAACACTTATATCGCCGCTGGCATTAATTACGCCACCGGTTACACCCATCTGCTTCCAAAGTGATTGAACTTTATCAGCAGCATAACCTTTTCCAATGGCAGCAAAACTTATTTGCATTTCTTTTTTTAAAAGACAAATTCGATTGTTGTCTAATAATAGAATATTATTAAATCCAGTTTTTTGAAGGGCGCAGTGAATATCGTCTGAAGAAGGTAGCTTCTCTTCCATTCTTTTAAATGAATACAATTTTTTAAGTGGAGCCATGCTCACATCAAATGCACCTTGACTGATTGAATATAGTTTTTGACAACGTTGCAAAAGTTGATGTACTTCTGAATCGATTGTAAATATTTCATTCGCAGGAAATGAATTGATGCGTGAAGTTTCAGAAGTAAGTTTGAATTCAGTGAGTACTTCTTCAATTCTTTTTATTTCATCCATCCCAGCTTTCAAAAAAACATCAGCCTCACTTGAGTCATTCGCAACTACAATGAATTCGAATGCCGATCCCATTAATTTACATGGCAATTTAAACTCATTCATAGCCTTGCAAAATATGTTGAATAGATGCAATTAACTCTTTGGCAGTTTGATCGTGAAATGGAATTTGTGTTGGCAATCCATTATTGACCACTACAATAAAAGGAAATACACCCTTTGCATTATAAAGTTCTGCTAATTTTTCATTTCTAAAAATCACATCGGCACTTAATTTTTTCTTTTGTGGAAAATCGGCTTGCACGAAAGTAATAGTGTAGGTAATGTATTGAATAAATAGAGAGTCGCTTAAAATACTTTTTTCCAATCGCATACAAGGTAAGCACCAATCAGAACCGGTGAAAATGAGAAGTGTATCTTTTCTAATGTCTCCTACATTAGAGGTAGGTGTTGTGAATCCATCTGAAAAAGAAAATAGAAATAGAACAAAGGAAATTCCAATGCTCAATATTAACTTTTTCATTTTAAATGTAATCATCCTAGCTAATTTAGAAATTGTGGCATCCGTAAAAATTTCTAGAAGATATTTTATTTCAATCGCTCTCGAATATCCAAACGATGCTTACGAGCGGTATCAGTAGCAATATCATATCCAGCATCCATGTGACGAATTACGCCCATAGCCGGATCGTTATGTAAAACTCTTTTCAAGCGTCGAGCTGCATCATCGGTGCCATCAGCAACAATCACCATTCCAGAGTGAATGGAATAACCCATTCCTACCCCGCCGCCGTGATGTAAACTCACCCAACTTGCACCCCCTGCTGTATTGATTAGCGCATTTAAGATAGGCCAATCTGCTACAGCATCCGATCCATCCAACATCGCTTCAGTCTCACGGTTAGGGCTAGCCACAGATCCCGTATCTAAATGATCACGACCAATCACAATCGGCGCTTTTACTTTTCCTGTTTTAACTAATTCGTTAAACAATAACCCTGCTTTCTCTCTATCCCCTTGACCAATCCAACAAATACGCGCAGGTAATCCTTGGAAGGCAATTCGCTCTTGCGCCATTTTAATCCAACGATGTAATCCCACATCATTAGGAAAAAGTTTTAGGATAGCCTCATCCGTTACACGAATATCTTCTGGATCACCACTCAATGCAGCCCATCTAAAAGGACCTTTTCCCTCGCAAAACAAAGGACGAATGTAAGCAGGTACAAATCCGGGAAAATCAAAAGCATTTTTCACGCCGCGCTCTAAAGCACGTCCACGTAAATTATTTCCATAATCGAATGTGATGCTACCTAGTTTTTGTAATTCAATCATCAGCAAAACATGTTCTGACATCGAATCATAAGCCATATCCACCAAATGTTCTGGATTTTTTTCTCTCAACACATTGGCTTCTTCGTTAGAAATTCCTTCGGGCAAATAACCTACTAAGGGATCATGTGCTGATGTTTGATCGGTTAAAACATCTGGAATAATATTTCTTTCTTTTAATCTTTTTAATAATTGTACCGCAGTACAAATGACACCAATGGATTTATTCTCTCCGTTCTTTTTGAACTCAAGCGCTTGGTCGATAGCTTTATCAATATCACGTTCAATAAAATCGAGGTAGCGGGTTTCGACACGTTTTTGTGCGCGCCATTCTTCCACTTCTGCAGCCAAACAAACGCCGTCAGCCATTGTAATCGCTAATGGTTGAGCGCCGCCCATTCCGCCTAAACCAGCGGTTACACATAGCCGACCTTTCAAAGATCCACCAAAATGTTTATCAGCAACAGCATTAAATGTTTCATAAGTTCCTTGCACAATACCTTGAGATCCGATATAAATCCATGAGCCAGCAGTCATTTGTCCGTACATCATCAATCCTTTTTTCTCTAATTCATCAAAAACTTCCCAAGTAGCCCATTTTGGAACGAGTTGAGAATTGCTAATAATTACGCGAGGGGCATCTTTATGCGTTGGTAAAATAGCTACGGGTTTACCACTCTGTACGACGAGCGTTTCATCATCATTTAAATCCTTCAGCGCTTTAACGATGAGGTGAAAAGACTCTACATTACGAGCCGCTTTTCCTCTTCCTCCATAAACAATTAAATCTTCTGGTCGTTCCGCCACTTCCGGATCCAAGTTATTACAAAGCATTCGCAATGCGGCCTCCTGTACCCATCCTTTACAACTAAGGGTGATTCCAGTTGGTGTTTTTGAAGTAGATAAATCGAGTTTAGTGGCAGTATCTTGCATTCTAGGATCTTTTAAGAGTAACAAAATTACAATTTTTAAGCTCTTAAAAATCAATAAATGTAGAGTTGAATGTCAAGATGTTGATAATCAAAAAATGAAGTTTCCGGACTGAACTTAATCTTTCTTTTTTTCCTCGGGTGTGGTTCTTTTTTCCTTCCACGGACAATGTTTACAACCACTTTGGCAGCAAAATCCTCTTTTTAGATGGTATTTTTCTGTAAAAACAATATATCCTTCCTCGGTAAGGTAATAATCTTCTTTATCGAATTTGTCGGTGAAGGCCATATATTGTAATGGAAGGTGGTTATTCTTTTAGATGGAGTTATTCCAGCGCAAAATTATTAAAATCCAATCATAAAATTGTTCATATCCATGTGAATGAAAATCCAGCAATTATTATTTCATGACATGGAAAGAGACTAATTTTGTCTATTAACAAATAATAACATGAAAAAGTTTCTTAGGGCAACGGTAATGTCAATCTGTTTAATTGGAATGTTAATGCAAACAGGTTGTTACGGATCATTTGAATTAACCAAAAAAGTATATGAATGGAATGGGTCTATTGACGATAAATTTGTTCGGTCTATTGTATTTTTTGCCTTGTGTGTAATTCCAGTTTACCAAATAGCTGCATTCGTTGATGCTGTATTTTTAAACTTGATTGAGTTTTGGTCGGGCAGCAATCCCATCAGCATGAAAGAGGGAGAACACGAAGAGCAAATCGTTTCTATCAAGGGTAAGACCTACAAAATTGAAGCGGTAAAGAATCGATTTATCATCACCGATTTAAGTAAGAAGAATGCGAAGCCTAGTGTGAATATTGTTTTTACACCCGAAAATTTGACTTGGAATTTGGAGAAGGATCATCAACTCTATGCAATATCTCGATTAGAAAAAGATGCTAATGGAAATGTTTGTGTGCGTGTATTTGGTAAAGATGGAAAATCGAATGTGAGTGCTTTTCCAGAGGAGAATATTGCTTGGAATACTTTTGCACGTAGTTTGCATGTTGATTTGGAGACAACCGCTCAACGATAAATCTTGCCAAGCTTTGCACATTTAGAAGGTTATTTCATCCCAAAGGAAGTGCCCATTGATCATCGATGGGTAGATGTGAACGGTGAAAGGCGGCAAATTTCCATTTTGCGGCTCGACACCATTCATCCGATTATAGGTGGAAATAAAACTTTTAAATTGTATGAGAACATCAAGTATTATTTTGAAAAGAAATTTGATGGAATAGTAAGTGTAGGTGGTCAATACTCTAATCATATTGCAGCACTGGCTCAAGTAGGAAAAGATCTTTCAATTCCCACGGTTGGATTCATTCGTGGAGATGCACAGCATGTGCCTACCTATACCATTCAGCAAGCTATGAAGAATGGGATGGAGATTGTATATTTTACCAGAGAAATGTACAGGGAAATGAGAAAACACGAAAATCCATTAATTGATCATCCAATCTTCAAAAAATTTCTGTTTATTCCAGAGGGTGGTGGGAACGAAAACGGAGTGGTTGGATGTAAACACATTTTTAATTATATTCCATCCAACTATACTCATATTTTGTTGGCTGTAGGAACGGGCACTACTTTAAAAGGGTTGGCATCCCAATTAAAGAGTCATCAACAAATAATAGGAGTAAAGGTGTTGGATGCAAGGCAGGAAGAGTACGTCTTCCAGCATCAGACGCAAGGAGTTTCAGATAAAGTAAGAATTACCTCCGCTTTTACATTTGGTGGATATGCGAAAAGAAATGATATTTTAGATGAGTTTGTTGAGACATGGAATGAAAACTACTCTATTGCGATTGAACCCATTTACACGGGTAGATTGTTTTTTGCAGCCCATCAATTATTACAACAAAATTACTTCCCTGAATTTGCGAAAATAATAGTCATTCATAGTGGAGGATTGCAATATTTGCACCATTAACATTTTATTGTTAATAGCTCTGAAAAGTACAAGAATAAAAAGAGCTCAATCTCGTTATCTTTGTAAGGTGAAAAAAATAACCTACATTATTCTCATTAGTATCTTCTTTGGAGGGTCGACTAGAGTAATTGCGCAACCAAATTTGCGAAGTGATACGGGTCGAATTACGCCCGAGATGTACATAGAAATGTTTAAAGACGCTGCAATTTCTGACATGATGAAAACCGGCGTTCCTTCTAGTATTACCCTCGCACAAGGGATGTACGAATCTGATTATGGAAATAGTCCATTAGCAAAAGGTGCTAATAATCATTTTGGAATTAAGTGCCATAAAGAGTGGAGTGGAGACACTTACCATAAAGATGATGATGCTCCCAATGAATGTTTTCGCAAGTATGAAAATGTAACCCAATCTTACGATGACCATAGCGACTTTTTGCGCAGCCGCGAACGTTACCATTCCTTGTTTGAATTGGAAATTACAGATTATAAAGGATGGTCACATGGGTTGAAGAAGGCGGGGTATGCAACGAATCCTGTATATGCGAGTAAAATAATTGGACTCATCGAAAAGTATAATTTGAGTGAGTTCGATGCACAAGGAGTAAAAGTGCCTATCACTGCGGAAAAAGTGGAAGCGCCTTCCGCACCAATGCCAAAGAAGACCGAAAGCAAAACTGTAAAACCGAATGCCGACCCTAAAACTTCTTCGGTTGATGCTAAAACTGTGAATGGTGTCCCTTTTGTCTACGCCCGTGAGGGCGACACCTGGACAAAAATTTCGAGTGAAAATAGTATTGAGCTTTGGCAAGTATTAGAATTTAATGATGCTGATAAAAATGATATATTAGCTATTGATCAGAAAGTTTTTATAAAGGCAAAAAAGAATAGCGGGGAAATATTTACTCATGTTTTTCAAGAGGGAGAAACTATGCATGGAATTTCTCAGCAATACGGAGTAAAAGTTTCGAAATTGTATAAGATGAATCAGCTTCAACCGGGCGCTAACGTTGAAGAAGGTACCAAAATATATTTAAAGCGGGCAATGCTGTTTGGAATTGTACTCTAACGTTTAGTATAATTTTTTCATTTCTAGTTATAAATCGATCAGTTTTCCAAAGTATATATATGAAAAACAGTCTATTGATAATTTTTTTTGATCATATTAATAATTTTACTTAATATTGAATTGTTAATTGGAAAGCCCATTTAACCCTGAAAATACTGTTGCTTACCAAACATTTGGTTTTTTATTTACTACAGTGGATTAGCTTTACCTATACTAAACTATTAACTCTTAACGCCCTTGAGTAATATCGCTCGGACATTGGTCTTCTTATTGTGTTTAATGAACTCTTTGCCTACAAAGGCAATCACTTATTATGCAAATACAACGGGAGTATGGAATGACTTAAATTCTTGGACTGTAATAGGTTGTGGGTCATTCGTTCGTCCTTTGACTTTTCCTACTGCGACCGATGATGTTGTGATTTGTAATAATGCTCAATTAACATGTAATGTTAATACTACAGTCAATAGTATTACTATTTCTGGTGGGTGTACTTTTATAAATGCTAATTTATCTAATACCAGTCGTTCAGTTACAGTTATTAGTAGTTTGAACATTTTATCAGGTGGTAGTTTAATCCAGCAAAGTATATTAAACCCCACCTCCACCTTATTTGCAGGTGTTGAATTTTTTGATCCAGCTAGTAGTTTTACGGTGACAAATTGGTTTTCGATAACACTACCATTAATCAATAGTGTTTCTTCAAATTTTGGAAATGTTGCTTTAAATCTAAATACTGGTGCTGGGTGGTGGAATAATCAAGGATTAGGAGTAACACGATTGGTTCAAGGTAATCTTTCTGTAGGAGCGAATTGTCAAACATTTCTCGACAATACTGTAAGCCCTGTAAATATTAATATTGGTGGAGGTTTAACTTTAGATGGAAAATTGAGAGTAAAAGAGTCTAATTCAGGAGCTGTTACTTTTAGTGTAGTTGGAAGTGGGTTGTTGAATTCTACAGGGCGATTCTCCGGAATCGTAAATGGGTCTAACAATTTTGTTTTTAATATTAATAATTTAACTACTGTTAACGGAAGTATCTTTAGTGGATTACAAGATGGAATTGGAAGTGCTACCATAAATGTTAGTGGAGTATTTACTTCAGGTGGCGACTTTTATGGTATTAATGCACCTACCATTTTGAATAACGGAGTGCCCACTGTTACTATTTATTCACTTTCATATTCAAGTGGGATTTTTATGGCTTCTTATACACATAACATCAATGGACTTGCCGAAGTCACTATTCAAAGTCATGCAACAATTAATTTTACGAGTGCAAGTAATAAAATTCATTTATTGGGATTAGCTTCTTTAAGTGGAATTAAAACTACTACTCGATTGCAATTTTTTGTTGGTGGTAATTTGACTATTTCCGGTGTTTCTACTAGTGAATTTAAAACATCCGAATCGGCAGGTGAAGAGTCAACAGTGGTGAATGGTACTTTTACCTCTACCGCCGCTAAAACCATTTTTAATGGAAGTTTAGATGAAACCAATGGTCATAAAGTTAATATCACTTTAGGCGGATTGCTAATGAGTGGAGGTTCGGTTTGGTTCAGTGAAAATGCATCAGATTCAACTTTCTTAACCGTGAATGGCACAGTACAATTATCGGGAGGGATTGCGATTCTGAAATCTTCTACTGGCAGAGCATTGTTTACCGTGAATGGTTTATTTACTCAAAATTTAGTGAGTAGTGTATTTTATATGCATGGATACGATCAACTTTTACAAACTAGTGCAGCAAATGACACTATCGAGTTAACAGCAAATGGAAGTTTTGTTCAAAGTGGAGGAATTTTATATTTTGACGATTTTGATTCTCCAGCATTGCAGCAAATTAATATTAACGGTTCTGTATTTACTATTTCCAATTCTGCCAGCATGCAAAGAGCAGGAAGCGGTACTTCATTAAATTTTTCTAGAATTAATTTTATTTATCAAGGCACCATCACTTATTTTAGAAATTTAGCACATAATATTCGTCAGTGTAAACAGTATGTAAAGTCGGGTTGTTTAGTTGATGTTACTTTTGGACCCGTTCAAGTTAGTTCACATAATTCGCCTTCGTTAGATATGCTAACCATTGAGTCAGGTGGAATTTTATCCGTGGGAACCAATCAGATCTCTTCAGATACTGTTTTTGCTTATACAGGCGTAACCGTTGCCGATGGAGGGCGATTACGATTAGCGCGAACACAAGGATTATATGATAATACCAATGATCCAGTATTAAGAAAAAGCGGAGGAATGAATTATTTTTTAGGTGCTAATAGCATTATAGAATATAATACCAATACGTATGCTCGAGTTTCAGGAATTAATGTTGGAGTGGCTACATTACCTCAACATAAGTATGGAATTCTAGAAATAAATCATGTTGGACCTGCAGGCACATGGATAAGCCCGACGTTTATGCCTTCGTTTACGAATGCTATTTACGTTCGAACGCGTTTAATAATGACTGCGGGTGAATTTAATTTATGCGATGCACCAGGAAATCCGGGTAGTGCGGGTCGTTATGTACATATTGAAAATCCAGTTCCCTCAGCAATTGTGCGTACCGGAGGATTTATTCGTAGTGAAGCATTGAATCACTCTGGTCGTATTGTATGGACCATCAATAGTGTTCCGGGCAGCTATATAGTTCCATTTGGTTATTCGTCTACTGACTACATTCCGTTAACCTATACTTTAAATTCAAGCAGCGCTGGTATTGTTTCTTTTTCAACTTACCATACGCCAGCTACGAATTTGCCTTGGCCAACAGGCGTTATTAATTTAGCTAGCAATTCTGGGTTAACTCCTGATAATAGAAATGCAACTGTTGATCGGTTTTGGAGAATTAGTGGTACCGGTGCTAGTCCTAATTATAGCTTGAATTTTTCATATGCAGCGTCTGAACTTCCTTCAATTCCATTTAATACCCCTAGTAGTATGTGGGCTTCTGCATATAACACTACTACCAATGCTTGGTTGCCGCTTACGGCAGGTCAAACTTCTTCTCCTTATCAAGTTAATTTGCCTATTGCAACAAAAAATATTCATTGGGCCTTAGCCTCTAATTTATCAGTACTTCCTTTGGAATGGGCTTCTGTAAGCGCTGTTCCACAAGGCAAAGACGTAAGTGTGAGATGGTCTACTTTTACTGAAGAGAACACTGACTTTTTCACGGTTTATAAAGCGATTGGAAATTCTAGTTTTGTTGAAATTGGACAACTACCTGCAGCTGGAAATAGTATTGAGTTAAGAAGTTATTTTCTTGTAGATGATAACGCAAGAGCAACAAGTGCTTATTACAAAATAAAAGAAACAGATTTTAATGGCGATGAGTATTGGTCGGATGTTGTTTACTACAAATCACTAAGCACTAGCTCTGATTTGAGTGCATGGTTTAACGCGAACAATTCCATGATGCAAATAATTCTTCCGAAAACTTCTTCCTCTGGGATTATAACAATTTATGATTTGACAGGTCGTTTGCTTTTTGAAAAGAATTCGATGAGTGAAGATTTACTTTTATTTCATTTAAATCTACCAAGAAACAATATTTATTTGCTCCGGTTTTTAAATGAAGAAGGAAGTTATTCAACTAAATTTTCGATGTAATATCGATAAGTAAAAGAGCGACTCTGATGAGTAGTTTTTAAAGATTTCTTCATTTGAAAAGCTCGTATTTAGGTTTGATTATGCATCATTTACCCTCAATTTGATTCTATTTGCCAATTATATTCCCTAAATGGTAAAGAACTTTACGAACTTTCAATAAATTAGGAGGCAAAATGAAGTTTTTACTTAAATTATTGTTATTTTCCACATGGATGATGATAATATCTGTAGGTGTCAATGCGGCTACATTTTATTCACGTCAAACTGGAAATTGGAGCCAAACTACAACTTGGTCTACAGCATCCTGTGGCGGCGGCAGTGCGGCTTCTGTTCCTAGTACGAACGATGTTGTATTTATTTGCAATACACATGTTGTAAGTGTCACAGCTAATGCTAATGTTACCAGCGTCACCGTTCAGAATGGCGGTACTCTTACCACTGGTACTTCAGGAGGCGGAGCAAATAAAACATTAACTATTTCAGGAAATTTTATTCTCTTGAATGGCGGAACCTATATTCATAATAATAATCAAGTTGCAGCCACCACTGTTTTTGCTGGAGTTGAAACATTTGAAGCAAACAGTACTTTTAATGTGACCAAGTGGTCAGGAACCACCGCATCAATGGTTACAGGTTGTAATTCCAATTTTGGAAATTTAATATTGAATTGGAATCCCGGTATGTTTTATTGGAATAATAACGGATTAGGTTATACCCTGAGTGTACTTGGAAATTTCACTGTGAATAATGCCTGTGCTACGTATTTGGATGATACGAACGGAAATAAAACGTTCACGTTTGGCGGAAATGTAATTGTCGATAATGGGTATCTGAGATTTAAGCAAAGCGGTACTGGCAACATTATAATTAATCTGTCGGGGTTTCTAAAAATATT
>JANOPQ010000078.1:0-7463 GCA_031421935.1 Bacteroidota bacterium | reverse complement strand
GCACAAAAGATTGTTCAGTGGTTGCGAAAGAAAGTAGAAAGCAGAAACTGCAAAAATTGGTTGGTGTTGGGTGGCGTGCTTTCTTTGGTTACTTTCTTTTCACGCAAAAGAAAGTAACAAGTAAATTAGGACTAGAATCTTAATTTAAAACTAAAATTTATTTAGCAGATGTCCAATGTACTAACTCGTTTTTGTTTTAACATATAATGCTTTACAAATCAATGTTAGTGCTAAACTCGGTAAAAATATAATTATGTTTAAGCTGTCATTACAGAAATGTACTGACAGCTTTTTTTATGCTTTGCTTTTTGAATAGTGGTCTACTGCTATTTCTAATTCTAAATACCATTGCGCTCCATATTTTCGAATGAGTGCATCTTTTAAAAATTTATAAACCGGAACTTTTAAAGTTTTTCCTAAAGTACACGCTGCTGAACAAATGTCCCAACGGTCGTAGTTTACGGCTTCGTAGTTTTTTAATTTCTTTATGCGGATGGGATAAAGGTGGCAGGAGATGGGTTTTCGAAATGATATCTTTCCTTCTGAATGTGCTTTTTCAAATGTACATGTGGCCACTCCTTTTTCAAAAATTACATAGGCGCATTCTTTGTTGCCATTCACTAATGGTGTTACCCAATCGCCGTCTTGATCCTTGGTGTAGAGTCCGTAGTTCTCGATACTCTTTTTGCCATCTTCAGATAACATGTTTCTGATGGCGGGAAAGGCGTCTTCTATTTCCAATAATTCATTTTCTTCCAGTGGCGCACCCGCATCTCCCGAAATACAACATTCCCCTTTGCATTTCGCTAAATCACAAACGAATTGTTCGTCTATGACATCTAATGAAATGAGTTTATCGTCAATCTGAATCACACTACAAAGGTGAGGTTATTTGCCCAATTTTGAATCAATCTTTTTAAATTTCAAAGAATAGATGGATTATTCAGGAATTTAAATTAAATTTCGATGCATAATTTAGCAGGTCAATGAAAATGAGCTTAAGAGGGATTTTTTGGATAGCAGCTATGTTTATGGCGATGCCTCTCTCTGCCCAAAAACCGCAGCCAGTCATGCGACAATTTACAACGCTAAATGGGTTGCCATCCTCCCAAATTTATCAGGTTATTGAGGATAATAAAGGTTATTTGTGGTTTGCATCCGATCATGGCGTTGCTCGCTATAATGGATATGAGTTTAAAATTTTTTCTTCTGCTGACGGATTAAGTGATAATACCGTTTTCAAATTGTTTATTGATAGAAAGGAAAGAATGTGGATGCAAACATTTTCTGGACAACTCTTTTATATAGAGAATGAAGTAGTGAAACCTTATGCATATAATGCGCTTGCAAAGAAAATTGTTGGTAATTCAATCCCATTAGGTTTTTTTGTAGATAGTTTAGAAAATGTTTATTTCTCCTGCAATTATAATGGAGAATATTTTATTGATAAACAAGGGAAGGAACATTTGATATTGAAATTTAATATATCATTACCGTATAATCAAATTTTTATTGATGAATTAGCAGAAGGTCGATTAATGACATCAGGAAATAAATTGTCCATTTCCGCTCGTCCTTCGTATTTGTATGTTAGGAAATTTAACGGGCAGTATGATTCTTTGTTTGTGGATGCAAATTATAGCGGCCAACTTTTTGCAAAATACTTGCGCGACGGACGGTTGATTATTTCGCTTTCAAAATATTTGTTTGAGTTAAAAAATGGTCAACTTCATCTTTTGAACCAATTGCTTGAACCCATTACTTATTTGTATGAAGGGATAAATGACGAATTGTGGGTGTCATCATATAAAGGATTATTTAAGGTCTCTACGACGAATTGGATAATATTGAATAGCTATTTGGAAAAGGAATTTGTTTCCAGCACGGTGTTAGACTTCGAAAGTGGTTTATGGGTAACAACAGTTAATAGCGGTGTCTTTTATTTTAATGATTCAGGTGTTAATGAATTTAAATTAAACCCCGATTCAATGCAAGAGGCATTATGTCTTGCAAAAGGAAAGAATGTGGTTTACGCAGGATTTTGGAACGGGATAGTCGCAGAATTTGCAACTTCTGGTTATAAAACCACTAAGTTAATGAATAATGGGAAGTATGTTAGCGCAATGTTTTTTGATGAAAGTGCGAACCGTTTACTAATTTCTATGGAACCTCCTGGTTATTTATTGGCGGGAAAGTATCATCCTTTTGCAAGCGATGGAACCAACTCATTGAAGGGCGACTTTATCCGTTTGCGAAATGGAGATATGTTAAATGCATCTGTTAATGGTTTGTATAAATTGAAAGAAGATTCAATTTTTTTGTGGGCGAGCTTAAAGCAGCGTGCAAATTGTGTGATTGAAAGACCAGATGGGAAATTTATTTTAGGTACGAACAGTGGTGTTTATTTGCTCAATGAGCAAGGAAAGTTACTTAATTTATTTCATCCTGTTTTTAATGATACTCGAGTGGATGATATCGGAAAATGGAACGACAATTATTTTTTTGCAACTCGAGGAAAAGGGTTGATCTTCATAGTAGGTGATTCTGCTTACAAGGTGGATGAATCGAATGGTTTATGTAATAATATTCTTCATCGAATTGTACAAGACGGAAACTCGATTTGGTGTGCTTCATACAATGGCGCTTCTAAGGTGTCGATAGAAAGTTTTTCGCCATTTCGTTTTTCGGTAAGTAGTATTGGTTACAATGAAGGATTATCCGATAATGAAATAAATGATATTGATGTTTTAAATGATACAGTATGGGTCGCTACAAAAAAATCCATTTTATTTTTTAATGGAAAATCAAGCTTTGCAAATACTACGCCACCTATTTTTCATTTTACAAACTTTAAAGTCAATAATGTGGATGTAAGTTTAGATGAGATTGGTTCACTTGATCATGGATCTAATAATATAAGTATTGGTTTCGAAGCCTTGTCATACAAAAGTTATGGAAATATCAAGTATCGATATTGGCTCGTTAATGAAGCTGATACTTTTGAGTCGGTAACATCAAGTCGACACGTTGAGTTTCTTTCGTTAAAGCCAGGAAATTATATTTTTAGTGTATTGGTAAAAAATAGTTCAGGCACATGGACCGTTGCAAAGGAAAGTTTGAAGTTTACGATCTTGACTCCCTTTTGGCAGCAGTGGTGGTTCCGATTTTCTGTGTTGTTAGCCATTATTTTATTAGCTGTTTATTTTATGCGATTGCGAATTGCTCGTGTGAGAGAACAGGAAAGGTTGCGTACCGATTTTAACAAACAACTAGTGATGTTGGAAATGAAGGCGCTAAGAGCTCAAATGAATCCACATTTTATTTTTAATGTAATTAATTCTATTCAAGATTATATTTTAAAAAATGATGCTCGTTCCGCTCAACGATATCTTACAAAGTTTGCAAAGCTGGTACGATCTATTTTAGATAATTCCGTTGAAGGAGAAGTGATGTTAGAAGGGGAGTTAGAAGCGAATAAATTATATGTTGAATTGGAGCAACAACGCTTTGATGATAAATTTGAATTCGAATTAAATATTTCAAGTGATGTAGATGCCAATTCATTATTGATTCCATCAATGATTTTCCAACCGTTTTTGGAAAATGCAATTAAACATGGGATTCGATATCTGTCTGGAAATGGAAAATTGTCACTAACCGTTAAAAGAGATGACCATACAGTATACATATATATTGAAGATAACGGCATCGGAAGAGAAGCCGCCGCTGAATTGAATAAAATTAATGCAAGTGAACATATTTCTCATGGATCACTTATTACCACAAGAAGAGTTGAAGCCTATAATAAAGCGCATAATACTTCGATACAATTAACGATTTTGGATTTGTTTGATGATGAAGGAAAGGCATCCGGAACGCGTGTCGAACTGTTGATTCCAGTTAAATATAGAATTAAAGGAAAGGCAGTTAGTTGATTTTTTAAAAATATTTTTTGAAGTTTATTTAGTTTTGCATGATTTGTTTTGGTAATATTGTTTTACCGATTCAACCCTGATGTAGAAATAGTGAAAAACGATTACACATCAGGTTGGTTAATTTAGCATTGGAAAAATTTGATCATTATGATGAAAGCCTGCATAGTTGATGATGAGAAAAAAGGCCGTGATACACTGCTGAAATTACTCGAAGAATATTGTAAGGATGTGGAAGTGGTTGGTCAAGCCGACTCAGTGGAAACAGCCTTTCAGTTTATTTCTAGTCATCAACCTGAACTGGTTTTTTTGGATGTGGAAATGCCAAGAGGAAGCGGATTTGAGTTGCTAAAGCGATTTGAGAACGTAAATTTCAAAACTATTTTTGTTACAGCACATAATCATTATGCTATTAAAGCGATTAAGTTTGCAGCAGTTGATTATATTTTAAAACCCGTTGATGTCGACGAATTAGTAAGTGCTGTGTCGAGAGTGAGATCTTCTCCACCCGTGCAGCAAAATAATTATTCCGGATTGTTGGATAATTTGGAGAATAATAGAACGGGAAAGTTGGCAGTTCCCGTGAAAGATGGTGTTGCATTTATTCATACAAATGATATTATTAGAATGCAGGCCGATGGTAGCTATACACATATCTATACTTCCACCGAAAAATATACAGCTTCTAAGAATATAAAAGAGTATGAAGATTTGTTGCAAGACATGAATTTTTTTAGATCACATCATTCTCACCTTATCAACTTAATTCACGTTAAACATTTTAGTAGAGTGGATGGTTATTTTGCCATCATGAATGATGGATCTAATGTTGAAGTTTCACGAAGAAAAAAAGACCATTTTTTGCAGCTGATGAATTTGTAATTTGACCAGCTCTAGGGCAAATGGAGCAATGAAAGCCTGAAGTTTATTATTTATTAAACTGTTATATATCAAGTCGTTGGTATTTAATGGATTCATAACCTATTGGAGGTGACCAAAGTTTGGTCTAGGTTTAGTTTACCACTTATTAAGTTTTTCATACCAATTGTGGGGCTTATTAACCACTTATAAATATAGCTTGACTTAGTCATAAATATTGCATTCTTTTGATAAGTGGAGGAGTGTAGTGGCTGTGGTTGGAATTTCTAGAAATGAATTCCTAAAGTCAGTTTTTTTTGCTCGAAAGTATATTGAAGTAACTTTTAAAATTGGAAAAGATAAAATCTAAAATGATGAAGTTGTGTTATACTTTTTGCGAGAATAAATGGAAGTGGCTGTTAGGTCTCTTCGATTTCTTTTTTCATTTAAGCTTGAAAAGTATCCGTAGTTTTTTTATTTTAATTCCTCATCGACTAAACCACCAGGAAAAAATAAATTCTGCAATTCGTAATTGTGAATTTATTTTTCCAAAATACTTAGCTTATGAATACATCTACCAGCCCATCTACAGGAGGAAAAATTACTCTTGCTGAAAAAATTAGAAAGTGCATCGTACTTTTAGTTTTCTTGTTCGTTACCCAATTTGGTTACGCACAAAGCTTAACCGTAGTGGCCGACCCCAATTGTGCTACAGCTTGTTGTAAACAAACTAATCCCTGTTCATGCACGGTTGGTGTAATTGCTTCAGGTGGAGTGCCTCCTTACACCTACACCGTTTTCGGACCTGGAACATACATGGCTTTTCAAGCTTGTTTGAACGGTGTCTGTCCGGGTACATATATTTTTGAAGTGCGTGATGCGCAGAATAATCAAGTTGTTTTTCCAATTACGATTGGCGGACCCTGTTGTAGACTAACCTGTAGTGATACTACTATTTGTTTTGATCTTCCAGACTCTTCGCTGGTTTTGAAGAAGCCAACTTATACAACGGCTGATACTTCACTCGCAGGTGGTGGTACTGGTCCCGTTCAAGGAAATATTGCTTGTTCTTATGATTCTTTGTGGAATAATTCTCCTGGAGTTTTTCCAGTAGGAACTACGGTGGTAACGTGGTATGTGTTGAAAAATGGTGTGTTGGATTCTTGTACGCAAAATGTAATTCGTAATCCGTCTTCAGCCTATAATATTATTTTTTCTACTTCGCCTCCCATTGTAGCAGGAGTAATTAATATTTGTAATGGTCAATCCGTCACTTTCGTCGATAATTCAACAGGAACAACAGGTCGACTGTGGAATTTTGGAAATGGTTTTTATTCAATCAATCAAACAAACACTCAGCCCGGAGTAAATTATCCTCCCGGTACTTATTACGATACACTCACCGTTTATGATGCATGTGGAACTCCACACGATACCGCATTTATCGTTGTTGTAGATTCTGCATCCGGACCCGATATTTTTTGCATCTCCGTAGTTTGTCCCGGTGATACGGTAACGTATCGAACAAATGCAATTTGTACAACCTATACTTGGGCAGTAACGGGAGGGGCATTTTTACCTCCTGGTCCAACGAGCACAAGCGATTCAGCAACTGTAGTATGGGGACTCGGTTCTACTGGAACCATTTCTTTAGGGGTTAGTGGATGTACGCCACCATTAAATTGTCCATTCCCAACAATTAAAACAGTTCATATTGTCCCCGCTACATTGCCAATAGCAGGTGATACTATAGTTTGTGCAGGATCAGAATCATGTTACGAAGTAGAATGTATTCCTGGAAATAATTATTCATGGGAAATTATGCCGGCTAATGCAGGTGTGGTAACTGGAAATAATACATGTCAAATTTGTATTCAATGGGCTCCTGGATTTTTTGGTCCAGTAACGATTCAATTGAATTATCAAAATGTACTTACAGGTGCAGGTTGTAATTTACCAGACCAATGTACTGACGATCCCGGTTGTGGTGGAACCGCAACTATTACGGTAGATGTTCGTCCTATTTTTGGTATTTCTGGACCTACTAAAGTTTGTCCAAATACAGTAAGCGCTCCATTCAACGGAATGAATCTTACCAATAATACCATTGCATCTGGTGTAACATGGAAATTAATTACTCCTATTCCTAGCGTAATCAATTTTGCAAGTTCTGCAGCATTGAATGCTTATACGTGGAATGCAGGTTTTGGAACTTATTGCTTAACGGCCTATGCTCCACCCAATGTGTATTGCAATGATTCTGCAAAAGTATGTTTGGAAGTAGTGAATATGCTGCAACCAAATCCTGTGGTAGGACCCGATACCGTTTGTGCGAATGTAAGTACAAATTATGCCGTGATTTCTAATATGACCGGAGTTACGTATGTGTGGACCGTTAGTAACGGTGTAATCGTAGGTCCATCCAATGGAAGTAGTGTAAACATTCAATGGAATCCGGGCGGTGGAACAGTTTCGGTGGTACAAATGTTAAGTGCAAGTCCTTTCTGCTCTTCCATTGCATCAGCAGTAAAAACAGTAGTAACATGGCCTAATTTCCCGCTGCCCATTGTTACAGCGAGCAGTCCGATTGTTTGTATGAATAGTACAATTACTTATTCTATTCCTACACCTTTACTCAGTAATGCAACGTACACTTGGTCGGTGGTTCCATCT
>JANOPQ010000077.1:0-5911 GCA_031421935.1 Bacteroidota bacterium | reverse complement strand
ACCTTATTAGCGAAGCGCAAAAATATACAGCCCAACTCCAGCGACGTTGGACATCGGCATTTGTTCCCGTGTATGTGTTTGACCCCGATGGGGTCAGGTTAAAAAAAATGCATCTCATTGGCTATAAATATTTTACCACTATGGGGTCATGAAGAATAAGAAATTACGACAATTAGTAAAAAAGATTGCTGGAATTTTTGAATTTTGGGAAATAGGACTTTATAGTTGGAAAATCAAGTCCCCAAATACTGCAACTCTTCCGACTCATAGATCTTTTGATTATTGAGGGAATTGGAAATGCTGATCATGGCTTTGGCAACTTTAAAATCGTGGATGGGTCTATATTTCCTAAGATTTCCGACCATCAAAAAAGAGAAAAGAACCATGAAGAATTGAGCGAATCGTTCTCCAAAACGGAACTCATTACGAGGACCCAGGAGTAATGATGGTCTAAGAAAGGCTAATTTTTGAAAACTATATCCAGCTGAAATATCTCGTTCCATTTCGCCCTTTGTCTTCAAATAAAAACGATCAGATAAAGGATTTGCATCAATGGATGAAATAACAATTAACTTCGGGATATTAGCCTTTTCTGCCAGGGCTGCTAAATCGAGTGGAATTTGGTAATCTACTTTCCGAAAATCCTCTTTAGATCCTGCCTTTTTGATGGTAGTTCCAATACAACAAAAGAGTGTATGGGTATCCTTTACTTTAGAAACATACAATTCCAAATGATCGAAATCAGTAATAATGCATTGTACTTTCTTGTGTTTCCATTCCACCTCTTTTCGAGAAAGCACCAAAATTTTATGAACCGATACATCTGCCACCAATATATCCATCAACCTACTTCCGATTAATCCGGTGGCACCTACTACTACAATCTCTTTTACGTGGTTATTATGCATTTCTATCTTGAGCGCGGTAATTGACTAGCGAGTAAAATTACAACGGTTTGTTGAAGAAAATGGTATTCAAGCTCCTTTTTGATAAGAATTGATACAACCTGATATTCTTCCCCTTTTATGAACAAAGTAACTTTAAAATGATTAGTAAATCTTACTTAATACTTATCTAAATAATACTAGTTAAATATTTCAAAATAAACTATTTACAAATTATTTTTTCGAATTTCAATTTGATTTAAAACCATCAGCGTAAAAACAAGGGAATAGTGAATAAGGATACTAGATAAAAGCCCTACCTTTGCATTAAGATTCTACTGTATGGAGGAAGATGATGACGAAATGGAAAACATGGATGAGCGAAGTGAGCATATCCAACAATCCATAGAGAAGTACGAGAAAATGCGTGAAAAGCAGGAACGTTACTTTTTTGACGTTGATGCACTAGTGAAAATTATAGATCATTTTATTGAGCGACTTGAATTTGAAAAGGCACTCGAAGTGACGAAGTATGCTTTTACATTACATCCTCACTCAGTAAACTTTACATTGAAAGAAGCCCATCTCCTCGCCTTAATGGGCAATGAAAAAGGTGCGCTTGCACTTTTAGAAAAGGTAGAACATGTAAATCCTTTTGATATTGAAATTCATTTGTTGAGAGGGAATATTTACAATGCCCTTGAAAAATATCCAAGTGCCCTTGCTAGTTTTCGTAAAGCATTAGAAATGGCCGATGAACAAAAGGATGATATTTACTTGAGTTTGGCTATTACGTATCAAAATATGTCGGAGTATAGTCGCGCTGTGGATTATTATAAACTTTGTTTACTTGCGAATCCATCTAACGAAGTAGCCATGGAAGAAATGGTACTTAGTTTAGAATTTAGTAAACGGATTCCAGAGGGCATTGAGTTTTACAAACTCCTCATCGACGAACATCCTTATGGATATATGCTTTGGTATTACCTGGGTGATTTGTACACTAAACAAGGGGCCTTTGAAGATGCGATTACCGCTTATGATTATACTCTGCTTATTAAAGAAGACTTTGCTCCTGCCCTCTTGGACATGGCTCAAGCTTTATCCTTTTTAGAAAAATTTACCGAAGCTATTGAAAAGTATAAAACTGCCTTTGAGTATTGTAAGCCCGATGCCTTTACCTATTACAATATTGGTGAATGTTACGAGAACTTACATGAGTTTGAAACGGCTCGCACTTACTATAAAAAAGCAGTGAAACTTTCCGCTGAGATGTCGCAAGCTTGGTTTGGCATAGGAGTTACTTTTGAGGAAGAAGATCGTTGGTATGAAGCCATACATTACATCAAAAAAGCCATTGAATTGGATGATCAAAACGGTGAGTATTGGTTAGGATTAGGAGATTGCGAATACCGATTAAATAATTACGAAGAAGCCGAAGAATGCTATCGAAAAGTAATTGATTTTGATCCTGAAAATGAAGATGGATGGATTTCGTATTCAGAGTTACTCGCGGAACTAAATAGACCTTTCGAAGCTTCAGAAATTATTAACACCGCTCTTTTTTATCATCATGATAATCAGGAGTTAAGATACCGACAAGTGGTTTATCTTTATCAAGCAGGATACCAACAAGATGCCTACGTTCGTTTCGCTGAGACGATGGAAAAATATCCTACTGGATTTGCTATTATATTTGAACTATTGCCATCCCTTGAATTTGATACTCATATTGGGGACATCATTAGAAACAACAGAGAAATTTGAAGAACATGAACTTTGAATTATCACATATTCCGCACCGACATGTGAAACCACGCTTAGCGGGTTTAACCATGGTTATGGACAAAGGACTAAGCATTCGTGAATGTGAAAACTTGATAGATGGTAGTGGTGAATACATTGATATCATCAAACTCGGTTTTGGAAGCTCCTTAATCACTCCTAAACTTGAAAACAAATTAGCTTTTTTCAGAGAGGTAGGTATGCCCGTTTATTTCGGAGGTACCTTATTCGAAGCTTTTATAGTGAGAGGACAATTTGAAGATTACCTTCGAATGCTGGATAAGTTCAAGATGGAATACGCTGAAGTATCCGACGGATCCATCACGATGCCGCATCCAGAAAAATGTCATTACATCGAGCGTTTGAGTAAACGCGTCACCGTTATAAGTGAAGTTGGCTCTAAAGAAGAAGGTATTTTGATTCGCCCTAATAAGTGGATTGAAATGATGCAAGCTGAATTGGAAGCAGGAGCTTGGAAAGTAATTGCTGAAGCGCGTGAAAGTGGCACAGTAGGAATTTATCGTCCCAATGGAAAAGCGCATGTGGTGTTGATTAATAAAATTGTAGCAAAGGTTGCTCCTGAAAAAATCATTTGGGAAACACCGCAAAAATCACAACAAGCTTATTTCATCAAACTCTTTGGTGCGAATGTAAATCTTGGAAATATTTCTCCTCAGGAGGCAATCGCTTTAGAAACTTTGCGTCTAGGATTACGCAGCGATACGTTCTTTCAATTTCTGGATAAGTCGCTACATGCTCCAATAATAGAAGATCCCAGCTTAATACAACCCAAGAAAACAGAATTAAAACCGATATGAAAGAAAAAACTGTATCCGAGCTGAAGCAAATGCAAGATGACGGAGTCGATTTTCAATTGATCGATGTTCGTGAAGAGCATGAATTTGATATGTGTAATTTAGAAGGAGAATTGATTCCATTAGGAAGCCTTCTTACCGACATCGATAAAATTCGTAAAGACGTTCCCGTTATCGTTCATTGCAGAAGTGGATCCAGAAGTGCGGCTGCCATCAACGAATTGGAAAAGCGTTTTGGCTATGAAAATCTTTATAATTTAAAAGGCGGTATCATGGCCTATAGCAAAGAGATTGATCCTACTATTATCGTTTCTTAATTCCAAAATATGCATTCTATTCTTGACTTTATTCTCCATATCAACGACCATTTAGCAACCATGGTTACAGAATATGGAGTAGCTGTTTACGGCATACTCTTTCTGATCATCTTTGTTGAAACTGGATTGATTGTGATGCCCTTTCTGCCTGGCGATTCTTTGCTTTTTGCAGCAGGGGCATTGTGCGCGAATGAAGCTACTGGATTAAATTTAGGAATTCTCATCGGACTCTTATCCTTTGCAGCCATTTTAGGTGATAATGTAAACTATGCGGTAGGCAGATTTCTAGGTGTTCGAGCAACAGAAGTTAAGTTTCGAGGAAAAAGAATTGTCAAGCAAAAATATTTAGACGACACGCATGCATTTTTTGAAAAGCATGGTACCAAAGCCATCATCATGGCTCGTTTCATTCCTATTGTAAGAACCTTTACTCCTTTTGTAGCTGGCTTAGGCGAGATGAGTTATAAAACGAAGTTTTTACCTTACGATATTGCAGGTGGAATTCTTTGGATCAGCAGTATGTCGATTTGCGGATATTTATTTGGACAGATGCCGTGGGTAAAAGAGCATTTTGAATTAGTAGTGATTATGATCATTGTACTTTCTGTTCTTCCGATGGTCTACAGTATTCTGAAAAGCAAATTTTCGAAAAGTTAATGCCTCGCTTTGCGCTGATTGGAAAAAAGCTAGGACATTCTTGGTCGAAGCAATGGTTCGCAGAAAAATTTTCGAGTAATCAATTTAAAGGATATGAATACATCAACCTAGAGACCGATTCCATTGCTGAAATTCGAAATTTAGTTCAAGAACACCAATTAGATGGAATGAACATTACCATTCCCTATAAACGTTCGGTGCTTCCTTTTTTAGATGGATGTACAGCGGAAGTTGAAAAAATTGGCGCGGTAAATACGGTTAAGGTTTTGGCGGATGGGAAATTAATGGGATACAACACGGATGTTTTTGGATTCGAAAAATCCATCACTCCCCTCCTACATGCCCATCATAACAAAGCATTAATATTGGGCAATGGCGGCGCTTCACAAGCCGTGAAATTCATCTTACAAAAATTAAATATTTCTTTTCAGATGGTATCCCGAACGAAGGAGAGTGGGAATGAGAGTGAGAATGAGAATGAGAGTGAGAATATTCTCGTTTATGCTGATTTAACGCCTTCTCTCATTGCTGAACACACACTCATCATCAACACCACTCCCTTAGGCATGCATCCCAATTTGGAAAGTTGCCCGGATATACCCTATGATGGCATTGGAAAAGAACATCTCCTTTTCGATTTAGTTTATAATCCACTAGAGACATTGTTTCTAAAAAAAGCTCGAATCCAAGGAGCCCAAACAAAAAACGGAGAAGAGATGTTACATCTACAAGCTGAAAGAGCCTTAGAAATATGGACTCAGGAGGATTAAGAACTTCTAGCGACTCATCTAAATAAAAATAGTATGCTTATATTTGCCCTAAATCACCAAACCTATGCAACTCGATAACAGAAATAAGTTTCTCATCCTATTCATCCTTTTAGGAGCCATTTCCCGTTTCTTTCCAAGCCCATTCAATTTTACTCCACTTGCTGCTATGGCATTATTTGGAGGGACGTATTTGATAAATAAAAAATGGGCGTTTTTAATTCCAATAACCTCGCTATTTATCAGTGACATCATCTTTGAAATTTACAATGGAACTGGATTTTATCCCGATATGATTTTCGTGTATGGAAGTATGGCAATCATCACTTGCTTAGGATTTTACCTTCGTGGCAGAGAACAGCGCCAAACCATTATGGTAGCTTCGTTGACGGGTTCTATCATCTTCTTCGTACTTACCAATTTCGGAACTTGGACAACGGGCTATTATGGATACACTTCAACAGGATTGATGAATTGTTATGTTGCTGCTATTCCTTTCTTCAAAGGAACCTTGTTAGGCGATTTATTTTACAATATTGTTTTCTTTGGAGGATTTGCTTTTGCGAGAAGAATGACTCCTATTCTGGTAAAAAAAGGATAAAAAAAGCCTTTAACTATCTATTCGTTTAAACACATAGATTAATAAAAAATTATTAAAAATAATAAGCCTCTCAATGTCTATTGAG
>JANOPQ010000076.1:0-13162 GCA_031421935.1 Bacteroidota bacterium | reverse complement strand
GGTTCGTTGGTGTTGCTGTCGACTAACAAAATATTTTCAAATTTAAATTCCATGTTACGCTGGTAGTTGATCCAGTTTAAATTTACGGGATGCGATGCATTTACAAATTCGATGGAAGAGATATTGAGTTTGTTAGTGTCAATCGGATTTAAAATTTTTACCGTGAAGGCTGTATCGTTACCGGTGTTTTGAAAGCGGATGATGTACTCCAACCAGGGTGAGGCGCTCAGTTCGGTTGTTGTAAAATCGGATCTATCCACGAGAATGTCATTCGGATCAAAAGAACCCGTAGTGTACACTTCCCAATTGCTGTTATTGCAGCTTGGATTATCATCTGTCAAATAAGGTTCTATATGCGTGCTGCTGTTGATGAGCGTGCCGATGGGAAGTCCGAGGTTTACGTTCACGGTTACGATAATACTTCCTGTTTGAAAAGGTGATAATGCCGGTAAATTCCACACAACTGAATCAGGTGTTATGCTACTTGGTGTAAGTGTTGCTGATTGATAAGTCACATTGCTAAACGGATAAAAATAAACCGTAGGCGCAACTGTCGTGTTACCATAGTTTCCGTAATTGATCATATAACTTGCAGGAAAACCACTTCGAAAATTTCCCATAGGCGTAATCGTTATACATACATCTTCAAAAGTTCCTTGCGGTTGGAATGCGAAGTCGTTGAGGGAGTCTGTTTGGTAAATACTTGTGAAAATTGCTGAATGTGATATTGGTGTAGGGCTATACCAGTTCACTGATTGAGGTAACACAGAGAAATTTCCAGAATCGATTACCACAAGTGAAAAATTACCACTTTGGTCGCTGAAAGTAAAACGTCCCGTATTCTGCTCAGTGATTTTACTTGTTGGCAAAGCGAGTTCCCCACTATCTTGAATGCCGTTGCTATTAAAATCTACAAACAGATTACCTGTAATCAAGTTGTATTTATCGGTCAATTTTACGATCCAAAAATCAAATAGTCCTAAACAATTTTCTGTTTTATCACTTGAAATATTGGAGGTAGAATAACCGCCTAAAATATAACTCCCATCTTTGGTTTGTTGAATACCTAATAGCCCCTCATATAAGCTTCCCCCAATCGTATTCTGGAATTGAATATTTCCTAAAGAGTCGGTTTTTACAATCCAGTAATCTCTTTGCCCTAAACTATTTTCAGTTTTATCACCTGAAATGTTTGAATCGGAAAAGCCACCGAAAATATAACCTCCATCTGAAGTTTGATCAATAGAATTGAAATCATCATCTCCACTTCCACCAATCGTATTCTGCCATTGGATTACCCCTAGCGAATCAACTTTAACGATCCAGCAATCAGTATTTCCATTTGAATTTTCAGTCTTATCACCGGAAATATTAGAGTATGATTCACCACCTAAAATAAAACCATGGTCAGTAGTTTGAAGAATTGAACCTAAATATTCATCGGAACTTCCTCCAATCGTATTCTCCCATTGCAAGTTTCCAATTGAATCGATCTTCACAATCCAAAAATCATCCCCTCCAATACTGTTTTCTGTCTTATCTCCTGAGATATTTGAATCAGACCTTCCGCCTAAAATAAATCCACCATCTGCAGTTTGCTCAATAGATATTAGTACATCAGTTGAATTACCTCCAATAGTATTTTGCCATTGGATATTTCCAATGCTATCTATTTTAACTATCCAGAAGTCAGGACCTCCTAAACTATTTTCAGTCTTATCAGCAAAGATATTAGAATCCGAATACCCGCCTAAAATATATCCACCATCGCTGGTTTGTTGAACCCACCTTAATTCATCGATATCAGATCCACCTATCGTATTCTCCCATTGGATATTTCCAATGGAATCAATTTTTACTATCCAGAAATCAATAAACCCCAAACAGTTTTCTGACTTAATACTAGACATACTTGACTGTGATCCACCTCCTAAAAGAAATCCTCCATCAGTGGTTTGTATAACACTTCGTAATTCATCATTGAAACTTCCTCCAATTGTTCTATCCCATTGCAAATTTCCAATTGAATCGGTTTTCACAATCCAATAATCATTCCCACCAAAGCAGCCTTCAGACTTATCCCCAGAGATATTGGAATTGGATTCTCCACCCATAATAAATCCCCCATCAGAGGTTTGTTTAATGGAATACAAATCATCCATTAAACTCCCTCCAATAGTATTTTGCCATTCGATTTCCTGTGCAGAAGCATAATTAAAAAGAAATAAGAGTAGAAAGGTGATTTTACAAATGTTTCTCATTTTGAAGAATTTACTATAAAAGTAAGGAAAATTCAATACGATGCAAGCGATTCTAGAGCTGGGAAGATAATTTAATATTAACACATTAAAATGACCGTTTTTTAGGCGCTTTTCCAGAAAATATCATAGGCGTAGCGCAGAATCAAGAGCGTAACGATGACTAAAAATAAAATCCGAACGAAGCCATTGCCTTTTTTGAATGCGATGCGGGTTCCTAGTAAGCTTCCAGCTACGTTACAAACAGCCATTAACAGGGCGATTTCAAGCAAATAATTTCCTTGTAAAATAAACACATAAAGTGCTCCAATATTCGACACACAATTAATGAATTTTGAATATGCCGAAGCCGCTAAAAATTCGAATCCGAACAACAAAACAAATCCCAACACTAAAAAATTTCCCGCTCCCGGACCAAAAAACCCATCATAAAAACCCACAAAGGAACCCATCACCATTCCAAATAACATTTGCTTAGGGGAAGACAATTCTGCTTTGCGAATCAATCCTAAATCCTTCTTGATAAAAGTGTAAATCGCCATCACAATTAAGATGACTAAGATGATTGGCTTTAGTGATTCGGAATGAATATAACTTACCGTTTTCGCTCCTAAATAGGAAAAGATCAACGTAAAAAATGAAATGAAAAATAAAAGTTTGTAATTGAATTTTATTCTTTTCGCATATTGATATGCCGCCACCGAAGTGCCCGAAAATCCTGCAATTTTATTCGTTCCCATTAAGGTGGGTAAATCCGTGTTAGGAAAATTAACAAGCAATGCAGGAAGTTGAATAAATCCTCCGCCCCCAACAATTGAGTCGATGAAACCAGCGGTAAATGCTAAACCCACCAATGCTAATAATGTCCAAACAGAATAGTCGGCAAAAAGACCTAGAAATTCCATTTAAATCGAATTAACATTTAATAAGCAACATTACATAAGAACTTCCTTCTATGTATTTTCCTTAAACACTCGATTCAACCATTTCAGCATGGAGAAGGCAATGGCTGTAGCGACGAGTAAGAGAAAACAGTTGAAGAGGAAGAAGTCGGTTTTCATTTCATATTTATCCCATAAGCTCGCCAATACTCCACTGAGTTTGTTTCCGATGGAAGTGCTCAGGAACCACCCACCCATCATGAGTGCAGTAATTCGCGGTGGACTAAGTTTCGACACCAGACTCAGTCCCATCGGACTTAAAAACAATTCTCCAATGGTGATTACACCGTAACAGCCAATCAACCACCAGACACTCACTTTTTCTGCTCCATTACTTCCTGCTTTCGCGGCGGCAACCATCACCAATGCTGATAGCGCCGAGATGAATAATCCATATGCAATTTTCGCAGGTGTAGAGGGCTCTTTTTTCTTCCCGCGCAACCAGGTAAAGAAGGCTACGATTAATGGTGTTAATAAAATCACCCAACCAGGATTAATAGACTGACTGAGATTAGTGGCCCAAACACTTATACTCTCGCCTTCTTTCGGAAGATTTGATTGATGCTCATTCCGAAAATAAATAGGATAATTTACTTCTTCTTTCACTTGTCCGTCTACTTTTTGTAAACGGAAATATTCATCGTACACAGGTACAGTATCCTTTGCGTACGTAATTTCTTTTGACTGTTTCAATACACCAAATACTTCGGCAGTAGTTCCATTCAGCGTACGATCTGTGTACCGATCGGCCCAGGTATTTAAAGCGGAACCATTTTGCTTGAACACCGCCCAAAAGAGAATCACCACAGCAAAAATGGCGAGCATAGCACCGATAGGACCTTTCTCCTCTTTCTTTGCCGTAACATATAAGTTTCCATAAAAATATAGCACAGGAAGACAACTCAAGATAAATGCATCTGTACTATCGCTTCCGAAAATATTATCTGGAATCAACCAACCGATAACACCAAAAACTAAAACCGGGAGTAAAACGACGGCACCAATTTTTGCCATCGACATGTCGTCTTTATGCACTCCTTTTTTCTCTTCAAACCCTGCGTAATGCTTTCTTCCGGAAAGGAAAACAATCAAGCCGATAAACATACCGATTCCTGCCGCCATAAAGGCCCAGCCCCAGCCGAGCATAATTTGCAAAGCCGCACCGAAGAAATTACAGATGAAGGCTCCAATATTAATTCCCATATAAAAAATATTATATCCTTCATCTTTTCGATGACGATATTCATCCGTAGAATAAAGATTTCCTAATAAGGTGCTGATATTAGGTTTGAAGAACCCATTCCCGAAAATCACGAGGGTCATCCCGGCATACAGAGTGGTAAGATTATGAACACTCATGAGACAGTATCCTAATCCCATCATTATACCTCCTATAACGATGGCTTTCGTATATCCCCAGTAACGGTCGGCGATAAGTCCGCCAAGGAAGGGAGTTAAAAATACAAGAGCAATAAAGGTTCCGTATAAATCGGAAGCTTCTGCTTCTGTCATGGCAAAACCTTCTTTAACATCTTTGAGATAGAGTGTAAATATTCCGATCATTAAATAATATCCAAAGCGTTCCCACATTTCGGAGAGGAAGAGGAAGGGTAATCCTGAAGGATGTTTTTTGCTCATAGAGGTTAAATTGGAATGACGAATATATACAATTTGAAAATGCGTTGATTTGAAAATTTGAAAATGAGGCTGCGCTATAGATTAATTTGAAGATGAGTTAATTTGAAAATTTGAAAATGTGGCTGCGCTTTGGTTCAATAGGTTATAAAATAGAGTTTAAGTATTTAAAATTGATTTATGAGATGATTATGTTATATTGAACACGGATGACACGGATTATTAAGATTTACACGGATTTACTGATCGTTGAGAATAGGACTCAACATTCCATTAATAGATCCATAGCGAAGCCTCGCTATCAAAATAACTTGTAGCTATGCCAATTTTCAAATTTTCAAATTAATCCATTTTCAAATTAATCATGCATTATAGCGTGATTAAATTATCGTAGTTGCCAAATGCAATGCTTTCGTAAGACCATCAACATTTTTCCCACCGGCTGTTGCATAAAATGGTTGTCCGCCACCGCCGCCTTGAATTTCTTTGGCGAGGTTGCGGATGATGGCCATGGCATTGAGGCCTTTTTCGCTCACTAATGAATCGGAAAGCATCAATGATAAATGCGGTTTGCCATCTACGTTAGCGCAGAGAAAACAGTATAAATCGCTGAGTTGATTTTTTAGTTCGTATGAAATATTCTTGATGGATTCGGCATCCAAATCCACTTGTGCAATAATGCGATTGATGCCATCGTGAGATTTTATCTTCGTTAATAAATCGGCTTTTACTGTTTGCGCTTTCTCGTTTTGGAATTGAGCTAATTGTTTTTTCAACGACTCATTCGCTTCCACCAAGGAGGTTACACCTTTTACAATATCGCCAGGATGATTAACGATTTCTTTTATTTTTTGCAAGGCATCCAATTGATCATTGATGAATTGCTCTGCACCATCTGCAGTGATGGCTTCAATACGACGAACCCCAGCAGCAACTGCCGACTCGCCCGTAATTTTAAACAATCCAATTTCACCACTTGCTTTCACATGTGTTCCACCACAAAGTTCGACAGAGAAATTTTTATCGAAAGTAATGACACGAACAAAGTCGCCATACTTTTCACCAAACAATGCCATGGCACCTGTTTCTTGCGCTTGCTTGATGGGCACATTGCGTTGTTCGTTCAATGCAATATTTTCTCTGATCTTTTTATTGACGATTTGCTCGATGGAATTAATTTCCTCGTCCGACATTTTTGCAAAATGTGAAAAGTCGAAACGTGTAGTATGCTCATTCACCATGGATCCCTTTTGAGCTACGTGTGTTCCCAATACATTGCTAAGTGCAGCATGCATCAAATGAGTTGCGCTGTGATTTTTTGTGATTAATGCGCGTCGATTATAGTCTACGACTGCTTTAAACATTGCATTGATATCGGATGGAATTTTATCCGCAAAATGAATGATTAAATTATTTTCCTTTTGTGTATCGGTGATGCTGATTTTACTTTCTGCCGATTGTAAAAATCCAGTATCACCTACTTGTCCACCGCTCTCTGCATAAAATGGAGTACGATTTAAGACAATTTGATATTGCTCTTTATTTCCCTTCTTCACTTTACGGTAGCGCAAAATTTCTGCTTCACATTCCAGAAAATCATATCCTACAAACTCCACAGCATCTTCATCACGAACGATGGTCCAATCATCGGCGCTGGTAGCGGTTGCTTTTCTCGAACGATTTTTTTGCTCTTCCATGCAAGCGTTAAATCCATCCATGTCCACTTCCATCTTATTCTCACGCGCCATGAGTTCGGTAAGGTCGATGGGAAAACCATAAGTATCGTACAATTCGAAAGCGAAATCACCAACAATTTTTTTTGTGTTGAGTGCTTCAAACTTTTTAATACCCGTATCGAGGGTTCTTAAAAAAGAAATTTCTTCCTCTTGAATTACTCTGGCCACAAAATCTTCTTGTGCATGCAATTCTGGAAATACATTTTCAAATTGTTTTGAAATTACTTTCAACAATTTGTACATGAACGGATCTTTAATATTTAAAAACGTAAAATTATAACGCAGTGCCCGACGTAAAATTCGACGAATTACATAACCTGCTTTATTATTAGAAGGAAGTTGTCCATCGGCAATGGCAAAACTGATAGCACGAATATGATCTGCAATTACGCGCATCGCGATATCTGTTTTCTCCCCAGCACCATATTTTATTCCACTCGTTTCTTCTATAAATTGAATGCTGGGTGTAAACACATCGGTATCATAATTCGATACTTTACCTTGCATGGCCATGCATAAACGTTCGAAGCCCATGCCTGTATCCACGTGTTTAGCGGGAAGCGGTTCGAGGGATCCATCCGACTTACGATTAAACTCCATGAATACGTTATTCCAAATCTCGATCACTTGCGGATGACTTTCATTCACCAGTGTTTTTCCATCTACCTTTTTCCTTTCTTCATCACTGCGCAAATCCACATGAATTTCGGAGCAAGGTCCGCAAGGGCCGGTCTCGCCCATCTCCCAGAAATTATCCTTTTTATTTCCTCTTAAGATGCGATCTTCGGGAATCCACTTTTTCCAAAAATCAAATGCTTCTTGATCGAAAGCTAAATTTTCTTTTGCATCACCTTCAAAAACGGTTACGTAGAGACGATCTTTCGGTAAGCCATACACTTTCGTTAATAACTCCCATGCCCACTCGATGGCTTCTTCCTTAAAATAATCGCCAAACGACCAGTTTCCCAACATTTCAAACATGGTATGGTGGTAAGTATCTACTCCTACTTCCTCGAGGTCGTTATGCTTTCCACTCACGCGCAAACACTTTTGAGTATTCGCAATACGTTTGGCTTTAGGAGGTTCATTTCCGAGGAAAATATCCTTAAACTGGTTCATCCCTGCATTGGTAAACATGAGGGTTGGATCGTTCTTCACCACGATGGGTGCAGAAGCAACGATGGTATGTCCTTTGGACGCGAAGAAATCGAGAAATGCTTGACGAATTTGTGAAGATGTCATCATACTATGGGCTAACTAAGAGAATTCTATTATTTTTGTAAAGACCCGCAAAGTTAAATAAATCCCATGGCCAAGACGAAGTATTATTTCAACACCGATTCCTTGAAGTTCGAGCGGGTTGTTGTAAGCTTTCGAAAAAAGTTTTTCAGGGTATTTGGCTGGCTTTCAACGGCTGCCGTTTTTGGGTCGATTGTATTATTGCTGGCCTACTCCTTTCTCGACTCACCCAAGGAGAAACAATTGAAGCGGGAATTGAGCGGGATGAGCTTACAATATGAATTATTACAGCAACGAATGGACTTAGCATCTGCTGTTTTGGAGGATCTTCAAAAGCGAGACGATCAGGTGTATCGGGTCATTTTTGAGGCAGAACCGATTCCGAATGAAGTAAGAGAAGCGGGATCAGGAGGTGTGAATCGCTACAAGGAATTAGAAAATTTCAACAATGCAGAATTGATGGTGAATACATCCAGAACGATGGATAAATTATATCGCCAACTTTATATTCAGAGTAAATCGTACGACGAAGTATTTGAGTTAGTAAAAAAGAAAAGTGAACTCTTAGCATCGATTCCGGCTATTCAACCGGTAACTAAAAGTGGAATTGCTCGCTTAGCTTCTGGATTTGGTAGTCGTATTCATCCCATCTACAAAACATATATGATGCATACGGGCATTGATTTTTCAGCCCCCATCGGCACCGAAATTTACGCTACAGGAAATGGAACCATTTCAAAAGTGGAATATAACGGTCGGGGCTATGGGAATAATGTAACCATCAACCATGGTATTGGATATTCAACACTGTATGGTCACATGAGTAAAGTGGCAGTTCGTCCTGGACAAAAAGTGAAACGCGGCGATATCATTGGATACGTTGGAAACACGGGCTCTTCCACAGGTCCGCACGTGCATTACGAGGTGATTAAGAACGGACAAAAAATTAACCCGATCAACTACTTCTTTAACGATCTCACTGCGGAAGAATACGATAAAGTGAGAGAGTTGGCTTCACAATCCAATCAGTCTTTCGATTAATTTTAAAACATCTAATAAAAATCTGCCATGTCACCCATCATCGATTTCGACAAAGAGCCTGAAAAACTTTATTATCCTATTGGAGAAGTGGCGCAGATGTTTTCCGTAAACACTTCGCTCATTCGTTTTTGGGAGAAGGAATTTGAGGTATTAAAACCCAAGAAAAACAAAAAAGGAAATCGACTTTTCACGCCTGCGGATGTGGAGAATATTCGATTAATATTTAGTTTAGTGAAGGAGCGCGGATTCACGTTAGATGGAGCCAAGAAAATAATTGAAAACAAACAAGGCAAGTTAGAGAGAGAGTTAGAAATAAAAACAACGCTTACTCATTTAAGAGGATTTTTGATGGAGTTGAAATCACAACTTTAATACTTATTGGTTAGTTTGAGATTTTCTAATTTCAACACTAGAGGACACTAGAGGACACAAGAGAACACTAAGAAGAATTAAGAAAACTAAGTACACTTGAATATGTCTTTAGTGCACTCTAGTGAACTTCTTTTTCTCTAGTGTTGAAAGAAGCTGAGAAGGGATTTTTTTCGTCGCTAATTTTTCTCGCAGAGGCTCTACGCTAAAGTTTCTCGCAAAGACGCAAAGGCGCTAAGCCATTCGGTCGCTTTTTCTTCGCTGTAGTTTCTCGCTAATGCTTAAGGAGAAGTTAATTTTGAGGTTTTGCGTTCATCTTAAAAGAAAAAGATTTATGAATGACGAAGCTCAAAGCGCCGATGGAAATGGCGGAAACGGCGCGTGCAATCGTCGGAAACCAATCCAACTGACGAATCAAGAAACGCATCATGATATAATTAAGTGCCAACACGAAAATAGCGACTAACACATATCGAAACAATTGTTTGTAGGTAGCTAGTTCCGATTCTTTGAACACCAACATTTTTGTGATGGTGAAATTGGTAAGGAGTCCGACCGTATAACTCAACATCAAAGAAGCAGAAGGAGCCGATACGACATACAATCCGAACAAATCAAAATCTAATTTTTTATAAATATAATTATAGGCTAGAAAATAAACACAAATATCGACCCATGTTGCGAGGCCGGCAGAAACAAAATATCTAAAAATTTTAGACTGAAATAACTTCTTTAACGCTACCTTCATTCAATCAAAAATAAAGATGGTTGGTAAGATAATTTTTCACATAATCGGTAACTCCATCTTCCAAAGAAGTGAAAGGTTTACTATATCCAGCATTAATTAACTTTTGCATATTTGCTTCAGTGAAATACTGATACTTATCGCGAATGTCGGCAGGAATATCGATGAATTCAATTTTTGTTTCTTTGTTTAATGCTTTGAAGGTAGAGTCTGCTAAATCATAAAATGAACGTGCTGTTCCAGCACCTAAATTAAAGATAGAAGAACTCACTTTTTCATTCATCAAAAACAAACATACTTCCACTACATCCTTTACATACACAAAATCGCGCAGTTGCCAACCGTCTTTATATTCGGGTCGGTGTGAGCGAAACAATTTCACTTCACCTGATTTATTTATTTGATTGAAGGCATGAAAAATAACCGATGCCATTCTTGCTTTATGAAATTCATTGGGGCCATACACATTAAAAAATTTCAATCCTGCCCAGAAGGGAGGATGCTTCTCTTGCTTCAACACCCATAAATCGAATTGCTGCTTCGACCATCCATACGGATTTAAGGGTTGCAATTTTGGGAAGATGGAATGATCATCATCGTATCCAAATTCACCTTCACCATACGTAGCAGCAGAGCTTGCATACACAAATGGGATGGATGCATCCGCACAAATATTCCAAAGTGTTTGCGAATAATGCACATTCAAGCGATCAAAAATATCGACATCAAACTCAGTGGTATCTGTTCTAGCTCCGATGTGAAAAACAAATTTCACATCCTTACTATTTTTGAGCAGCCATTCAGGAAACGCATCACGATGAATTTCATGTTTAAACTTCTTTCCAACCAAATTCTTTTGTTTTTCCGGATGACTGAAATCATCCACGATCACCACATCAGAAAATCCATCCTGATTCAATCGACTCACCAAACAACTTCCAATAAATCCGGCGGCGCCAGTAACTACTATCATCTTATACTATACTTTTTCGTTAATGAAAATGGGTTCTACACATGGAGGGAGCAAATTTACTTGATGTCCATAACTCAACAAAAGATGAATTGCTTCCTGCCCTTCAGCGCCCAAATCTATTGAAAATTGATTCACGTAAAGATCAATATGCTTTTGTTGAACTTCGCGTGACAATTCCTGTGCGTGTTTTTGAATATAATCTCTGGAATCCTGGGGATGATCAAATGCCCATTTTACGCTATCGGCAACTCCTCTTTGGATGGATTCCTTTACCTCTTGGGGCAAATCTCTTCGTATTGCTATGCAACCCAAGGGAATAGGTTTAAAAAATTTACTTTCCCAACATTCGCCTAAATCGGCAACCTTCTGCAAACCCTTTTCAGCATAAGTAAATCGACTTTCATGGATAATGAGTCCGAGGTCGAAATCACCGTTCAACACACCCTCTTCAATATCCGAAAAAACAACTTCAATTTTATTCTTTAACTGAGGAAAAAAGATACTCAACAGCAAATTGGCAGTGGTATACTTTCCCGGTATAGCTACTTTTAGGGAGTCCATGTTTTGCAAATCGACAGTGTTCTTTGAGATTAACAAGGGGCCGCAATTTCGACCCAAAGCGGCTCCTGAACTTAAGATTTGGTATTTATCGGAAACCGAGGCATAGGCTGCAAAACTCAACTTACTAATTTCCAATTCAGCAGACAATGCCAAGCGATTCAATTTCTCAACATCAAACAAATTTGCTTCTACTTTATATGGAAAAGGAAAACGTTGATGCAACAATGCATCAAAAATAAAAGTATCATTTGGACAAGGAGAGAAGCCTAATTTTAGGGGATTCATTTGTGCAAAGGTAGTCGAATGAGGAAAGAAACTTCTGAAAAATTTTAACGTACTTTATGCCAACAATATTGGATAATGAGTCAATTGAAAAAGCCTGAAGGTGTGGTGAAGATCAACCGAACAGGGAGAATACTTTTCTTTCTAAATGTTTTGGTTGCGATTATGCTGCTCATCACGCAGGCATCATCATCCATCAATCCAGTAGTTTTTTGGCCTGTTGGAATACTAGCTAATTTATATCCTGTTTTTCTACTTATCAATATTTGCTTTTTGATTTATTGGGGATTACGTCGGCACCGACTTATTGTTTTATCGGCAGCCATTATTTTAATTGGTTATGATAAATGCACCATGCTTTATCAACCTGCCATTGCGAAGTTTGATGTAAAACCGCCTAAGAATTCATTCAAAGTACTTTCTTACAATGTTCGACTCTTTGATCTTTACAACTGGACAGGGAATTTAAAAACCAGAAAAAAAATCTTTGATTATTTAGAAGGGGAGCATCCTGACATATTATGTATTCAGGAATATTTTCATAGTGATGACGGAGACTTTCAAAACAACCAAGCGTTAAGAGATTTATTAAAGTTACCACATAGTTCCATAAAGTATTCCATCACCTTACGAAAATCACATCATTGGGGCATTGCTACTTTTACAAAATATCCGATTATCAACGAAGGCATATTGTTCTTTACAGAAGGGAAATCCAACTTTTGTTTATACTCTGACTTAGTCATCAATAAAGACACTATTCGTGTTTACAATGCGCATTTACAGTCGAATCATTTCAAAAAAAATGAATACGAATTCATTGAAAATACCGATAGCATTGTGAATGACAAGAAATTAAAAAACACAAAAAGTATATTGAGACGTATTCGCAAAGCTGTTATTCTAAGAAGTGATCAGGCTGATATTTTAAGAGCGCATATTGAACAATGCCCCTACCCTGTTTTAGTTTGCGGTGATTTCAATGACACACCTTACTCCTATCCGTATCAAACGATAAAAAAAGATTTAAAAGATTCATTTACTGAAAAAGGAGAAGGTTTCGGAAGCACCTATTTTAGTTTGTTGGTTAAGTTCCGCATTGATTATATTTTACACAGCTCGGAATTTAAGACCTACTCTTTCCACACGAAAGAAGTGAAGTTGAGTGACCATTATCCGATACAAACGTGGTTGAGCCTCCCGTAACAATTGGTGAATCTGTCTCTAGGTTTCGCTAGCAATGTCAGTGCCTGAAATACGTTGACCGGTTTTGAAGACATTTAAACCTTTAAAACCATAAGAAATGGCAACGAAACAACAGTTCACATTAAGTCAAGAAGAGCGCCGCAGAAGGGTGTTCAGTGACGAATTCAAGAAGAAAA
>JANOPQ010000075.1:0-12017 GCA_031421935.1 Bacteroidota bacterium | reverse complement strand
TTTCAATATTTCAAAGATACAATGCCGAAATTTCGGGAGAAAGCAAATCATAGTCAACGTTTCGGAATGAAACAGTTGCAAAAAAACAGTTTCTTTACCATTAAAGTATTCAATCACAACTAAAAGCAATTATTTTAATAGCCTTTGGGAGTATTGCAACAAAAAATTGAGAGAATTATAAGAGTTGTGAATCCTATTGATGTATACACCAATATTTTAACAGATGTCATTATTTTTGGATGAGATTTTACCCACTCCATTTTTTCTTCTTGAGTCCTATCACTCCATTTTTTTATCATCCTTATTAGTTTAAATTAAAATAGAATTTGAAAATTTCGTATCCAATTTTCGCTTCTTGGAATTAATCTGGCAATCGAATTATTTGTTCAACAGTTAAACAATTCACAAACCACTCAAGATCCTGCTCATCTTCATAAAAGTATTTTAAATTGTATTTTATCGCTTCTTTGTAGAGTTAATTGATAGCCATTTGATCGTTTTTTTCAGAAGCTATCCTTGCTAATTTTGAAATTTTCTCCGCAGTCATGATGTGAAGGTAAATACATTTTCTCAGTCACGCTTCATTAAGCATTGCGCTTTAAATTTGAAAAATGATTTGGCAATTGCTAAGGTTCAAATCTCATCAAATTTTTTTTAATCCTAATTCCCATTCTCCCTCATTAACTCATTCGACTTACTCATATACTTTTGCGCCATGCCCGCATTGCCCGATAATCTGTAGGCTTTGCTTAAATGTTCGGCTGTAGTGAACGATTGAGGAAAGAAATCCATGTTAAGACGTAATACTTGTATTACATCATCCATCTTACGCTTTTTCATGAGTTCATTCGCAAGTCGAACCAATTGTTCTTCGTTACTTGGGTAAAGTTGGTTGTTACCTGGATTCATTTGAGCCAATTCCATTTTTAGCAATTCTACTTTTTCTGCAAAATAGGAATAGGAAATGGTACCATCGGCTAAATCACGTTCATACATCAACAACGCTAATGACAATCCATTTACTTTCTCTGATGGATTCATTGTTCTGAGTGTATTAGCCAATGCTTTGTCACCTTGAACTAAAAAGATACTGTCTCCGTCGAGTCGCGTAATGTTTTCAAAGTTCATAATAGCAGCTAATGCAATCTGCGAATAGTTTTGACTCTCATTTTTAAATCCACCACACTCCGTCTTCCACAAAGTTTTAATAAGCGATTGTCCGCCTTCTGTAGGATCAATTTTATTGATGGCACAAGCTAAATTTCCAGCTCCTGCATGGTAGGCGTGCAACACCAAGAGTCGAAAATAAATATCAGTTTCCTTGTATGGAATATTACGACTATCAAGCAGCGATTTTACTTTCGGAATGCAAATAGTTGAAAGTAGTCGAGATGCACCATAGGCAGCTCGTTTTAAATCGCTGCGTTCATCTACATATTTGTTCACCTTCAACCCATATTTTAAAGCAACTGAACGCATGATTTGGAAAGGACCAGCTGCACCCACATAGGACTTTGCTAAATGCTTACCCGGACTTTCAATCAACAAAATAGTTTGTGCATACCAAGGGTCAACGCCATTCTCTTTGAAGTAAGAAACCGCTCTGCTAATTGTAGGTATACTTTTGCGATGCTCATAGAATTCACTCTTGCCGTTTGTAACATAAAGGTCGGAGCTGTAGTCAACGCAGTAATCTTGTTTTAATCGATTTTTGTAGAGGGTCTTTTCGCTTTCTGATTGACTCAACCAATTTCTATAATTAGAAACCACCAAAGGAGTACGTGAGTTAGCAACATTGATGATGCATGAATCGGGAGAAAGACAAATAATTTGTTTCCAAAAAATGGGTTGAGCAAGCGTATCCCATCCTTCAGTAAAAAGTTGATAATTGTTTACGAGCTCAATTTGACTTGTATCAGATACATTAATTAACGTTTTTCGCAATAAAGTCTCTTGCTTCTTTTGGAGCGGACTTGGATTTTGAGCCTCGGCCTTTTGCACTTGATTGCAAGAGAAGAGTAGAGGGATCAATGTTAATGTAATTATATATTTAACCTTATTTATAGCGAGCATATTTCCTTTTCTAATTTGTTACGAATGATAAGTCCTGAGGTTGCAGTACTTTCCAATGTACTAATTTACAATTTTATTGATGGTTTTCAAAGCTAATTATATAGGAAGCTTCAATTTTGTAAGATTTATTATCTTATCAACGATGAAGTGTGGAAAGCATTGCCTCTTCTCTGTGCAAAAGATGGGTTTTAGTCTAAATATTCGGTATTCTACCAAGTATAGATTAATTTCACACAAAATTAGGCTATAAATGGAAGGTAAGATTTTTAAAGATTCTATTGAAATAACGGTTTCTGAAGAGCTAAAACTGTTTATTCGCTCGATGGCTTCATCGTATCATTTCGTATTTCAGCAGGAAAAATATGATTTTGTGCAAAGAGCCATGCAAATTGATTTGGTGGATCTCAACGGCGTTGCCCAGCTCGCTCAACGTTTTGCAGCTCAAAGGGCCAAGGAGAAGATGGAATTGTCGAAGGAAGAGATTTATTTACTTTATACCTTGATGGAGATGGTTTGCCGTAGTTTCTTGCATGATGTGGGCGATGATTACAAGTTGATTGCCATGAAAGTGAATCAAATTTCAGAACAGAAGTATAACGAAGTGCGTAGTACCGAATTGTTGATTGCTCAAACACTCCTGCAACAGTTAAAATCTGATTTTGATGAGGATCCGGATTTTGAGGAAATCAGAGAGCGGATTAACTTGATGGATACTTAATTTGATAGCGAGGCTTCGCTATGAAAATTTGTCGATTTGAAAATGTAGAGATTTTTTTCGGAAATGATTGTGCCATTCTAAATGAGAAAAATTAATTGTTTTGGTTTAATAAATTTTGCTTTTATTAAAGATAACCATTTAGCACTGAGGTTACAGAGGTTTTTACAGAGGTCACAATTTTATAATTTTCCAAAATAAAATTGGAATAGAGCTTCTATTTTGATAATTGATTTGCCAATTTACCAACTTGCCAACTCACCAATTTTCAAAATATTTCGAGGGTTCTGTTTTGAACTCTAATCGCAAACTCAAACAATGAGTCCGCTTCAAAATCGGCATTTTTAATTTGAGATACGTTGGTAAATTTTCTTTTATCATCAATGAATAACGTTCGCATTTGCAATGCTTTTCCGAAGTCCATATCAGAGGGTGAATTGCCAACCATTAAACTGTTGTGAAAATCAATTTCAGGAAAATCTTCCTGTGCACAAAGACCCATATAGGGTGAAGGTTTTCTTTTGGAGCTGTTTCGATCTTCATCGGTAGCAGCATACACTTTATGAATGATAATGTCGCGATCCTTGCATTGTTCTACCATCTTGTTGTGGATGTTGTCCAGCGCTGCTTGCGTCATAAATCCAGCTCCAACACCACGTTGATTGGTAACTACAATAATGCGCTCGAATTTTTCCTGCAGTAGTTGTAAAGCATCAAAAATATGTGGCTCAAAAATAAACTGATCCCATGTTTTAACATAGTCGTTGTGAATTTCAGAGTTGATGACTCCATCACGGTCGAGGAATAAGGTAGCTATGCTCACGAGTTGGTTTTAAATAATTGCTCTTCGATGAGTTGACAAATAATATGTCCCATCAGAATATGAGTTTCTTGAATGCGTGGAGTGTCTATACTTGGCGACATTAGTAAATGATCGCATAAATCTTTCATTTTTCCTCCGCCTTCGCCCGTCATGCCTACAGTAATCATTTCTAAATCGCGAGCTTGTTGTAATGCATTGATGATGTTTTTGGAATTGCCAGAGGTAGAGATCCCCACTAAGACATCACCTTTTCTTCCGCTCGCTTTTACCATCCGACTATAAACCACATCAAAAGAATAATCATTGGCCACCGCAGTGATGAAGGAACTGTTTACATGCAAAGCTTCGGAGTATAATGGATCGCGATCAGTATAAAATCTTCCTGATAATTCTGCTGCTAGGTGTTGTGCATCGGCTGCACTTCCTCCATTTCCACAAAAAAGTACTTTTCCACCAGCCCGAAATACGTTAGCGCATGTGTTGGCAACAATCTGGATGTTTTGCTGCATAGCATCGTCTTGCAATAACTTTTGCTTGACTTCAATGGAGGCTTTGATGATATCGTGGATGGAATTCATGAGTATACAAATATAATAAGCAGTTTCTAATTATTTCAATTTTTACTTTTTAGATGGTGCCAGTAACGTCTCAATAAACGATTTCCAAGTGTACTTTTTCTTTTCTTCTTGGATGGAAGGCAAATAGTTGATCTGATCTTTTTCAGCTATGAATCGATTGAGTTGAGTCGTAATACTCATCACATCGGCCTCAGCAACATACCCTGTTTTACCATCTAGAACAATTTCGCCGAGTCCACCTACCTTGGTGACCAACATGGGCTTCTCAAAATGAAAGGCCAGCTGCGAAATTCCACTTTGGGTAGCCGTTCGGTAAGTTTGCGTGATGAGATCAGCAATGGAGAAATAATATTTGATTTGTTCGTCGGGAATGTATCGATTGTGGATAATAACTCGTTCTTCGATGCCCAGCTTTTTTATTTGCTCAAGATAGGAGGCAGGGTCATCATAAAATTCACCAGCAATGATGAGTTGGTATTCTTGTCGAGCTTTATCCGATTTTGCAAAACTCTCAAGTAGTAAATCCAAGCCTTTGTATTTGCGAATAAGTCCAAAGAAAAGCAAATACTTCCCATTAGGATTTAATCCTAATTTATTCGCTGCTTCTTCCTTGGAAACGGCTTTTCCATAATGATCATAAACCGGATGCGGACTATAACGGCAAGGGGTATCCGAAAATTGTTTTAGGTCTTGAGTGACTTGGTGCGACATCGACATAAAATCGTCGCAGGTATGCGTAAAGTACTTCGTTAAAGGAACATCTCCGATTCGTTTTTCATGGGGAATGATGTTGTCGAGAAGTCCGGTAATACGCGTTTTTTTATTTCTCTTTACGATGCGACCAATCTTCCCCAAACAGGGAGCCATGAAGGGAATCCAGAATCGCAAGATCAAATGATCGGGTGCTAATTTTTTTATTTCTGATCCAATCTTCCACCAATTAAATGGATTTACAGAATGAACCTTTACTTGAATATATAAATTTTTAGGAGCTGGATCGGTGGAGTATTGCGTTTTTCCTGGAAAAAGAAAGTTGGGATATTGGTAGTAGAAAGTATAGATTGTTACACGGTGCCCATCTTCCTGTAAAGCCAATGCCAATCGCTCATTAAAAGCGGCAATTCCACCACGCAAAGGGTGTGCAGGACCTACAATAATGATATGTTTAGCAGATGAGTCAGTCATTCGCTTTATCTATTTCAGTAGTGGATTTCACGACTGAAAATTAACAATTTTCAGTGGATTCAATCAAGTAATGATTGCGCTCTGTGCTGGATCTTCCTACTAATTCAGAAACAAAGCCGGCAAGGAATAATTGTGTTCCAAGAACCATGCATGTTAATGCAATATAAAAGGAGGGGCGGTTGGTGATGAGTCGAGCATATTCGTTATGATATACAGCCCATATTTTACTTGCTCCCAAATAAGCCGCGAGCATAAATCCGATCAAGAACATCAATGTACCCAATGTACCAAATAAATGCATAGGACGCTTTCCAAAACGTGAAACGAAGGAGATAGAAAGCAAATCTAAAAATCCGTTTACGAATCTTTCTAATCCAAATTTGGTTGTTCCGTATTTTCTCGCTCTGTGCTCTACAGATTTCTCAGTAATTTTTGAGAATCCTGCCCACTTCGCTATCACTGGAATATAACGGTGCATCTCTCCGTACACTTCAATGCTTTTCACCACATCGATGCGATACGATTTCAATCCGCAATTGAAGTCGTGCAAATTATTGATACCCGACATCTTTCTGGTCGCCCAATTAAAAAATTTACTGGGTATGGTTTTACTGATGGGATCGTATCTTTTTTGCTTCCATCCTGATACCAGGTCAAACCCATCTTCCACAATCATTTTATATAATCCCGGAATTTCATCTGGACTATCTTGCATATCGGCATCCATGGTAATGACCACTTTTCCTGATGCTAATTCAAATCCCTTTTGGAGAGCAGCTGATTTTCCGTAGTTGCGACGAAATTTAATTCCTTTAAAAGATGGGTTTTGCGCACAGATGGATTGAACTACTTTCCAAGAATTATCCTTACTGCCATCATCAATCAGAATAGCTTCATAAGAATATCCTTCTTTCTTCATCACACGATCGATCCATTGACTTAATTCAGGAAGGGATTCGTCTTCATTATACAGTGGAACCACCACCGAAATGTCAAATTGGGCTAAGCTCATTCTTCGTCTTGAAAGTTAGGTTCTCTTCTAAAAAAGGCAGCTACAATAAAGGCACATAGTAAACCGCCCAACATTTTGTTAAAAATATCGCCGCTCGTTACTTCTAACATTTCCATATTCGTAATGCTTTGCACCGATTGATCGAAAGCAGATTCTCCCATAATGGATTTCATCATTCCTTCTGTTAATTCCATGGCTTCTAGACTTTCTTGCTTGAAACGATCGAGGATTTCACCATCTATATACGATACAAAAAACCAGGATAAAGCCCCAAAAACCAAGGCTGCTGAACAGGCCGTAAGGAAACTAATGCGGAATCCATTCCAGTACATAAGAAATCCACCATTTTCATAATTGCGGTAATGACGTGTCGCTAAAACCATGAAAAGAATTGGTACCCAAGCTCCTAACCATGAGGATGGTCCCAATGGGTTGAAGTTCATCCAATATAGAATCAAGAAAACAATGAATGATACTAAACCGCTGAGGGCTCCGTAGTTTAACGCTGTTTTTAATACTGGAGGGCTTTGCATTTGCGCAAATTTAACTCAAAAAACTTTTCGGAAAAAATTGATTTTCAACAATCCCAAAATAGAAGAAAAAAAGAATGGGTAAGCTACTTATATCGCACCGCTCAACCACTTATCCTTGCTACCTTCCGGTCCTGGGGAGGTTTGTAGGAGCTGATCGTATAAGACTTACCCGGGACAAAAGTACAAAATCTAATCTTACTACTGTTTTTTAACAAATGAAAATTTGCACGGATTAGAATATTAGTTTTGCGAAACACTAAATAATCAACCATGAAATTCTTTATAGACACCGCAAATCTTGATCAAATCCGTGAAGCTTACGACCTTGGCGTTTTAGATGGAGTAACTACAAATCCTTCTTTGATGGCTAAAGAAGGCATTAAAGGGAAAAATAATATTTTAAAACACTATGTAGATATTTGCGAAATTGCGAAAGGTGGTGATGTAAGTGCCGAAGTAATTGCTACTGATTTTGATGGAATGGTGAGAGAAGGGGAAGAATTGGCCGACTTGCATCCACAAATCGTAGTGAAAATCCCGATGATTAAAGACGGAATTAAAGCAATCCGTTATTTTTCTCAAAAAGGAATTAAAACCAATTGCACTTTAGTTTTTTCAGCCGGACAAGGATTGTTGGCAGCTAAAGCAGGTGCCACTTATGTATCGCCTTTCATTGGTCGCTTAGATGATATTTCTTTTGATGGAATCGAGTTGATTGAACAACTCGTTCATATTTATGGAATCTATGGCTACGAAACACAAGTATTAGCAGCAAGTATTCGTCATACCATGCATATTGTTAAATGTGCAGAAGCGGGTGCTGATGTTGCAACGTGTCCGTTACAACCGATTTTGGATTTGTTAAAACATCCATTAACAGATTCTGGTTTAGCGAAGTTTTTGTCAGATGCATCGAAAACGAAATAGATTATAACTTTATAGTCATAATCCTATTTGTAACCTTGCCATTCATGGCGAGGTTACATGAATCTACCTCTATAACAGATCCCTCCTTGCATAAAATTGGATTTAATCCAATTTTATGCAAGGAGGGATAATGAATGGTGAGTTTATCTATAACCTCGCCTTAAAAGGCGAGGTTATAGAAGGTGTGTATAGATGATTTTTTTTCTGCGAAAATTGCTAATTTGGTAAATTAGTTTGTCATCAATACGAAATTGTTGGGAGTTAAAACGCTTTGAATATTTAGGCGGCTTTAAGTTTTATATAGCTAATTTTCTTCTTATATTATTTCTTCCTAAATCCTCTTTTATACCCTTTGCGAAGTCTTTTTAGTTTTTTGTTATCATTGGTATAAACCTTTACGAGTTCGCGCCATGAAGAGCCTGGGTTGAGTTTTTTGTCGGTTTGTCCGAGCTGAAATCCCAGTTTATAAAGCGAACCTTCAATCATTTCGAGATCATAGTTTCGATCGATAAGTAATTTGTATAAGGTTAAGGAATGATCCAATTCATTTTGCTCACGGTAACGACTAGCCGCATAATTGAGCATGCCATTGGAACCTTTGTTTTTAATGAATGCAAATAAATCGGGATCATGATCGAGACCGAAATTATTTATTTTGAATTCAAGATAATACTTGGATGCTTTTTCGTAGTTGTCCATCGACGTCTGAAACCGTCCCTTAATTTCATCGTTTCGTACTTCTTTCATTAACTCTAAGTAAGTAACGGCTGTACGAATATTTTGAATGGCAGATTCAAGACTGTCCACATTAATTTCACATTCACGATTATTGCTGGCCACCGTAATTCCATACTCATAGCTAGCATTGGCTGCTAAGTAGTTCATTTCGGCTTCAACATCTTGTCCTTTATTGTAGGCGGAGTCAACAGAAAATTGTGCGTTGATACATTGCTGTGTAAAAATGCTTTTGCGCAAAGTTTCAAGTTGCTTGTTAATCTCCTTGTCCTCCAATAAAAAGTAATTTTTTTGAGCATCAGTAGCCATCGAGTATTTTTCACGCGCTGCATTCAGATTATTGCTTTTTACAAAGCTAGATCCTTCAAAAATAAATTCAAGGGTGCGAGGACGTGCGGCATTATACGTTAACGTTCTGAAATCTTTGTTGGGCTGAAGATTGTGCAGTTCTGCCAAACGATCTGCTTCCTCTAGTTTTTCCAGCGCAGCGTCGTACATTTTCTGATCCGTGAGACGGATGGCTTGGGAGATTGTGTAGTCGTATTTTTTTTGACGAATGGCCATTATCAAATTAGCAGCTTCCGTTCCGTCAGGGATATATTTTTTATTGTTGTTTTGAAATTGAATGGCAGTTTGTGTTAAAATTTCTGCTTGACTAAATTCATTGATGATGACCAATTCGCGGGCTTCATCGAGGTATTCTTTGTAGATGCCTGATTTAGCTAACGACATTCCTCGACTCAACTCTTCACCACAAGGAACACCATTGTATTTTTCACAAATGCTACGCGCCGATTCATATTCGTCGATGGCTTTGCGAAATTTATTCTTGGTGTAAGCATCATCGCCTTGTTGGATGTAAACAGAATAAATTTCCTTTAGCAAATCAAACGTGAAATCTTTTGTTTCTGGGTCGACGGGCATATTATATAAAATATCGTCAGACTTACAGACTGCCTCATGCAAATTTCCTTGATTAAAATCGATGAAAGATAATTGGAATAGGGCAGGAGTGAACATTGGATTTACTTCCAATGCCCAGAGGAAATAATCCTGGGCTTTATTAAAATTTTTGTTTCGAATGAACCCAAGTCCTTTGTCGAAAAATGTTAAATGCAACGTACTTAATACCTGACCAAACTCTGCTTTTTTAAGATTCAATATATTTTGAACAATATTAATTTTTTCAAGTAGTTTGCCTGGATCTTTTGCTTGTAAGGGGAGCTTAAGATGATAATTTGCATTTTGAGCCTGACGTAAAAATGTTTCAGATTCCATCAGGTTCTTTTGATTATTTCTGAAATTTTCATAGGCATAAGGGTTCAATCCTTGTAACATTCCAAAAGCTCTGTCGAGATCTGTGATAGCGTCATAATAACTATTGATGATTTTTACCTGTGCTACAAGATCTGCCGAACTACCGAATTTAAATTCGAAGTTGATGAGATCAAAACCGGTGTACTGAGGACTAATTGTATCCGTATCGTTGTATGAAGCCAATGCAATTTTTCCAGTATCTACTTTTGCTGAAAGTGGGCGATCCCAAAACAAGCCACTCGTTGCTTTTTGGCGTAAAGCAAATTTAACTTCGGCGGGTAGGAGGTAATCGCTCACATCAAACCCTTTGTAATTTACATCACCACTTAATCGCATCGATTCCGATTCGATATTATAAACGAATTTGGGTTCACGGGTAATTACATTCATCAATTGTCCAAAGGATAAATAGTAAAATGTAGACCTTGGTGATTTTCCATTCCCTTCCGCCAAAATTTTAATTAGGGGTCCGGCGTTTGAATTGCCTCCATCCGATATGGTTACCTTTTGATCATATCGATACTCGGTAACGAATTTATTTTGTGCATGGAGTTGGACTCCGAGAAATAAGAAGAGTAGGGTTAGCGTTCTCATAAATTATATAATTACGGCACCAAATTACAAAGGAATTGGCTTTCTGTGATTGTTTATGGATAAGCTTTCTTGATAATTTTAAATTAGTTAGGAAATTGCTAAATTTGAATGTATTAATAATCGTATTTATGCACATATTTGAAATTAACACAAAGGATGAATTACTAAAAGTAGTCGATGTTATGTCCGCCTTACGACCTCAACTCAACGAAGGAAACATCGAAACCATTATTGGTGGAATGATGCAGCGTGGATATCGCTTGATCTATTTAGTGAAAGGAAATGATGTTAAAGCTGCTTTGGGATTCCGATTTGCGGAACATTTACATTGGGGAAAATCCATTTATGTTGATGATTTAAGTACGCTTCCCGGCGAAAGAAAGAAAGGGTATGCTAGAAAATTGTTGGATCATGTGATGGCTATTGCAAAGGAAGCACATTGCAATGAACTGCATCTTGATTCAGGATGTAATCCCCAACGATATGATGCGCATCGCATGTATTTAATGTATGGATTTAATATTACCAGTCATCATTTTGCCATGAAGGTGGTGTAGATATTAGGGGTTATAGAGGCTTTGCGATTGGATGATTTCTGCTGGAGAAAGTGAATCTACAGCAGGATCAAGAAAAATAAATTCGCCCTGATTTTTAAACCATGTAATTTGACGCTTTGCATAGTTGCGGCTGTGCTGCTTTATTTTGTCGACAGCATATTTTAAAGTGCTTTTTCCTTCGAGGTAGTCGAACAACTCACTATAGCCCACGGTGTGCAACGTAGTTAATTCTTTGTAAGGAACCAACGATTTCACTTCTTCCAATAAACCCATCTCCATCATTTGATCTACGCGTTGATCGATGTTTTTATAGAGGAGAGAACGCTCAGGATGAATTACCAATTTTATAATATGGTAAGGAAATTTCTCTTTCGCTTTCCCGAGTAAAACAGAATATTTTTCATTGGTTTGCAGAATGATTTCTGCAGCGCGCATGAGTCGAGATGGATTTTGTTGGTCGACCTTCGATAAATAATCAGGATCTTTCTCACGAATAATTTGGAGTAATGCTTCAATTCCTTTTTCTTGGAAGATGGATTTTACTTTTTCTCTTGTGCTTATTTCTACTGTTGGCAATTCATCCAAGCCATCGGTCAATGCGCGAATATAAAGTCCGGTTCCTCCCACAACAACTACATACTCTTTTTTCTTAAATAATTCATTCAATACTTTCTTTGCTTCATCTGCAAAAATGCCAGCACTGAAATGTTCGTGAATAGAATGAGAGTTTACAAAATGATGCTTGATTTCTTCCAGATCTTCTTGACGTGGCTTAGCGGTGCCGATGGTCATTTCTTTAAAACACTGACGGGAATCGGCAGATATAATTTCCGTTTGCAAGTGACGCGCAAAATTCATCGCCAAAGCCGATTTGCCGGATGCGGTCCAGGCGGCGATTGAGTAGATTATCCTGGGCATCCATGATCAAATCTTCGATGTTCACCGACTCACCGAAGCGCGCCAGCGCG
>JANOPQ010000074.1:0-86125 GCA_031421935.1 Bacteroidota bacterium | reverse complement strand
GGCTCTATTAAGGGGGTGAATTCCTGTAGAGACGCCATTAATGGCGTCTCTACATATTGAATATTAGCAATCAACACTTTCTGCAAATTGTTGATAAACGTTTAATTTAGCCTTGACGCCTATGCGATAGCTATCGGGACTCCCATCTCCTACTCTAACAATCACGCAAAAAAAAATGCCTCACTTTCGCAAGGCATTATTTGGGATATTATTCAATTATTATGCTGTAGCCGTAGCTTCGAATGGTTTTACGTAAACAAAGGATTTATCATCCATGCGCTTACGGAACATTACTGTACCATCGATCAAAGCAAACAACGTATGATCTTTTCCGATTCCTACGTTAGCACCAGGATGATGCTTTGTTCCGCGTTGACGAACGATGATGTTTCCTGCGATTACTCTTTGACCACCGAAAACTTTAATACCAAGTCTTTTGCTATGTGATTCGCGTCCGTTCCTAGAACTACCGACGCCTTTTTTGTGTGCCATGTTTTAAACTTTTATGCTTTACTAATTAAGCAGTAATTTTTTCAATTTGAATTTTTGTCAAATACTGACGGTGACCATTTAATTTTTGGTACCCTTTACGACGCTTCTTCTTAAAAATTAAAACTTTGTCACCTTTCAAGTGAGAAAGTACTTTGGCAGAAACGGAAGCTCCAGCAAGAAGAGGTGCTCCAACTTTAATAGATCCATTATCATCAACGAGTAATACTTCGTTAAAATTTACTGAATCACCTTCATTAGCCTCTAATCGGTGAATAAAGACAGGCGTGTTTTCCTGAACCTTAAACTGTTGACCGGCGATGTTTACAATTGCGTACATGTTCTTATTCTTAATTCCCCAATAAGGGAGGGCAAAGATAGAACATAGAAACGGAATTAACAATATGATGTGAAGAAAAGTATTTTATACGCAATAAAGTCATTTTCAATTGCTTTAAATGGGAATTAAACGAATAATTAGCTGGAGATATGCCTTTTTTCATCCTTTCAACTTTTAAAAGTATAAAATAATAAGCCTTGATACCCATTTTGCAACCAATTTGGACCGACACTCCGTTAACCATCACTTAAATCATAAACAACTGATTTTTAATTAGAAATAACAAAAATACAGCATCTTATTAAAAATCTTAAACGAGGTAAAATCAAACACCACTCAGCTTTATTTGCTTACTAATTTTCTCAAGTAAGTCCATTTGTCGGGCCTGACTTTCGAACAATACTTTGATTTGTTCCTCTAAAAGCAAATCCATCTTCTGATGCAAACTTCTTAATTCCAATTCAGCTTTAAGATTGATCAAATAATCATTCTCACTTCTCTTTCGATCTTTCTCTTCCTTCCGATTTTGACTCATCATAATAATGGGAGCTTGCAATGCAGCAATAGTAGATAGAATTAAATTCATCAAAATAAATGGATACGGATCAAAAATGATTGAATCGGGAGTTGCTGTATTTACAATAATCCAAATAAACAATAAGATCATAAAAGAAATGATGAATTTCCAGCTTCCACCAAAGCGTGCAACTTTGTCAGAAATGCCTTGACCACTCGTTAATATTTCTTCTGGTTCATTGAGCAAATTATCAATGATCAACTGTTCCTCGCTGATCGTTTGCTCAACGATTTGTTTCCACCTTTTTCGTTGCTCTTTTTCTTTTGAAAGAATATTTTTTGCGTTGTTTTCCATTTTTTGAAGTTTAAACTATAAAGAAATTTATGTTTTGAATTTTAAATTAATAGCATCGATAAAATCGATTCAACTAGATTTTGCCAAACGATTCTTATCCTAATTAAAGGTATCAAATAAAAACATCAATTCATTAAAACTAAATGAAAAAAATAGAGAAATGGAACAGTAAACTGCGAACTATGACTTTCTACTCCATATTCGCGAAAGTTTCATCTCCCCTTTCCAACTAATTAAAGCTACGCCACCTAAAATCGCCAACAAGGCTACAATATGGAGTGGATTTAAAATTTCTCCATCAGAAATGCCCCACGACAAAGCGATGATCGGCATTAAATAAGTAACGGCAGAAGCGAATAAAGGTCCGGCCGTTTTAACAAGATTGAAATAAAGTATATTTGAAAATGCAGTTCCAAATATTGATAAAGTAGCTAAGCTTAAGAACGCCATTTTCGCTTCTGGAACTTCAAACAATCGCACAGCGAAGTCGGTAGTGGAAAGAAATATTCCATAAGGAATTCCAACAATTAATAATGAAATTGCAGAGATCAATAAGGCATCTTGATCCGCCAAAAATGTTTTAATCACATTTACACTGAGTCCATAACAACAAGTTGCAATAACAATTAAAATTGCAAAAGCAGCTTCACCGCTAATACCTCCTCCTGAACGAATAAAAACTAATCCGGCAGCTCCTATAAATCCAATGAGCACACCAATAATTTGCAAGTTTTTAAATTTCGATTTAAAAAATAATACTCCGATGAGCATTGTGAACAGCGGTGTAAGTGCGTTCAACATTCCGGCTAATGAAGATGATAATTTTGTTTGAGCAACAGCAAATAGCAATGCTGGAATTCCACTACCCACAGCACCTACAACTGCCATGTATTTAATGGAACCTACTTTCAAATTTTTAAATCTTCGTACAGCAAATAAAGAAGAAGCGATGCATGCGATCACCATTCGAATAGCAGCTACTTGTTCGGGAGGAAATCCTTTTAATCCATGCTTCATTAAAATAAACGAACTGCCCCATATCAATGTTAAAATTAAGAGCATTGCCCATTTGAGCGAAAGAAGATTTCTCATTTACGATAGGTTCGCTTTTTCTTTTTTGCTTCTACTTTCTTTTTCGGAAACTTTTTAACTGGCTCCTTTTTCACATGAAATGCTCCCTTAAAATCCGGATCCAATTTTCGTTTCTGACTATCAATTTCACGTAACATCGCTTGATTTTCATCGTAGCCTGTCTCGGGAATTTCCACATTCCGTGGCACTTTTAACATTGGAATTTTTTGTCCAATCAATTTTTCTATTTGAGCGAGATGAAATTCATCAGCAGCAGTAACGAAGGTGATGCTATTCCCGGTCTTAAATGCTCTACCGGTTCTGCCTATCCGATGTACATAATCTTCATAGATGATAGGCGTATCAAAATTCACTACATGCGATACATCAGGAACATCTAAACCACGTGCTGCAAGATCTGTTGTGATAAGCAAAGGCACATTTTCCAACTTGAATCGTTGCATGGAATTGATTCTTGTCTGCTGGGATTTATTTCCGTGAATCACCAACACTTTATCTTCACCATACAAACGTTGCAAATATTTTCCAGTATTACTTGCGATCACTTTCGTTTTACAAAAGACAATTACCTTATTAAAGTTTTTTTCATCTTTCAACAATTCTGTTAAAAGATTAATTTTAGCTCTTAAATTTGGAATTTTATAATAAGCTTGCGTAACGGTTTCTGCTGTTTTTAAATCGGGACGAATTTCAATAGTGATCGGAAAATCCATCAAATCACCAGAAATCTTTTTCACTAAATCCGACATGGTTGCAGAGAACAATAAATTCTGTCTTTTCTGCGGCATGGTTTCTAAGATGCGATGAAATTGCCCAATGAAACTTTTATCCATCAACCGTTCGGCTTCATCCAACACTAAAAATTTTATCTTTTTTGATTTAATATGTCCACTGGTGTACAAATCCAAATACCGTCCTGGTGATGCTACCAAAATATCGATTCCCGCTTCAATAGAAGCAATTTGATCCTTGGCACCTTGTCCACCAAAGATCACAGCGTAACGTAAATCAGTGTACTTTGATAGTTCTGCAATTGTATTACCAACTTGAATACTTAACTCACGAGTAGGCACTATAATTAATGCACGAGCATCAGCTCCCTGCGCATAATTCAAACTTCGAAGTAGAGGCAATAAATAGGCTGCCGTTTTCCCCGTTCCAGTTTGTGCAATTCCCAACACATCTTGACCGCCTAAAATGGCTGGAATGGCCTTTTCTTGAATGGCCGTAGGATGCTCATAACCAGCATCAGCTATGGCATCGAATAATTGTCGATTGAGTTTAAAATCACGGAAGGAAGCCACGCTGCGAAAGTAGGTAAAAGAAGATGTTAAAGAATTGTATATTTAGAAGTAATTGACTTAACAAAACTCCATCAAACAAAAATAATACTCGAAATACAGGGAAAAGCTCATAGTGACACACCTATTTTAATACATATGCAACAATAATTCAATGACTTACAGCATTTCATGACTAATTGGCTTTTATACATTCTTAATCTCAACTTAATGTTGTTAGCCTATCAGTTCACTAATTTTGTGTTTAATTATATGGGGGCATTTACGAGTATAATTAATGAACTTTTTATAAAAATTTACGTTAAAAATAGAAATCACAGAACCACCATGCAGCCTCTTTTAAAGAAAATTATCTTCTTTTATTTTATGCTTTTGCTTTCCGTCGGAAATCTATTTGCGCAAAATGATTTACCCTTACCTAGTTCAAATATTCAATCGATAAAAAATGGGGCTTTAATAGTTACCATGGATACTAATTTCCAAAAGCTTCCAGGTTATTTTAATTTGAAAGCCTATGGATTAGTAAATGAACTTTTGCAAAATGAAATTCCAGTTAAATGGATTATCAAAGCGGGAAAGACGAGAACATCGCTTGGGTCCATTGACTTTAATACGAATATTACTAGAGTATATCCCGACACAGCAGCATTAGGAACTATTGGAATACGTGGCGGTTCTTTTATTATTGATAGTGCCTATGCCGACACTGCTTTTTCTGTGATTAAAAATTTTGGAAATTCTGTTGTTGTTTTCAGATTGAATAACACAACCAATATGGATGTGCGTTATACATTGACGCATAAACCAAGAATTTTATTATTGAATTCTACTGGCTATGATACCATAGCCGTGAAATATTTGGTGGAAGCCGGAATTTCTCCAGCGTCCTATCGATTACAATTACCTGCGGGCACAGCATTTAATTCTAATGGAAGTTGGTCGCTCATTTCAGAGACACATCTTCATTCAACCGATACTGCATTATTTAATCCATTGCTTCGCTATTCAGTACAACGCGGTGCAAATTTAATTTTTTCTTGCGCTACCATTGGTGCATTAGAAAATGCAACTTTCACCATGACTACTACAGGAGTCGATTCTTTTTCTACTGGATTAGCTTCAGTACAATATAATAATCCTGATTTACCCATTGCACAATTTTTGGGCCCTATCATGTCACCCAATGGAGAGTATAAACTTTGGCGACCTAAGGCAGGTGGAAGCATGAAAGCAAACACCTACGAAATTATGCGTGGTGGTTCTGGTGGACTATATTACACCATGGCAGGAAAAAAAATGCGACCAAATACGTTGGCTGGTGGGAATTTATTTTACATTGCTGGACACGAACATTATCAATGGGCTGCTCCTACAGGATCCATCAATGATATGAATCGAATTAATGGGAGACGTATTTTCCTAAATTCAATTTTTATTCCGGCGAGTGATTCTATCGCAGGTATCGATTTTAAAACAGATGTGGAAGTAAGCATGTGTACTCAGTTAGGCTGGCCAGTGAAGAATGAAAATTTTATCATTTATTTAATTGCTCGAAATGAAGGTCCGGGAACAGCACGTCGATTAAAACTTAATGCAGCACTTCCTAGCGGACTTATTTATCAAACGCATACTTCTACCTATGGATCTTTTAATTCAGGAACGGGAGTTTGGTCGATGGATTCCTTGCAGAAGAATCAAACAGATACATTAACTCTAACGGTAAGGATTAACGCACTTGGTAACATTACATATATTTCTTCTTTTACTAATCCGAGTTATGAACTCAATAAAATAAACAATTTCGATACGCTTACTTTTTTCGGAGTGAGTCGACCAGTTGCATTAAATGATACGATCAACTACGCTGGAGCCATTTATCAGGATTATCCAGTAAAAATAAATGACAGCGATGAAGATGGAGGTCCCTTTGCGAATGCTACCATTTTAGCCGGACCTTTTAGAGGCACGGCAACTGTTCTTAATGGTGATTCCATTCGTTATACATTAACTACAGCCGGCTTTACAGGCACTGATAGTTTACAATATTTAACATGTGATAATTATCCGCTGTGTGATACCGCTTGGTATTTTATTTCCATTACTTCCCCGCTTCCAGTCAGTCTCACCAATTTCACAGGAAAAAGAACAAGCGAAAATATTCAATTAGAATGGTTCACGCTATCTGAAAAAAACAATGACTATTTTGAATTAGAAAGAAGCATTAATGGATTGGAGTTTCAATATCGTGGTCGGATGAATGGATTTGGAACTTCAAATACGGTGCATCGTTATCAATACACTGATACAGAAAATGACAGTCCAATTCTTTATTATCGTTTACAGCAATTCGATTTCGATGGAACGAAATCTACATCGCATGTAATTGCGCTTCCTAAAAATGGCAAAAATGATTTCTCCGCTTCTATTTATCCAAATCCTTCAGACGGTAGCTTACAAGTTATTCGCGCTATTGGAGTGAAAGGAATGTTAAGTTTGACAATTTCTGATTTAGGAGGACGAATCATCTCCCAACAAAACTGGAACGCTGATCAAAGCGGTGTAATTTTAGAGTTTGCTGAAGAAGAACAAAAATTAGCTCCTGGTTGTTACTTAGCAGTATTTAGAAACGAACAAAAAATTCAGACGATAAAATTAATGGTGCGATAGTATAAATAAAAATACTTTACACTAACTCTTCCGTATCACTACATTCAATTTTGTCTCCAATTGTTTCATCAATTTATTCATCACCGTGTCAATTTGCTTATCTTGCAAAGTGGCTTCGTTGTCGCGGAGAATAAAACTCATGGCATAGGATTTTTTCCCGGCTTCAATTTTATCGCCTTCATACACATCAAACAAATTCACATGCTTCAAGAGTTTTGGCTCGGTTGCAAAAGCGATGCTTTCTAACTCGGCATATTGAACTGTTTTGTCCAATACCATTGATAAATCTCGTCTTACTTCTGGAAACTTTGGTGGACCTGGAACTACTCTATCCTTTGTTTCGATGGCACGCATCAAGTTTTCAAAATGAAATTCCGCATACCAAACATCTTGTGAAACATCGCAGGCTTTCAATACTGATTTTTTTACTTTGCCCATCTTTACCAAAGAAGATGATTTCACTGAATAAGAAAGGCATTGATCCAAAGAATCAGAAGCAACAGGCTCTAGTTTGATTTGCTTTTGCAGATGGATTCCTACATCCGCTAACATTTTATCGACGATGGATTTCACAAAATAAATATCATACGATTGTGATTTTACTTTCCAATGCTCTGATACCATCTCCCCAGTAATGAATAAGCACAACCACTGATTCTCTAAATACTTTCCTTTTACTTTTCCATACGTTTTTCCCAATTCAAAAAAACGTAGCTCTTTTTGTCGGCGATTCACATTGTAGGCGATGGTTTCGAGTCCTGTCATGAGCATGCTATGACGCAATAAAGCTAAATCGTTGGAGAGCGGATTCAGTACTTGAACACCTTCGATTCCTTCTTGCGTTGGAACTACATCGAGGTATGCATTTTTTGTTAGACTGTTGGTTAAAATCTCTCTAAAACCATTTCCAACGAGTATGCTTCCTAAGCGCTCCACAATTTCTTCTGGATCAGGAGAAATATGTTGACCTGCAGAGATGGAAATCTTTTTTGGTAAGGCGATGTTGTTATATCCGTAAATACGTAACACTTCTTCAGCGATATCGGCAGGACGTGTTACATCTACTTTGAAAGAAGGAACAGAAAGTTGCATTCCTTCTGCATTGTCAGAAACGATTTCAATTTGCAAATCTTTTAAGATGCGATGAATCGTTGCCCTTTCAATTTCAGCACCGATGATGGATGAAAGATATTGATAACTTACTTCCAATTTTGCAGATGGAATTTTTACGGGATAAAGATCAATGATTTTTCCATCTACCTTCCCTCCTGCTAATTCTGCAATCAATAAGGCTGCACGCTTCAATGCATAAACGGTCAACTCAGGATCTGTTCCACGCTCGAAACGGAAAGAGGAATCGGTATGCAAGCCATGTTGTCGAGCTGATTTTCGAACATGCACGGGATGAAAGCAAGCACTCTCTAAAAAGATTGAAGTTGTATTCTCGTTTACACCGCTGTCCCATCCACCGAAAACGCCGGCTATACACAATCCTCCCTGCGCATCTGCAATCATCAACTCTGTACCTACCAAGCTACGCTCAATGGCATCTAACGTTTTGAATTTTGTACCAGCAGGTAAATTACCTACTAAAATTTTATTTCCTTGAATTTTACTTTTATCAAAAGCATGTAAAGGTTGTCCCAAATCATGCATGATATAATTTGTAACATCAACAATATTATTGATCGGTCGAACACCAATACTCTTCAATCGATTTTGCAACCAATCGGGAGAAGGTGCTACCTTAATTTCAGAAATTTCAATTCCGGAATAACGCGGACATCCTTCTGCATTTTTTATTTCAACTGTGATGGAATTCTCTTTACTCCCCTCCTTAAACCCATCTACAGAAGGCATAATTAACTGCGTCTTAGCATCCGTTCCAAATAACGCTTTCACATCTCTCGCTACACCTAAATGAGATGCAGCATCAGCGCGATTGGGTGTTAAACCAATTTCAAAAACAATATCATTCTCTACTTTAAAATAATCGGCAACAGGAGTTCCCACTGCGATAGTATCTGGTAAAATTAGAATGCCGGCATGAGAAGTTCCCAAACCAATTTCATCCTCTGCACAAATCATCCCTTCAGAAGTTTCTCCTCTGATCTTCGACTTTTTAATTTCGAACGATTCACCACCTGCAGGATAAAGAACAGTGCCTGGTAAAGCAACAATTACCGTTTGACCAGCCGCTACATTTGGAGCACCACATACAATTTGTTTGGCAACACCATCTCCCACATCAACAGTAGTGATATGCAATCGATCGGCATTGGGATGTTGTACGCAGGTTAAAACCTTGCCAACACATAGCCCTTGCAATCCACCTTCAACACTTTGCCACTTCGACATTTGTTCCACTTCCAAGCCACAATCTGTGAGCGCAGCAGAAAGCTCCTCAGGAGAACATGCAGGCTGTACAAATTGCTGCAACCAATTATAAGAGATTTTCATAGTACCAACCCAATTTCATGCAAAAGTACCAAATTGTAGGAAGAGTAAAAAAGTAATTATATATCCATCAAAAAAAAGCCTCAAGAGTTAAAACTCCTGAGGCTCAGTCCACAATTCATTTTTTATTATCGTCGGATTATTACGTAGCCATTAAGTGGCTTCTCGTCATTGCCCAAATCGAGGATATAATAGTAGGTTCCATTTGGCAAAACTTCCCCTATTCCAATCTTATCTATATTCGATAATCCAGTCCATGAATTATCATAACTATTCATTTCATAAACGAGTGTACCCCATCGATTAAATATTTTCAAATTCGCATTTGGATACTGATCTATATCGCTAATCACATAATAATCGTTAACACCATCACTGTTAGGAGAAAATCCAGTGGGAACAACAACTTCATTGCAATTAGCGGTAACCACCACATCATCCTGAGCTGAACAGCCATTCGCATCGGTAGCAACCACAGTGAATGTATTACTGGAAGATGTATTTACAACAGTATTGGATTGATTCGGCGTAGTACATAAATTCGCAGGAGTCCAACTGTACGTTAATCCACCTGTTGCATTTAAAGTAAGCACAGCGTGACAGTCTACATTTTCATCTATTCCAGCATCAACAACAGGCAATGGATTTACAGTCACCGTGAGAGGTCCATCTGTAAAAGATCCACATCCCGCAGTAGCTGAAATGGAATAATCTCCTCCCTGCGTAACCACTAATTGTGCTGTGGTATCGGCTGGTAAAATATTTCCATTCAACATCCACTGATACGATAATCCATTGTAGGAAAGTACAGACAATGTTGCGCTATCACCTTCACAAAAAATATTATTTCCTGTAATGGCTATTGCCATTGAAGAAGTGTCTACTAAAGTATAAGCACCTACCACTTGACATCCTACCGAATCAGTAATCAGTAATTGATAAAATCCAGCCGGTAAACTATCGAGTGCGGTTAAAGTATCAGTAGTATTCCATAAATAAGTGTAAGGCGCAACACCACCTGAAAGTGTAGTTTGAATACTTCCATACACACCTGCTAAACAATTTGGATCTACCACTGTTGCGTTTAATACAATGGGAGGATTTAATTCAAAGATTGTATCACTCAATGATATTAAACATCCATTGGAATCGGTAACCAATACAGTATAAATTCCAGCTTGAATCCCATTCAATGAATCGGTTGATGAACCATTGCTCCAGCTATAACTATACCCAGGAGTTCCACCACTTACCGCAACATTCATAGCACCTGTACTGTCGCCAGCACAAACAATATCAGTGGAAGTAAGTGCGATGTTTAGTGCAGCCGATGGAGCGATGATGGTATCGGTCAATGTATACACACAAGCATTCGAATCGGTCACAATTACCGTATAAATTCCAGCGGCCAATGAATCTAAATCTTCATCGGTAGAGCTATTGTTCCAAGCGTAAGAATAAGGACTTGTTCCACCCAAAATTTGAATGTCGATGGCACCATTATCTTCTCCGAAACATAAAACGTCTTGAGAAACCATGGTTCCTGAAAGAGGTAACAATGGACCAGGAACTGTATCTAAATACGTTAATACGCAACCGTTAGAGTCGAGAATAACAAGTGTATAAATTCCTACTGTTAAACTATCTATATCTTCATCTGTACTACCATTCGACCAAGTAAAATTATACGTTCCAACAGGTGAAAGTGTAATATCAATTGCACCGATGCTATCTCCTCCACATAAAACTGGAGTCACGGTGGAAGTAATTTGAGGTAATGGATGAATATAGATGTACAACCAAGCGGTATCACAACCAGCAGGTGTTTGTTGATCGCAAACAACATATTGCAAACTATCCCATCCTCCCGCATTGAAATTGGCAGCATAAATAATTTCCTGATTTGTGCCAACAAAAGCTAATCCTTGGCTTCCTTGAGCATAAATAGAAACGGAGAGTGTATCACCTTCTGGATCGATATCATTTCCTCTTACATAGATGATGGCAATATCTCCACCACAAACAATCGCCGAATCACTTTGAGCAATGGGTAAATCATTTACAGGTGTAACGGTAATAATAACAAGAGCGGTATCACATAATATTGGAGTTGGATAACCTGAATCGCAAATTGCATAAATCAAAGTATCGATTCCATTAAAATTAGAATCGGGGCAATACGTTAAAATTCCAGTCGTAGGATCTAAACTATAAGTACCGTTTGATGGACCTGAGATAATAACTAATGTACTTAAGTCAATCATATTTTCTACATCCGTATCATTGCTTAAGATGGCAATTTGGATGCAGGAATCTTCGGGTGTTGTTGCGTAATCATCCACAGCTACCGGCGCATCGTTCACCGGATTAATGGTGATGATGATCCATGCGGAATCACAATAAACAGGCATACCATCGTCACAAATAATATATAAGATGGAATCCATTCCATTGAAATTAGGACCTGGTGTGTAAATAATTTGTCCGCCTGGACCAATGACAACACTTCCATTAAACGGTCCTTGTAAAATTCCAAGTGCATTCGTATCCAAATTATTGTTGGGATCAGAATCGTTATTCAAAACATAAATAACAACAGTAGTATCTTCTCCAGTTGAAATCGTATCATTCAATACAATTGGAGGATCGTTTACCCAAATTGTAATAGAAGCTGTACTTGTACAACCGAGGCTATCCGTTACCGTTAGTAAATAAGTAGTCGTTACAGTGGCCGTTACTGTTGGATTCGAAACTAAACTATCGTTCAATGTTAATCCCGGATTCCATTCATAGGTATACGGTGCCGTTCCTCCAGAAGCAGATGGAAATCCTCCTAAGATCACAAATGTTCCAGTAGGTACAAACTGATCTACACCCGCATCGGCAACAGGAACTGGATTAATTGAAATATTAACCGTGTCTGTACTATTACATGCGCCATTGGCTATACTCCAAACAAAAGTGTTTATTCCGACTTGCAAATTATTTACTGTTGAGCTTGGATTAGTTGGATTATCTACTGTTGCTGCTCCTAAAGAAGTCCAGGCTCCTACACCACTTCCAGCACTATTTGCAGAAAGAGCAATGGAAGAGGAAGCACAAGCTTGTTGATCGACACCTGCGTTGGCAATTACTATTGAATCAACATAAATAATTATTGTATCACTGCTGGTACAACCACCATTGGTGATTGACCAAACAAAAGCATTACTTCCATACACCAAATTACTCACTGCAGAATTTGCAGCAGCAGGAGTAGTAACGGTTGCAGCACCTAAACTTGTCCACACACCCACGCTTGTTAATGGAACAGTGGCATTTAAGTTTGCAGTAAATATTTCACATAGATTCTGATCAGGACCTGCATCAGCAATTTCAGCAGAATCTACTTGAACAAGTATTGTATCTGAACTTGTACATGTACCATTGGTGATAGTCCATACAAAGGAATAACTTCCAAAAGTATTTAGTCCACTCACTGTAGTACTCGCACTCGTTGGATTTGCAATAATTGCAGAACTAGTAGTTGTCCATTGTCCAACTCCTGCTGAAGGAGCATTTGCTGACAAAGACACTGTACCTCCTACACAAACGGCTTGATCAACGCCAGCATTTGCAGTAATTAATGAATCGATAGTTATTAAAACGGTATCACTGGTTGTACAAGATCCATTGATAATAGTCCAAACAAAAGAATAAACTCCTGCTTGCATTCCATTTACCGCTGTGTTTGGTAATGATAAATTTACGATGGTTGCTGAAGACGAAGTTGTCCACGTTCCTATTCCCGGTGCTGATGCATTTCCATTTAATGTAGAGGATGTAACATTACATAAATTTTGATCAGAACCTGCATTTGCAATTACTGTACTATTTAAAGTGATTACAATAGTATCTTGAGAAATACAAGAACCATTGGTAATGGTCCAAATAAAAGAGTATGTTCCAGCTGTATTTAATCCGCTTACAGCAGTAGATGGATTGGTAGGATTTGCAATGATCGCCGATGAAGATGTGGTCCATGTTCCACTACCTGGGGCAGGAGAATTTCCGCTTAGTGTTGCAGTGGGAGAACTAGCACAAATTTGTTGATCGGGACCTGCATTGGCAGGAATTAAAGTACTTACCACAATATTGATAGTATCTCTGCTGATGCAATTTCCATTAGTAATGGTCCATACAAATAAATTATTTCCAATTGTTAAATTCGTGACTCCACTATTGGCTAATGCTACATTCGTAACTATTGCAGCGCCTAATGATGACCAACTTGCAGTCCCCGTTGTAGGAGCGTTACCCGCTAAAGTAGCTGTGGTAAGCGCACATAAATTTTGATCAGGGCCAGCGTTTGCCACGATGGCTGAGTCAACCGTAATACGAACCGTATCGCGAAGTACACAGGCGCCATTGGTAACTGTCCAAACAAACACATAGGCACCAGCGTTAGTTAATCCACTAACCGCAGTACTTGGATTGGTTGGATTCGCAATGATAGCAGAAGAAGGCGTTGTCCACAATCCCGTTGCAGGAATTGGATTGTTACCAGAAAGACTGATGGATGCTCCTTGACAAATTTGTTGATCCAACCCAGCATTACTTGGAATTTGAACATTCACAGTTACACGCATGGTATCACTGCTGATACATGTTCCATTGGTGATCGTCCAAATAAATTGATGTGTTCCTGGAGTAAGCGCAGTGATGGTTGTGGTCGGACTTGAAGGTGTTGTAATCGTTCCACCATTTAATTTTGTCCATACACCAGTTCCTGGAGCCGGATTATTTCCTGCCATGGTTACCGATGTTTGTGATTCACAAATTTGAATATCGGGACCTGCATTTGAAATGATTAATGCATCTACTCTTATTATAATAGTATCTCTGCTTACACAGGCACCATAAGATGTTGTATAGATAAAGGTGTTCAATCCAACAGCTAATCCACTGACTGCAGTAGTTGCTGACGAAGGATTTGCAATCGTTGCACTGCTCGTTGTAGTCCATGCACCTGTTCCAGGAGCAGGACTATTTCCAGTTAATGTTGCCGTGGTTGCATTACAAAATTGTTGATCGGGTCCGGCATTTGCAATGACTGGATTTCGCACTATGAAAACTACCGTATCTCTTGAAACGCAGGGGCCATTCGTAATGGTCCAAACAAAATTGTAAAAACCTGATGTTATTAAACCAGTAACAGTAGTTACGCTGTTTGTAGGATTCGTAATAGTACCTCCATTTAATGCGGTCCATAAACCTGTTCCAGGTGAAGGATTATTTCCACTTAACAAACCTGAGGCAGTAGTAGTACATATTTGTTGGTTGTTCCCTGCATTGGCAACAATGGCAGTACTTACTGTCATTAACATCGTATCACGACTAACGCATGCTCCATTCGTAACTGTCCAAATAAACGTATAGACACCAGCGGTAGTTAATCCACTAACTGTAGATGTTGCACTTGAGGGATTTGCGATGGTAGCAGCGGAAGTAGTGGTCCACACACCTGTTCCAGGAGCAGGACTTGATCCCGCTAGCGTTGCAGTTCCTGGAGATGCGCATACTAATTGATCGGCACCAGCAGCAGAGGCTACAGGATTCGATACAATAATATTCATGGTATCTCTAATTACACAAGCTCCGTTGGTAACGGTCCAAACAAATACATAAGTACCTGGAGAAGTTAATCCTGTGATGGGTGTATTTCGATTAATTGGATTTGATATTGTAGCAGCGCTTGTTGTTGTCCACAGACCTGTTCCTGGAGCTGGATTTGAACCAGCCATGGTTGCAGTACCCGGTGTGGTACAAATATTCTGATCGGGACCTGCATTTACAACAACAGGCTGATCGACTATAACTGTCACTTGATCGGCTTCACTACAGGTACCATCCGATACTACCCAAAAGAATAAATACGTTCCACTAATTAAGTTTGAAATTAATGTAGTATCATTTGCAGGAGAAGCAATCACTCCTGAAGAAGAAGTAAACCAAGTTCCAGTAACGCCTGCAATTCCTGGATCAACGGCCATAATGGTGGTGGATGATTGCGGAGAACAAATGCGTACTGTATTATTTATTGCTTGCGCCACCAACACATAAATAACGTGAGTGATGGAATCTTGTAAACCATTTGCGTTTGTAACTACCAACTTAACAGTAAAATTTCCTCCTGTTGCATAAGCATAATTTGGATTTTGAACTGTAGAAGTACCACCATCTCCAAAAGTCCAACTCCATCCTGTGATGGCGGCATTTCCTGGCAGAGACATATCAACAAAAGATACAGTATTGGTAATACAAACGATAGTGTCGTTTGCATCAAATGCAGCAGTGGGAGCTTGTGCTTTAGCTCCTTGCGAGAAGCAACAAAAGAAGATCAAGACGACTCCTGCAATTCTTAAATTTCTAAAACTTCGAAACATTTTATCGGTTTTGATGTCGTGGGACATTTTTACTCCAATTCTTACGAAAAATATGTAAGATTAGTTTCGGATTAAGCAATGCCACTTCTATTTAGTAGAAAGTGATAAAAAATCATCAAAACATCAGTGAAAAAAGGGGGATTCAGAGGCTAGACAAGCTATCTCTTACGTTAGAATTTTATAAAGGTTACAAAAATTATAAAATAAATGAAAATAATTATAAAAAACCAATCCATGCATCGGATGAGAATCCGATGCATGGATTGCCCACCTTTTGGAATGAAACCTCGTAGCCGCGGATTGCAATCCGCGGTTGACGATGAATAAACATTCTATAATAAATATAATCCCTGTAGAGGTGGATTGCAATCCACCGCTACAGGAATTCAGCTATATAGAAGGGTATCCCATAACCATCGCAGAAATATTCTGTGATGGTTATGGGATGATAAAAAAATCTATTCGTACATAAAAAACCCGAACTTACAGGTTCGGGTTTTGGGAATAAATAAATGGGACTAGGAAAGGTCTTAACTCAATAATTCTTTTACCAAGGCGGAAACCATTTTATTATCGGCTTTGCCAGCAAGCGCTTTTGTAACGACACCCATCACCTTGCCCATTTCGGCTGGCGACTTCGCACCGGTTTGTTCGATCGCTGCTTTCACCGCATTGCGAACATCATCCTCACTCATCATTTCAGGTAAATACTTTGAAATAATAGCCACTTCTTCACGCTCTGGTGCAGCAAGATCTTCGCGTTGTTGCGTTTCGTAAATGGAGATGGATTCTTGACGTTGCTTTACTAATTTTTGCAACATCTTCACTTCATCCTCTGCACTCATCTCGTTACCACCTGCACTTGTTTTCGCCAACAAAATCGCCGACTTAATAGCGCGAATTGCACGGAGTCCCGCTTCATTCTTTGTTAACATGGCAGTTTTTAAATCCGCCATGATAGATTGTTCTAAACTCATGGTTGTATGATTAATCTACACGATCGTGTAAGAAAGGATTGTTAGGTCTGATTTCAGGCTTGTTATCATCTAACGATAAAGTGTAACGACTAACACTACTATCGGAAGAAGCAGGCGTATTTTCCAACTTTACATTTCTTCTTTTAAATGCAGGTTCCTTTTCCATTTCAGCTAAACCGCTTGGAGAATTATGTCTCAAGCCCGCCTCTTTCAATCGCATGATGCGATCCCATGATCGTTGATACATTTCATCTTCTTGATTCTTTTGCTCAGGAGCTGATTGTGTATTCCTCGGTGACTCTTGGTTTAACTCATGACGAATTACGGGAGCATCATTGACTTCTACCACTGGAGGAATAGACGACTGAACCGTTTTGATATAAGGCTCTTCTTGAGTCGGGAAATCCAATTCAATCATTCCTGTATCTGGATCCATGTTCATGTCGGCTTGATCCGTAAATGCATACGAATAATCATTGTGTTGATCAAAGCCCATGTCGTCGCGGATGAATAAGAAAGGCTCTGTAGGATCACTATTTTCTACTGGAGTTTCTTCTACTTTACTTTGCATTTCAACAACTCTGTTCGATGCTGATGGAGGTGCAGGAATTGGAGCAATAGCTACTGGCTCATCTAACTTATGAATGATTACTTCTGGACGTTTTATCTCTGCCAATTTTTGCTCACCAGTTTTGAATCCAGTGGCAATAACCGTTACAGAAACTTTATCACCTAATGATGGATCATGTCCTAATCCTAAAATAATTTCAGCGGTTTGTCCAGCTTGTGCTTGAATATAATCATTGATCTCACCAACTTCATCCATCGTCACTTCATTATGTCCACTGGTGATGCTTAACAAAATATAATTAGCGCCTTCAATTACATTATCGTTTAATAAAGGTGAATCCAAAGCCGCTTCAGCAGCACGCACGGCACGATTATCGCCTTCTGCATTTGCAGATCCCATGATGGCTACACCACTGTCCTTCATAACGGTCTCTATATCCGCAAAGTCAACATTGAGATGCATGGTGTTGGTGATGATTTCAGCGATACTCTTTGCTGCTGTTGTTAAAATATCATCCGCATGACCAAAGGCATCACGTAATTGTAAGTTCCCGTGGATCTCACGCAATTTATCATTGCAGATAATCAACAAAGCATCTACATTTTTCTTCAACTCTTCAATTCCCAATTCCGCTTGTTGCTTACGCTTGCGTCCTTCGAAACCAAATGGAATAGTAGCAATACCGATGGTCAATATGCCCATCTCACGAGCAATGCCTGCAATTACAGGAGCTGCACCAGTACCTGTTCCACCACCCATTCCAGCAGTGATGAAAGCCATGCGTGTACCATTTCCTAAAAGAGATTTTAACTCTTCTACATTTTCGATGGCTGCATTTTTTCCTACTTCAGGAATTGCACCGGCACCACGTCCTCTCGTAAGGTTAGGTCCTAATTGCATTTTATAAGGCACTGGACTAATCGCCAATGCTTGCGCATCCGTATTACAAACGAGGAAATCAACTCCTTTAATTCCGAGACGATACATGTGGTTTACGGCATTGCTACCACCACCTCCTACACCAATCACTTTTATGATAGATGCTTCTTCTTGGTTGATGTCAAACTGGATCAGATTTGATCGCGAACCTTCGCGTTGATTGGGAAATTCTTGCTGATTCATGATTATGTGTTTTATGTTGTTAGCAGGTTAGTTTTTAATTACAGTAAATTATCCTTGTCGTCTCCTAAGAATTCATTTGAAAAAATATTTTGCCACCATCTCTTTCTCGATTCACCTTTCACAGTGGGCTGTACGGTTGTACTTGCAGGACGTTTACGATCTCTTTCTAGATCTTGCAATCCTTTAATCACCAAACCAACACCGGTAGCGTACATTGGACTCTTCACTTCATCCATTCCTTTACCAAGATGTTCGTTTGGATAACCAATGCGGGTATCCATCCCCGTTATATATTCTACCAATTGTGTGACATGCTTAAGTTGTGATCCACCGCCTGTAATAACAATACCGGCGATTAATTTCTTCTCAAAACCTGAACTCTTAATTTCGTAATAAACGCTTTCTATAATTTCTTCCATTCTTGCTTGAATGATGGAAGCCAAATTCTTTACTGAAATTTCCTTGGGTTCTCTTCCACGTAATCCTGGAATAGAAACAATTTCATTATCCTTCATTTGTTTCGCCAAGGCAGAACCAAATTTTGTCTTTAACAATTCTGCTTGATTGCGAATGATGGAACATCCTTCCTTAATATCATCTGTAATTACATTTCCTCCAAAAGGAATTACAGCAGTATGACGAATAATTCCATCTTGGAAAATGGCGATGTCAGTTGTACCTCCACCAATATCCACTAAAACAACACCTGCCTCTTTTTCTTCTTCTGTCAACACCGCTTCTGCAGATGCAAGTGGTTCAAGGATGATGTCTACCGTTTTCAAATCAGATTTGGTAACACATTTCTGAATATTATTCGCTGCGGTGATTAAGCCCGTGATGATATGACAATTCGCTTCTAAACGAACGCCTGACATACCAATTGGATCTTTGATACCCTGTTCGTTATCGACAATAAATTCTTGTGGAATTACATGAATGATTTCTTCACCTGGAGGCATTGCCAATTTGTACATGTCTTTGATGATCGCATCAATATCAATTCGACTAATTTCATCATTCGTGCTGGTACGTGTGATCATACCGCGGTGCTGCATACTTTTGATATGCTGACCCGCAATACCCACATGCACATCACTGATCTCTACACCAGATTTAGCCTCTGCTTCAAGCACAGCTTCCTTGATGGAAATAACGGTCTTCTCGATGTTGGCTACGATTCCGCGCATCACACCCAGAGATTCCGAACGTCCCATCCCCATAATTTCCACTTTCCCGTGTTCGTTTCTACGTCCAACGATGGCGGCAATTTTTGTGGTGCCGATATCAAGTCCTACAATGATGTCTGTATTTTCCATCAAAATTTATTTTTTTGTGCAAACAATCTGATCTTTGTATTTCAGATTGATGATTGAATACTTATTCCAACCCATTTTATTCAATCCTTCACGATAGAATACAAAAAGGTTGTCCATTTTTTCACTCAAGTTAGTGGTGTCGCCCAACAATATTCTGTGATCACCTACGCGCGGAATCAATTCCAATTCCTGAAATTCATTCACATAAATTTGTTCAGTATTCGCCGACCAGAAAGAATCCGTCTCTAAAAAATGCGCAAGAACATAGACTTGCTCTATCGTTCTTTGAATTTTTACAGCCGCAGTGTCCGACTTTGGAGTACCAATATGCACGTTCATTTCACCATATGTATTGAAGATAAATCCATTTGCTACCAACGCAGGAGGAGTATAACGATCTGATACAGGCATGAATGCGCCTGTTTGATCAATATAATACTGCTCGTCGTTTTTGTTGATGATACGCACTATTGGATTTCTTTGGATAAGTTCAATGTGAAGGACCCCTCCAATCGCTGAATATACTTCTACGTCTTCTATGAAAGGGTTAGACAAAATAATTTTTTCTAACAATGCAGTGTTGATGGTTCCCACCGATTTTCCAATCAATTTTCCTTTACTGTTTGCCAACTTCAATACATCATTTTTGTCGACGAACTCATGTCCCATATCGCCCTTCATTTCCACAATCACATCGGTACACTTTAACTGTTCCTGCTTTTGATTTACAAATCCAAGTAAAGCCAACATGCCTACGGAGAATACTGACCACCCAGCGATGGTCAATATTTTTTTGAAGTTTATTTTCGTTTTCATACTCCTTCAAAAAGTGTTTTAATAGGTTCAACTAATTGATCGATATCTCCTGCTCCTAAGGTTAAAAATACCTGTGGCGTATTTTTTCTCAGTTGGGCAATTAATTCTTCTTTACTTACTCTATGTTTATCTTGGATGGTCACTTTATCAAAAATGATTCCTGCATCCACTCCATCAATAGGTAATTCTCGCGCTGGATATATTTCCAATAAATACAAGGTGTCTAATAAACTCAAACTTTCTGCAAATCCATTTACAAAATCACGTGTTCGTGTGAACAAATGCGGTTGAAAAGCTGCTGCAATTCTTTTATTCGGATGCAATTCACGTGCTGATAATATAGCTGCTTTCAATTCTTCTGGGTGATGTGCATAATCGTCAATGTAAATTACATTTTCCTTTCGCACATGATATTCGAAACGACGTTGCACTCCTGAATAACTTTTCAGCGCTTCTTTTAAGGAAACCATATCCACTCCTCGTTCAATCGCTAAAGCAGACGCCGCCACTGCATTCTCTACATTATGTCGACCTGGCAATCCCAATTCTAAGCCATCAATTACATATGCTGGAGTGACTAAGTTGAAAATATATTTTCCATTCACAACTTTAATATTTTCACCTACGTAATTGGCATGCTTATCAGTAATGGAATAGGTGATTTTTCGCGCTTGGCAATTTCCCAATTCTAATCCCAACTTCTGAACGATGAATCCACTGGGATGAACTTGAGCTGCAAAAGCTTGATAATTCAAATGCATCTCTTCTTTACTACCATAAATATCCAAATGATCGGCATCCATTGATGTAATGATGGCTGCATCTGGAAAAAGTGTAAGGAAAGAACGATCGTACTCATCGGCTTCCACCACAATTTCATGTTTCGGCTGAGTTGATTTTCCTAATAACAAATTCGATTTATAATTTGAGCTGATACCTCCTAAAAATGCAGTGATATTATGCCCGGCCGTATTTAAAATATGAGCTAGTATAGAAGAGGTCGTTGTTTTTCCATGCGTCCCAGCCACTCCAAAACACACATGCGGTTCTGTAATAAATCCCAATACTTGAGATCTTTTTACAATTTGAAATTCTTTGTTTTTAAAATAATCAAGTTCGGTATGATGAGGTGGAATGGCTGGAGTTAAAACTACCAAAGTTTGATCCTTCAAATTCAAATCGGCAAAAGAAGCAGGAATCTGAGTAACATCATCTGCAAAATGAATTTTCATTCCTTCCAATTTCAAAGCATCAGTCAATGGCGTTGACGTACGATCGTATCCAGCAACTAATTTTCCCTCAGCTAAAAAATAACGAGCAAGCGCACTCATGCCTATCCCTCCTATTCCGAGGAAATAAACTTGTGTGATGGTTTGCCAATTAATTTGTTTCAATTTCTATTTTTTTACAAGTTGTAAGATTTCATTTGCTATTTCAAATGCAGCATTTGGTCTTGCTAAGGGAGCAATATTCTCAGAAAGTTCCTTGCACTTCTCTTTATTAAAGATGAGTGCAATGGCCTCCTTTACTAGACGAGTTGCAACTTCATTATCGGTAACCAATAATGCAGCGTTTCTATTTACTAATGCTTTGCAATTTTTTGTTTGATGGTCTTCTGCAGCTGTGGGCAATGGAACCATAATAGATGGCTTCTTCACAATACATAATTCCGAAACGGTACTAGCTCCCGCACGAGTTACTACTGCATCCGCTATAGCATACGCTAAATCCATTCGCGAAATAAAATCCATTGCTTTGATAGAAGAAGTGTTAATGATGGTTAACGCTTCTGATGCTTCCTGTGAAAATAATTTTCCCGTTTGCCAAATCACTTGCACTCCCGACTCTACCAATTCTTGAAGTCCTGACTTTATCGCTCTGTTAATACTTCGAGCTCCCTGACTTCCACCTACAATCAATAATGTTGGACGGGTTGCATCCAAACCAAAAAACTGCGCAGCTTCATCTCTCTTTCCTTCTATGGATTGTATATCGCCGCGAACTGGATTTCCAGTAAATACAATTTTCGCAGCGGGAAAAAAGTGATGCATGTTTTCATACGCCACACAGATCTTCTTTGCCTTTTTAGCTAATAATTTATTAGTGATTCCGGGATAAGAATTTTGTTCTTGTATTAATGTAGGAACGCCTCTTCTAGCAGCAATGTACAATAGTGGACCACTGGCATATCCGCCAACACCCACCGCAACGTGTGGATTAAAATCCTTTAATATTGAATTCGCTTTGTTCAAACTCTTGATTAATTTAAGAGGAAATGATAAATTATCAATACTCACTTCTCGCTTTATTCCTGCGATGGGTAATCCTTTTATGGTGAATCCAGCTGCAGGAATTTTTTCCATTTCCATTTTACCTTCTGCACCAACAAATAATATTTCTATATCATTATTCACCGCTTTCAATGCATTGGCAATAGCAATGGCAGGGAAGATGTGTCCACCAGTGCCACCTCCGCTAATTACAACACGTATGTTTTGATTAGGCTGCAAGGGCTGGGCTGGTATCGGTTTTATCAATCTCACTACTCACACTCAATATAATTCCAATGGCTGCGCTCGTAAACCAAATGGAAGTTCCACCCATGCTCAACATGGGCAATGGTTGACCTGTTACAGGAAATAGATTCACCGCAACGGCCATATTTATTAATCCTTGAAACACTAAACTAAAGGCACATCCTATGGTAATAAGCGCAGCAAATGCGCGCTCGGTCTTCTTGACGATTTGCATGGCTCGATAAAAAAGAAGTAAATACAAAAAGAGTACGAATGTCCCTCCTAATAATCCATATTCTTCCACGATAATGGCGAAAATAAAATCAGAGTAAGGATGCGGTAAGAAATTTCTTTGATCACTATTCCCTGGACCTTTGCCAACGAGTCCACCCGTAGCAATTGCAATCTTCGCTTGTTGTACTTGATAATTTCCTTCATCGCCACCTCCACTAAAATTTTCGATACGCGATGTCCAAGTGCTGATACGACCTCCACCGATTCCTGTGAAATAAGCAAAAGCCAAATACAAACTGAAAATGACCACCGCACCACCAAACATATACATGATGTACTTCATGCTTATTCGACCGATAAACATCAATACCACACAAGTAGTAAATAATACAGCCGCAGTAGAGAAATTTGCAGGCAAGATCAACAAACATACTACCGCAATCGGAATGATTATGGGAAGAAAAGCCGTTTTGAAATCCTTGATATTATCCTGCTTTTTCGAGAGGAGTCGGGCCACATATAAGATCAATGCGACTTTTGCAAAATCGGAAGTTTGGAAAGAAAGGCCAATGATAGGAAGTGTCAACCAGCGACTTGCTTCATTGATATTGCTTCCTAACAATAATGTAAAAAACAACAAGGGTATCGCTACTAAAATTCCAAAGGTAGCGATGCGTGCATATACAGTATACTTCAACATATGAATACCATACATCAACGCAAAACCCAACAGCATAATGATTCCATGCTTGAATAAATAGTATTCTGTATTCCCCGACTGATACTTATAAGCCAGGGTTCCTGTTGAACTATACACAGCAAGTATACTCACGATACTTAATAGTATCACGATTAACCAAATGGTGCGATCGCCTTTAAAGTAGGTCTCCAGCCAAGTCATCTTTCTCTGTCTTTAATAATTATAAATTACGAACAGCTGTTTTGAATTTGCGACCACGGTCTTCGTAGTTATCAAACAAATCGAAACTTGCACAAGCTGGTGATAATAAAACCACATCCCCATTTTTTCCCAAACCATAAGCTGCTTGAACGGCTTCTTCTGCAGAAGCTGTTTCAATGATTATTGGTACAACCGATTTAAAAGCTTCAATAATTTTTTTATTGTCTGTTCCCATGCACACGATTGCTTTCACTCTTGTTTTTACTAACTCGAGAAGCATTTCGTATTCATTTCCTTTGTCTACTCCACCTGCAATCCAGATAGTAGGTTTTAGCATAGACTCTAATGCGTACCATGTAGAATTCACATTGGTTGCTTTTGAATCATTGATAAATTCTATTCCGTGAACGGTAGTTACATTTTCCAGACGATGCTCAATGTTTTCGAAATCGGAAAAGCTCTCGCGAACTACCTCTTTACGAATGTCGAGAATACGTCCGGCTATTCCTGCTGCCATTGAATTGTAAATGTTGTGTTTGCCTTGAAGAGCAAGATCGTGGATTGACATATTGTAGGTTTGGTTATGTGTTTGAATGTTTAATTGCGTGTCTTCTACCCAGGCGCTCATGTTTTCCTTTTTTTGAATACTAAATGGAAAGCATTGCATAGCGGGCGTAATCAATTCTAATTGTTGCAGGGTAAGCGCATCATCGGCACAGTAGATGAATGCATCTTGACTGCGTTGGTTCTGTATGATTCTAAACTTCGATTCAATATAATTCTGTAAGTTATATTCGTAGCGATCTAAGTGATCAGGAGTAATGTTTGTCAGCACCGCGATGTCTGCTCTGAATGTGTAACATCCATCTAACTGAAAACTGCTGAGCTCAAGTACATAATAATCGTGCGACTCCTCAGCAACTTGACGAGCAAAACTTTTGCCGATGTTTCCACCTAAACCCACATTGAATCCCGCCTTACTTAATAAGTGATGCGTTAATAATGTCGTAGTGGTCTTACCGTTAGTACCTGTGATTGCAATAATTTTTGCTTTAGTATGCTTGGCTGCAAACTCAATCTCGGATTGAATCTGAATATTCGCTTCCTTTAATTTTTTAATGATGGGTGCTTTGTCAGGAATTCCTGGACTCTTCACCAACACATCGGCAGCCAATATTATTTCTTGTGAATGTTGACCTTCTTCAAATTGAATTTGATATTTCTCTAATTCGGCTTTGTACTTATCAGCGATCTTTCCAAAATCAGAAACAAAAACTTGCATGCCTAGCTTTTTAGCGAGTATAGCTGTCCCAACACCGCTTTCAGCGGCACCAAGAATGACCATATTTTCCTTTGAAGCAGACATTTATTTTTTATCTCAACTTTAATGTAACTACACTTAATACAGCAAGCATCAATCCCACAATCCAAAATCGAGTTACAATTTTAGATTCGTGATATCCTAACTTTTGATAATGGTGATGAAGCGGTGACATTTTAAAGATGCGTCGACCTTCTCCATATTTTTTCCGGGTGTATTTAAAATAACTTACTTGAACCATCACGGATAAGTTCTCCACTAAGAATACACCGCAGATAATAGGAATCAATAATTCTTTACGAATGGCAATAGCGAAAACGGCAATGATTCCGCCCAATGCTAAACTTCCCGTATCACCCATGAATACTTGTGCTGGGTATGAGTTATACCAAAGAAATCCAACACAAGCACCAACAAACGCACTCATGAAAACCATCAACTCACCGGTATTCGGTATGTACATGATGTTTAAATAACTTGCAAAAACGGTGTTACCAGAAACGTATGCGAAGACAGCGAGTGTAGTTCCAACAATCGCACTTGTTCCTGTTGCAAGCCCATCGATCCCATCCGTAATATTGGCTCCATTGGAAACTGCGGTTACAATAAATATCACCATCAAAATAAAGAGCAAAGGTAACATCCATGATTTATGATCGCCTGCCCAGACAATCAAATCTGCATATTCAAATTCATTGTTCTTAAAAAACGGAATGGTAGTTTTAGTTGATTTAACATTTACTCCCGTAGATGCCATGTCTTCAGAATTATTAATATCATCAACGATATTTCCTCCTCGACTAATTACAACACTGGATGAAACAGCACTATTCTCACGCACCACGACATTCGGATTAAAATAGAGAATAGAACCAATGATAACTCCCAATCCTACTTGTCCAATTAACTTAGACTTTGCTCTTAATCCTTCTTTGTCTTTCTTAAATACTTTGATGTAATCATCTACAAATCCGATAAGGCCCAACCAAATCACACTTACAATCATGGTAATGATATAAACGTTATCCAACTTTGTAAATAGAAATGTAGGAATGAGAATCGCAGCAATAATGATAAGTCCGCCCATGGTTGGAGTTCCTTGCTTCTTCGCTTGACCATCTAATCCTAAATCACGTATGGTTTCACCAACTTGCATGCGTAAAAGCAACGCAATGATTCGCTTTCCTAAAAACAAAGTAATCACTAGCGAAGTGATGATGGCCATCGCTGCTCTGAATGACAAGAAGCGAAAAACACCAGCACCTGGAATGTCGTACGCTTTATCTAAGAATTCAAAGAGATAATATAACATAGTTAACAGAGTTCAAATGATTCTTCTAATACTTGTAAGTCGTCAAATGGATGTTTCACTCCTTTGATCTCTTGATATTTTTCATGACCTTTTCCAGCAAGGAGAATGATATCTCCTTTCTTCGCCAAAGCACACGCAGTACGAACTGCTTCACGACGATCGCTTACTGAAAGCACTTTCTTTTGCTGATGAATTGGAATTCCTACTTTCATCTCCGCAATGATTTGATCAGGATCTTCATTGCGAGGATTGTCGGAAGTTAAAATCACGCGATCACTTTGATCACATGCGATCGCTGCCATTTGTGGACGCTTTCCCTTGTCGCGATCACCACCACATCCTACCACCGTTATAATTTGTTCGTTTCCTAAACGAATGTCTTGTATAGTAGACAATACATTTTGCAATGCATCTGGAGTATGTGCGTAATCAATAATTCCAATCACACCATTTGCACTTTCCACTCGTTGAAATCTTCCTTCAGGTGACTGCAGTGTACTGATGGCAGTTAATACGGCTAACTTTTCTTCGCCCATCAACATGGCTACACCATATACACTCAATAAATTGTATGCATTAAATTTTCCACTGAGTCGGCACAATAAATCGTTTCCTTCAATGTTCAACATTAATCCAGCAAAAGAACTTTCCAAAATTTTCGCTTTGAAATCGGCAACACCCATCAAGCTATACGTTTTCACCATAGCTCTAGAATTTTGAACCATTATTTTTCCGTTGCGATCATCTGCATTCACTAATGCAAATGCATTGGATGAAAGTTTATCAAAAAACCCTTGCTTCGCTTTGATATATTCTTCGAATGTTTTGTGATAATCTAAATGATCGCGAGTGATGTTTGTGAATACACTTCCGTCAAACTGCAATCCGCTGATGCGATGTTGTACTACGGCATGTGAACTCACTTCCATAAAACAGTAGGTACATTCCGAATCGACCATCTTTGCCAAAAGCGCATTCAATTGCAAAGGATCAGGGGTAGTATGTGTAGAAGGAATTTCTAAATCGTTAATGCGATTCACAACGGTACTTAACAAGCCCACCTTATAACCTAACTGACGAAACAATGCATGCAATAGGGTAACGACGGTAGTTTTTCCATTGGTACCAGTTACCCCAATCAGTTTTAATTTTTCGGAGGGATGATCGTAAAAATTAGCAGCGATGATGGCTAATGCAAGTGAAGAATCTTTTACTTGAACATAAGTTACAGTTTGAAAACGTTCAGCAGGCATTTCTTCGCACACAATTGCGGTGGCACCTTTTGCAATAACTTCTGCAATGAAATGATGACCGTCGACTATTGTTCCACGAACGGCAATAAATAAAGTATCCGCTTCTACTTTGCGTGAATCAAAGCACACCTTTTCTATCGAGATGGAAGTGTCACCACTTACTTCTTCGATGCCGGCTTTGTAAAGTAAATCGCTCAGTAGATTCATTACCCTAATTCAATTATTATTTGTTGTCCTTTTTGGAATTTTGCTCCTGGCTGCAATGACTGTCTCACTACGGCACCTCTACCCACTGGCTTCACCATCATCCCCTGACCTTCGAGTAAATAGATTGCATCGCGTAGACCCATACCCGTTACGTTAGGCACTTTCTCATCTTCGGGAGTATATGCACTTTGTTGTTTGGTCACCCAACCATTTTCGGGACCATTGTATTTCACATTTAAATTCTTTGTTGCCTGCTTCGTAGAAAAACCACGTCCTGATTTTACAACGGGAAGTCCTGCATATAAAGAGTCGGGAGATTCCACAACTTCCTTATGCATTTTGATATCGAGTGCATATGCTTTATCGGCTATATCTTTAAAAACTGGACAAGCAATAGAAGCTCCATAGTAAGCATTCTTACTCGGACCATAGACTACGACAATACAAGAATACCGAGGCTCATCGGCGGGAAAATATCCGCAGAAAGAAGCTTGATACTTCACTTTTCCTGTTTTGTAACCATCTTTTCCTTGTGCAATTTGCGCTGTTCCTGTTTTTCCAGCTATGGTATATTGCGCATGCTTAATATGTGATGCGGTACCTGTAGTAACTACTTCTTCCAACATACGTCGAGCCATTGTGATGGTAGCAGGAGAACATATATTTTCAGAAATCACTTTCGACTCATACGCCTTCACCACTTTTCCTTTGTTGCTAATTTCCTTTACAAAAAGAGGCTGCACCATTTTACCGTTATTCGCTACGGCATTGTAAAAAGTAAGCAACTGCAGGGGTGTTAGCTTCGATTCATAGCCAATAGAAATAAATGGCAATGAAATTTTTGACCAATCCTTATCCTTTGTATCTTTTAATCGAGCTGCAGGTTCACCAGGCAATTGCAGTGCTAAAGGTTCAGCAATATGCATACTGCGCAGGCGATTCATCAACTTCTGTGGATCCTTTCCATAATACTTCATCGCAATTTTAGAGATGCCTACATTGGATGAAACAGCAAATGCTTTTTTCACGGAGACATTTCCGTAGCCTCCATGATGTGAATCCTTCATCATAACGCCACCGGCTAACCGCAATTCTCCATTACCTGTATCGCAGCTATCATCAAGATCGATGTATCCATCTTCCATTGCAGCCATTAGCGTGGCTAACTTAAATGTAGATCCTGGTTCCGTTCCTTGACCAATTGCATAATTATAGTCTTCACTATAATAATAATTATCTTCAACTCCCTTCCTTTTCAAATTAGCAATGGCTTTGATATGTCCGGTTGATACTTCCATCAAAATTGCGCAGCCCATTTCGGCTTCACTCGCTTGCAGTTGATTCATTAAAGCATGTTCAGCCACATCTTGCAAATTCAAGTCAATGGTGGTGATCACATCGCTTCCATCTAAAGGCTCAATTTCATTCTCATTATTCACTGGCTTCCAAACATTACCTGCGATACGTTGCATCAATCGTTTTCCCGTTGTACCTCGTAAATTATTATCGAATGCACCTTCAATACCTACGGATTCCACCGCGTTATTCTCCATTTTATATCCAACGGTACGAGATGCTAATAATTTAAAAGGTTTCTCTCTACGGCTCAACTGATCTACAATAAGTCCGCCTTTATTTTTTCCGAGACGAAAAAGAGGAAAATTGCGCAATACTTTTTGCTCCGAATAAGAAACATTTCGCTTGAGTAACAAATAACGATTCCCTTCTCTTCTTGCTTCTTTTAAAATTCTTTTATACTCATTCTTCGATTTCCCTTTAAACAATTGAGCTAAACAATACGCGAGTGAATCCACATTATCATTAAACACATCGCTTTTAATTCCATGAGAATTTAGATCTACATGAATATCATATCGAGGCAAAGAGGTTGCCAACAAACTTCCATCACTTGCATAAATATTTCCACGCATTGGATCGATGGTATGATAAGAAAGTGTTAAAAAATCAGCCTTGCTTTTCCAATAAACTCCCTCTACAAATTGCAAATAACCGATACGTCCGACGATCGCAATTCCGAAAATCAGGAATCCAGCAAACACCAAATAACTCCTACGTAAAATATCATTTTTCTTTTCAGCCATGATCGAATTATTTTTCGGATTTAACTTTCACTACTATTTTGCTTGGAGCGGTTGTGGCTTCTTTCACTTCTTTTACTTCAATGGCTTTCGCTACTTCGGTTAATTTGGCACGATACATTAAATCATTGCGCGCGGTAATGAATTCAGCTCTTAATTCTTTTAAATCACGTCCAGTTTTATCAATATCACGAATGGATTTCTCCGCATAGTAACTGTTAGCGATATAAGCCAATCCTAAAAAGAATAAGAAAAACATATACGGCATAATAACGACCACCGCACCGCGATCGAAATATTCAAAGATGTTCACCAAACGAATTAATTTTCTTGAAGCACTTTCACCTTTTGCTTTTTGCTTAGCAACTGGCATTTCCTTCTGCTCCTGGGCTGACTGGCGGATTTTATTCATAGTCTTTCAGCTATTCTCATTTTCGCACTGCGTGAGCGCGGATTTAATTCCACTTCTTCTGCAGCGGGAACCACAGGTTTTCGGGTAATGGATTTAAACACCAATCCAATGGGATGACCGTATAAATCTTTGTTGATTTCACCTTTGAAATTTCCGCTATTCAAAAAGTTTTTTACTAAGCGATCTTCTAAACTATGATAACTGATGACCACTAAGCGTCCACCTTTCTTCAACATCTGCACGGCTTGCAATAACAATTCTTTTAATGCACCCAACTCATCGTTGACTTCAATTCTCAATGCTTGGAAGAGTTGTGCGTAGAACGTATTTTCTTTCATGCGCGGAGCAAAGCGAGACACCGTACTTTTTAATTCATCGGAAGTATTAATAAAATTTTCTTGGCGAACGCGAACAATTTCTGCAGCCATTCTTTTGGAAGAAGGCAATTCACCGTACTCTTGAAACACACGAACCAATTCTTGCTCGGGATAATAATTGAGAATATCCTTGGCCGTTAATTGTTGCGATTGATTCATGCGCATATCCAACTCTGCATTGAAGCGAATGGAAAATCCTCTACCTGCAATATCAAATTGATGAGAAGAAACACCGAGGTCGGCAAGAATTCCATCTACCTCTTCCACTTTATTTGCTTTAAGCTGCTCTGCTAAATGTTTGAAATTAGATGGCAACAAAATCATTCGTGGATCTGCACTCACATTTGCCAATGCATCTTGGTCTTGATCAAAAGCAATTAATCTTCCTTTTTCAAAGCGATTTAATATTTCTGTTGAATGACCACCACCACCAAAAGTCACATCCACATAAATTCCGTCTTCATGAATCTGAAGACCATCTATCGCCTCTTTAAGTAATACGGGGCTATGATACGTCACGTCCTGGTCCTCCAACATTCAGTTTCCCCATTACTTCTTCGGCTAGTGCAGAAAAATCTTTTGGCTCTTCAACAATCAATTGATTGTAGCGCTCCACCGACCATATTTCAATTTTATTGGACCAGCCATATAAAACGGCTTCTTTCTCAATACCTGCATATTCACACAAACGCTTCGGCAAAAGCAATCGACCTGCAGCATCTAATTCTAACTCGGTAGCACCACGAAAAAAGTAACGCGCAAATTCACGATTCTTTGCCACGAACATATTCAGTCCGTTGATTGCATCGGAAATACGTTTCCACTCATCCATCGGAAATAAAGCAAGGCAATTTTCAAAACCCCGATTCAACATAAACTTCTCGTTTGCCTCTGGCGACACCTGCTTGCGCAAGCCCGAAGGCAGACTCAAACGCCCCTTGGCGTCAAGCTTACATTCATATTCTCCGTGGAATTGCGACATTTTTATTGGTGGTAATGAGGATTTCTATTGTGTGGTAAAAATAAATTAAATTTTACCACTTTGCCCCACTTCATCCCACTTTGTTAAAAACTTTTTAGCCTTCGAATTATTGTATGGAGACTAATAAAAATCTACATCAACAGCAAAAAAAGGGAGCCAAAAGAGACCTCAAAGTACGCTTATTGTCGCTTTTAGTATTTTAATTATTAGTTGGTTATGAACAATCGATAGTTAACAAAATTTGCATCAACCTTGCTTCGTTTTCTACCTCTATAAAAGGTTAAAGTGTTAGGCTAAACCTGACATTATCTTTGAAAAATCCTGAAATAAATTAGAAAAAGTCGAAAAATGCAAATAGCTTATAATTAAACATTTAAAAAATTGAGAAATTAAATCTCTCCCACTTTCCTGCAATTTGAAAACCAAAAAGTATTCTATTTTCCTACTTTAATTGAAAAGAAGGCCTTAAAAAACTTAGCATAGGGAGGGATCAACTATTTTAGTCGAATCGTAATTTATATATGTCCCCAGAAGCTCAAGAGAAGTTTATTGATATAGAAGCCGTCATTCAGTCCAAGAATCCTTCTCTTTTAAGATGGATGCCTGGATTTGTGTTGAAGTACGTCAAAAAAATTATTCATCAAGACCATGTAAATGATTTTATTCGTCGACAAGGCGATAAGCATTCTCATGCATTTGTAGATGAAATTATAAGGGAATTTGGAGCCGAAGTATCCTTTGAAGGACTCGAAAATATTCCAGAAACAGGAGGATGTATTATTGCAGCTAATCATCCGATTGGTGGATTAGATTCCATTGCATTGATGCAAACGGTTGCGAGAAAAAGAAAGGATATCAAATTTATTGTGAACGATGTTTTGCTAAACATCAAAAACCTGAGCGACTTATTCATTGGCGTGAATAAGCATGGAAAAAATTCCACCGAAGTATTAGATGTAATTGACTCCTATTATGCGAGTGAAATAGCGATGCTTATTTTTCCGGCCGGACTCGTATCCCGCAAACAGGAACATGGAATTATTCGCGATTTGGTGTGGAAGAAAAGTTTTGTGGCTAAAGCAAAAAAACATCAACGGAACATTATACCTGTACATATCGCTGGAAAAAATTCAAAATTTTTCTACAATTTAGCATGGTGGAGAGGGAAATTGGGCATCAAAGTCAACATCGAAATGTTTTATTTGATGGATGAGATGTACCATCAAGATGGAAAGAAGATTCACATCACTATTGGAAAACCGATCCCCTATCCATTGTTAACACAAAAGCACAATGATCAGGAATGGGCACAAAAAATTAAGTCACATATTTATAATTTAGCCGAAGGAAAAGACGAATTCGAAGCTTAAGATGATGCAAGATATTATTCCAGCCATTCCCTTAGATATCCTTGAAAAGGAATTATCGAAAGAACGCTTTGTTCGAGTTACGAATAATGGCTCCAATCATTTATATATTTTAAATCATCATAATGCTCCGAATGTAGTTCGTGAAATTGGTCGGCTCCGTGAAGTGACATTTAGAGAATCGGGAGGAGGAACAGGATTGGATTGCGATCTTGATCATTTTGATACGAACGAAAATTGCTACGAACAACTCATTGCTTGGAATCCAGAAGACAAAGAAATTATTGGAGGCTACCGTTTTATTGAATGCGGGAAAGTAAAAAAAGATCAAGCAGGAAATTACGAATTAGCCACGGCTGAATTATTTTCGTTTTCCAAAAAGTTCATTGATGATTATATGCCCTACACCATTGAGCTGGGAAGATCATTTGTACAACCCAAGTATCAACCTCGTCCTGAAAATAGAAAAGGATTGTTTTCTCTCGATAATCTATGGGATGGTTTGGGCGCCATTCATATTGACTATCCACAAATAAAATATTTTTTCGGAAAAGTAACCATGTATCCACACTTCCAACGCGAAGCGCGCGATATGATTTTATTTTTCATGAATTACTTTTTTCCCGACAATGAAAAATTAGTCTCAGCGATTTATCCACTCACTATCGAAAACGACATGAGTGTATTTGCACAAGAAATTGCAGGACTCTCCTACAAAGAAGCGCATAAAATTCTCAACCAGCATGTGCGTGCACGAGGGGAAAACATTCCACCTTTAGTAAATGCCTATATGAATTTAAGTGCTACCATGCGCACCTTTGGCACTTCGGTAAACGAACATTTTGGAGACGTAGAAGAAACAGGAATTTTAGTCACCTTAAACGATATTTACGAATCGAAGAAGGAAAGGCATATTAAGACCTATGTAAAGTAGGAGTTTAGATTAACATAGATTTATCGACACAATAGTACGAGGGCATTTATTAGCTAAAATGCCCTCGTTCAAGAAACGAGGGCATTCAATGCCCATGAACTTTGAACGAGGGCATTTATTCACTCTATTTGTCCTCGTATAAGAAACGAGGGCATTCAATGACCTTGTTGAAAAACCGCTAGAAATGTCATTTATCTGCATTGAATACTATTTTACAAGTAACAATTTCAAAACAAGCCGAGCTACATTTTAAGAAGCAATTCGCTCTGAAGGATATGTTTTAAGCATTCACTAATTCGTATAATATGTTGAATGAACTCACATGAAGTTTCGAAGCTAAAATGGCTCGCAAAGGCGCAGAGCCGCAAAGTTTCCCATTATAGCCTTTTTATTTAGCATTGATGTTGCAAGGTCAAATTTTATCTCAGCTAAAACCAAATCCGTGTAAATCTTAATTATCCGTGTCATCCGTGTTCCATCAAATTATAATCCCAACTAAAACACTTTTCAAGAGTCCGATTTCATTTTTATATAGAAGAAAATCAACGCAAATCATAAAAAATCTTAACCATCATAAAAAATCTGTGTGCCATCAAACATAAACAGCATGAGGAATTTTAAGTTACTTAAATTAATCCAATCCCAATCTAAAAATTCAACTTCGCATTCTTCGTCGGCGCGATGAAAATAGAAGAGGTTTCGGCAATGTATTTTAGTAATTCTTCTTTTCCTTTTTCTTCTACCACAGAAGTGACAAAAAATGGAGGAGTATCTTCCCAATCTTCTAACATCGCCTTTCTAAATGCTTCAATGTTATTATTGAGTTGCTCCTTGCTAATTTTATCGGCTTTGGTAAATGCAATGGCGATGGCTAAACCATGCTCACCAATGGTTTTTAAAAAGGCTAAATCTTTTTTTTGTGGTTCGATACGCACATCTACCAACACAAAAACGGTCAATAAATTTTCGCGCTTGCCTAAGTATTTGTACAACGTTTTTTCCCACTCTGAACGCATCGATTGCGCCACTTTCGCATAACCGTATCCTGGCAAATCGACTAAGTACCAAGTTTTGTTGATAAGAAAATGATTGATGGTTTGCGTTTTTCCAGGACTCCCAGAAGTGTGCGCCAACTCTTTTTTGTTCACCAAAAAATTAATGAGCGACGATTTTCCCACATTGGAACGACCAATGAAAGCAAATTCGGGCAAATCGGCTTCGGGAAGCTGTTCCACCGAACCTGAACTTTTTACAAATGTTGCCGTTTTTACTTTCACGATTTATCTCCTTTTTGATTGATTATTTTTTTATCGTTACACCCATCAACAGAAAGGAAATAACGACAAACGAAAATTATTTAATTACTTTTTTCTCTTTTCCGAAACGATGAGCAAAGGCTTTGATCTCTTTCGCCATTTCACTATCGCTGGTGGAACGTTCATAGGTATCGGCCATACTTGCCAAGGTCTCATACATGAAAAACTCCATTTCCTCAACCGACATCTCATGGGTCCACAAGTCAATTCGCATCGTACTTTTCTCCGCTTTGTCCCAAATGGCTAAAAGCATGGCACTTGCCGGCTTTTGAGCATCGAGGCCAGCATCTTGGGCAAGCCATTGAAGTCCAACGGGCTGCTTTTCTTCATTCAACTCCACCATCACTTTAATTTCTGATCGGCGGGCAACTTTGGTGTTAATAGACATATTTCTTTAGTCAGCGAGGTGTCAAAAGTACGCAATACACGGCTTATACACACGTTTCCTTATAAATTCCTAAAATTTAGTGTTGAAATTCCCTAATTTAGCCCTTAGATTCTATGGCTAAAACTATTTTACGAAAACTTACTTATCTGCTCATCTTTATGCTCTTGGCTCCCTCAGCCAATGCTCAGTTTACTAGAGGTGTGCAGATGAATTTTGGGAAGAACAGAGTTCAATACAATGATTTTTTGTGGACATTCTATCGCTTTAAAAATTTCGATACGTATTTCTACCTCGGCGGACAAGAACTTGCCGTTTACACTGGAAGAACAGCGGATGCGGATATTGCCGAAATTGAAAAACTTTTTGATTATCGTATCAATGGTCGCTTTCAATTTATTATTTATAACCGATTGACGGATTTAAAGCAAACGAACATTGGATTAGAAGGCGAAGAACAAAACACCAATACCGGTGGATTAACGCGCATTGTTGGAAATAAAATCCTGATTTATTTTGATGGTGATTATCGCCATTTCCGTGAACAAATTCGTGCAGGTGTAGCACAGGTGATGATAAATCAACTGATGTATGGAGGAAGTATTAAAGATCGCTTGCAAGCTTCTGTCCTGTTGAATTTACCCGAATGGTATGTGAATGGATTGATTGCTTATGTTTCTAAAGGATGGACGCCTGAACAGGATAGCAAAATGCGTGATGCGATTTTAGGAAAACATTATCGAAATTTTGATAACCTTACCGGACAAGCTGCTGAGTTTGCAGGGATGTCGTTGTGGAATTATATTGTGGAAACGTATGGTAAAACATCAGTTTCGAATTTGTTGTACATGACACGCATCAACCGAAATATAGAAAACGGTTTTATTTATGTGTTGGGTGTGCCGATGAAAGAAGTCCGGAAAAATTGGATTCAGTATTATCAAAATCTTTATGTGGAAGATGACAAGAACAGAAAATTACCTGCTGGTGATCCTGTTTATATTTTGAAAAAACAAAATCGATATTTGAGTCAGGTGAGAGTGAGTCCAGATGGAAATCAAGTTGCCTATGTGACCAACGATTTGGGCAAATATAAAATTTGGTTGTATGATGTGCGTACCAAGAAAAGAAAAAAAATTGCGAAGGGTGGATACAAGTCAGTAAACCAAGCGATGGATTTAAGTTATCCCACTTTAGCATGGCATCCATCAGGAAGATATTTGAGTGCCATCAAGGAAAAGAAGGGAAAGCTTTGGTTAGATTATTATACGTTCGGCAAGAAAACAAAACGCGAATCGAATAAATTTTTCTATTTCGAAAAAGTACTCGACTTCAGTTATAATTCTTCTGGTTCAGAAATCATATTATCAGCAGTGCAAAAAGGTCAATCCGATCTTTATAGTTTTAGTCCGCGCACTAAAACATATACCCAACTCACCAAAGACCGTTGGGACGATCTTTCTCCAAAATTTGTGATGGACGATCGTTACATTATCTTCAGTTCTACACGCACCGAAGATACTTTGCGTCCTACTCCTATTCGCCAAGCGGATGAGTTAGAAATACCACAATCGAGCGATGTTTTTTTGTATGATTACATGAACAAATCGGCTCAACTCCTTCAACTTACCAATACCTATGGGATCAATGAAACGGAGCCTATTCAATTAGATTCTTCTCATTTCTCCTACCTCAGCGATGAGAACGGAATTAAAAACCGATATACCGCTACGCTTGACAGTGCCATTGCCTATATTGATACGGTAATCCACTACCGTTATATTGTAAAATCGGAACCACAAAGTGATTACAAAAGGAATGTATTGCAACATGATTTAAGTAGCAAAGGAACAAAGTATGCTGAGTTGATGCATTTGAATTCACGCTATCAAATCTTTTTGAATCCAGCTCCGGCATCTTCCTCTGTTCTTACAGAACCATTAAAAAATACCAGTTTACGCAATAAAAATTTTAGAGCTGCCGCTCCAAAAAAAGAAAAATCACAGAGCGGAACCAACGCAAAAGTAGTAACGCAAGAAAACTCCTCCACTTCTACCAACACGGAAAAAGTAGCCGACAGCAATTCCATCGATATTAATAATTATGTTTTCCAGTCGGATTTTCCACGCAAGAAAAATAAAAAGGAAAAAGAAAAATCAGCTGTACAAAAACCAGCCGTTGATTCTATTCATTTAGCAGATCCGATTGAATCCAATTCGACTGAAACACCAGCTGGAATTATTGCACAAGGTCCGGTGGAAGATTCTGCTTCTTATTTATTACCCAAGCAACGCAACTACGAATTATCGTTTATGCCGAGTTATGTGTTAACACAACTCGACAATAATTTATTGAATGAAACTTACCAAGCTTACACAGGTGGAGCTGTTTATTTTTATCCAGGATTAAACGCACTATTTAAAATTGGGGTAAATGATTTATTTGATGATTATCGAATTGTAGGCGGATTTCGACTCAGCGGAAATTTAAATTCCAATGAGTATTATGTGCGCTATGAAAATTTAAAACATCGACTTGATAAATCCATTTCATTTTATCGCCAAGGGCGTGAGGAGGCAACCAGTTTTTCTCTCTACAAAGTTCATACGCATGAAGTGAAATACAATGTGCGTTGGCCGTTTAACGATTTAGCAAGTTTACGTGGAATGGTGGCTTATCGAAACGATCGATTAGCCATTTTAAGTACCGATTTAGTCAATCTCACTATTCCAAATCAATTCCAACAATGGGGATCGGCCCGGGCTGAATTTGTTTACGATAACTCTATTAACACTGGCTTGAATCTTTACAATGGAATACGTTACAAAGTTTTTGCTGAGATCTATCAACAACTCGAACAAAAGAATGCGGTGTTGGGTGTTTTCGGTGCCGACTTCCGTCATTACCTCAAGATCCATCGACAACTGATTTGGGCGAATCGATTTGCAGCAAGTACCTCCATTGGTACGCGTAAATTGATCTACTATTTAGGATCTACAGACAATGCATTTACACCGACTGATAATTTCAATTACGATATTCAGATTGATCAAACACAGCAATATGCTTTTCAAGCTTTAGCAACCAACATGCGTGGATTTATTCAAAACATTAGAAACGGAAATAGTTTCGCGCTCATCAACAGTGAAATTCGTCTTCCTATATTTCAATACTTAGTCAACAAACCGATACGTTCCGATTTCATTCGCAACTTCCAAATCATTGGATTCGGTGATATCGGTACTGCTTGGACAGGTCCTAACCCATACGATAAATCGAACTCTTTATTTAGAAAAGATTATAATGGAAATCCAATCAGCATCTCAGTTACTAAAACGGTAGAACCTATTGTTGGCGGATATGGATTTGGATTGCGGAGCAGAGTGCTTGGCTACTTCCTACGTGCTGACTGGGCTTGGGGTGTAGATGATGGTGTGGTGCAGGAAAGAATATTTTATTTCTCGCTTGGACTTGATTTCTAAAACCAACACATCCATCTAAAATAAACAAATCACTTTTCAAATTAAATATAATACGCTCCTAAAAAAGATGATCTCAGCAAAAAAAGTGCAAGAGTTAGCCACACAACAACAAGAAGAAATTGTGGCCATTCGTCGGCATTTGCATAGCCATCCTGAATTATCTTTTATGGAATTTAACACTTCTAAATTTGTAGCAGAAAAATTAAAAGCGTTTGGAATTCCGTTCAAAGATAAAGTTGCGGGTACCGGATTGGTGGGACTCATCGAAGGAAAAAATCCATCTTCAAAAATCATTGCACTCCGCGCTGATATGGATGCTTTGCCCATCACCGAAACTAACGATGTGCCTTACCGAAGTCAGAACGTAGGTGTCATGCACGCTTGCGGTCATGATGCACATACTTCATCTCTTTTAGGTGCTGCTTCCATCTTGAATCAATTAAAAGGAGAATTCGAAGGCTCCATCAAACTCATTTTTCAACCTGGCGAAGAAAAACTTCCTGGTGGTGCTTCCATGATGATTAAAGAAGGCGTGTTAGAAAATCCAAAACCTTCTAGTGTATTTGGACAACATGTGATGCCCTTTATTCCAGCAGGAAAAGTAGGATTCAGAAGTGGAATTTACATGGCAAGTACTGACGAACTTTATTTGAAAGTAAAAGGAAAAGGTGGACATGGAGCTATGCCGCATTTAAATATTGATCCTGTTCTAATCACTTCTCATTTGATTGTCGCCATGCAGCAGATTGTTAGTCGTGTAGCCAATCCAATTTTACCGAGTGTACTTTCATTTGGAAAAGTCATTGCGAATGGAGCAACGAATGTTATTCCAGATGAAGTTTATATTGAAGGAACTTTCCGCACACTGGATGAAAAGTGGAGAGAGGAAGCCCATCAACGCATGCTTGATCTTGCACATCAATTGGTAGAGTCGATGGGCGGAAAATTAGAATTCGAAATCAGAAAAGGATATCCCACTTTATACAACGACGAAGCGTTAACTGCACGCGCAAAACAAAATGCTATCGACTATTTAGGACCCCAAAACGTAGTAGACTTAAGCATTTGGATGGCAGCTGAAGACTTTGCTTTCTTCTCCCAAACAGCACCTTCCTGCTTCTATCGCTTAGGAACTCGTAATGAAGCGCGTGGCATTATTTCATCTGTGCATACTCCAACTTTCGACATCGAAGAAAATGCTTTAGAAATTGGAACAGGCCTCATGGCTTGGTTAGCCATTTGTGAATTACAATCAGCTTAAAAGAATAGACTTTGATTCAACAGAGAAAATAATTACAATCTGTTCTTCAGAAATTCCTCTGCCTTTGCCACCATATTGGCCGAACCAATAAAAAGAGGCACTCGCTGATGTAAAGATTCAGGTTGTATTTCTACAATTCGATTGAACCCATCAGAAGCTTTACCCCCTGCTTGTTCAATGATGAAAGCCAATGGGTTACATTCGTAAAGAAGTCTTAATTTACCATTTTTAGCTTTTCCTGTGGAAGGGTAAATATAAATGCCCCCTTTTATCAAATTACGGTGAAAATCGGCCACCAATGATCCTATATAACGTGTTGAATAAGGACGGTTAGTGGCTGCATCTTCCTGTTGACAATATTTTACATAGTCTTTTACGCCTTCCGGAAAATGACGATAATTTCCTTCATTTATGCTGTAAATAGCTCCGTCTTCTGGAATTTTCATATCGGGATGTGAAAGGCAAAACTCTCCAATAGATGGGTCCAAGGTAAATCCATTAACACCATTGCCAGTCGTATAAACTAACATGGTACTTGATCCATAAATCACATATCCTGCAGCTATTTGTTCCGTTCCTTTCTGCATAAAATCAGAAACGTCTGTTGGACCATGTTTATCATCGGATCGACGATAAATAGAAAAAATAGTTCCGATACTAACATTCACATCAATATTGGATGATCCATCCAAAGGATCTATACATACTACATAACGTGCATCCTTAGAAACCTTACTATCAATTTCTATGAGGTCTTCGTTTTCTTCAGATGCAATGGCAATACACTCTCCTCCTGCTCCTAGCGCTAATATGAATTGTTCATTGGCATATACATCCAATTTTTTTTGATCTTCACCTTGAACATTCGTTTCCCCATACTCTCCTAAAATATCGGCCAATCCTGCTTTGTTTACTTCACGGTTTACGACTTTCGCGGCAATTCCAATGTCTCTTAAAAGCCGACTCAATTCACCTTTTGCAAATGGAAAATCACTTTGTCTTTCGATAATAAATTGTCCAAGAGTAATAAATCTTTTACCGGGAGTTAACGTTTGAGTCATGAGGCTATGTATAGGTTGAGTGTAACAAATATACAGAATGTAGGTTGGTAATGTTTCAATAAAATTGGCATTTCACTAACTTATACATGTTTAAAATTTATTATCCTCTCCTCTCCATGTTTTGGGTAGATGTACTAACCTTGTATCATGCAAACCTCCTATCCGAAAGAAAAATTAAAAATTCTACTCTTAGAAAACATTCACCCTTCGGCCATCACCCTTTTAAATAAAGCAGGATATACTGATATTGAGTCCATCAAAGGTTCTATTTCCGAAAAAGAACTATTAGAAAAAATAGGAAAGGTGCATATTTTGGGAATCCGTTCTAAGACACAAATCACGGAAGCAATTTTAAGAAAAGCAGAAAAATTGATTGCTATTGGCGCTTTTTGTATTGGAACCAATCAAATAAAAATGGACATGGCCCGAAAACAAGGAATTGCTGTTTTTAATTCGCCGTTTTCGAATACACGATCAGTTGCAGAACTTGTTTTAGGTTTAAGTATTATGTTGATGCGACGCGTTTTTGAAAAGAGTGAAGGTGCACATCACGGACTATGGTTAAAAGAAAGTAAGGATTGTTTTGAGGTAAGGGGGAAAACTTTAGGTATCGTTGGTTACGGACATATTGGCTCTCAAGTTTCCGTGATGGCTGAGGCGTTAGGGATGAAAGTAATGTTCTATGATATCACTTCTAAACTGAGTTTAGGAAATGCAAGGTCGAGCAATTCGCTGGATGACCTTTTAAAAAAATCAGATATCATCACGTTGCATGTTCCTGGAACTATAGAAACAAAAAATCTAATCAATACGTCGCGCTTGAAAAAGATGAAGCCCGGTGCTGTGCTCATTAACTTAAGTCGTGGTGATGTGATGGACGTTTGGGCAGTGAAAGAGGCCATTGAAAAAAGACATTTAGGTGGATTAGCGGTGGATGTTTTTCCTGAAGAACCCAAAGACAATAAAGATGTATTCGCCTCTCCTTTGCAAGGACTAAATAATGTTATTCTCACTCCACATATTGGTGGAAGCACGGTAGAAGCACAAGAAGCCATTGGATTAGATGTAGCGGACAAACTTGTTGCATTCATAGAAAATGGAAGTAGCTCGGGCTCTTTGACTATTCCTGAAATTAGTTTGCCCGTGATGAATAATGCACATCGAATCTTGCACATTCACTCCAATGTACCTGGTGTTTTATCGCAAATTAACGGCGTCCTCTCTAATATGAAAGTAAATATCATTGGACAATATTTAAAAACCAACGAAGAAATTGGATATGTCGTTTTAGATATCGACAAGAAATCGGGTCCGAAAGTAATGACTGAATTGAAGCAGGTTAAAAATACAATCAGAACCAGAAGCTTATATTAAGCGGACTTCATATCTATTTTTAAGAGGAAAACAAGTTGCGGCATTAGTAATTTGCCCACGCTCTTCTTAGTTATCCAAAAAAGACTATTTTAGTTCCATAAATCTAATCCTCAATTTATGGAAATCATCGAACAAAAATCACTTCACAGCAACCCGGAGCGAGTGTATCCCTTTTCTTTTGTAGGTACAGGAAGTACTTACTTTGGCATTGCCATCATTAATATGATTTTGAAAATTTTCACCCTCGGATTATATTATCCATGGGCAAAAGCCAAAGAATTGCAATACTTGTATGGCTCTACTTCTTTTGATGAAAGTCGGTTCGAATTTCATGGAACAGGAAAAGAGATGTTCAAAGGATTTATTAAAGCAATTCTCTTCTTAGGAATCATCATTATTGGATTTGTAGTTTTGATGAATATGCAAATGATGATCCTAGGATTTATTTGGTATCTAGGAGGATTTATTCTTATCATTCCATTAGCCATTCACGGTAGTTATAAATACCGCATGTCGAGAACCAGTTGGAGAGGAATTCGATTTGGTTATAGAGGAGATCGGAAGGAATTTATGATGCTCTTCTTTAAGGAAATGTTTTTTACAATTATTTCACTAGGGATTTATGGCGCATGGATGGCTATTAATATTCGTAAATACGTTTTGAGTAATGTCCGATTCGGAAGTGCCGAGTTTAAATACAAAGGGAACGGCGGCGAGTTTTTTGTACTAAACCTTAAAGGATATTTTTTAACCATCATTACACTAGGAATCTATATGTTTTGGTGGCAGAAAAGTTTGTTTCAATATTATATCGACAATCTTTCTTTACAACATAAAGACGATTCGATACGTCTAAAGTCGACCGCTTCTGGTGGCGATTTCTTTGGATTGATTGTCGTGAATTTGTTGATGCTAATTTTCACATTAGGAATTGCCTACCCATGGGTATTAACCCGATCACTTAAATTTATTTTCTCGAAGATTGAAATCGTAGGCAATATCGATACCGAACAACTTGTTCAAACCGAAAAAGAATACACGGACGCTACTGGAGAGGATATGTCGGATATGCTAGATTTAGGTTTTGTGGTTTAATTAGTGTCTGTCCATAATGTCCGATTTCGTCGTTACTCTTGTCTTGAAAACAGTCATTTACAGTTGTAAACTCCTTGGTTTTCAAGACTGCGAAAGCCTCGAACTCGAACATTATGATCCAAACACTAAATTATAGACAGACTCTAATTAGACATAAACGATGAACGAATTAGTTGCAGATGTAAAGTATTACAATGGTATTATCACAAAACCATTTCATGCAGAATGTTCGTTTGACAAAACATTTGAGGGATTAATATTAACAATGGAAGAGGAAGGTGTTTTACATCTTCCTTTTTCGGAGTTAACCATCAAACGCAGAGAAAAATCATATTTGATTTTATCGATAAAAAACAACAACAGTCGTATCATTGAAATTAAAGATGCTGTTTTTATTGATGCATATTTTCACTTCAACAAATCAAGTTCTAAGGAGAACTGGTATTATCGGATTCTTCATGCGGGCACTGCCTTCCATATTTTATTAGCTGTTTCTGTGCTGTCCTTGTGCGCTGCCATCTATTTTTTTATCATCCCTTTCCTCGCCGAAAAAGCAGTGGATCTTATACCACGAAGTGTTGATGATCAAATTGGAAAAACGGTGAGTGAAAGCCCTGACTTTACAGATAATGAAGATTCCACCTTAAGTGTACAGTTGAATTCTTTTCTCCACATCATGGCTCCAGAAATAGATTCACGGTACCACATCACCGTTATGAACGATGATCTAGTAAATGCTTTTGCTTTGCCCGATGGCAGCATTATCATCAATACCGGAATTCTGAAAAAAATGAATCGCTTTGAAGAGTTAGCAGGAGTGCTCTCTCACGAAATATCGCATGTAGAGCATCGACACGGCATGCGACTATTAAGTCGAAATGTATCGGGATATTTGTTGCTTACCCTCGTCCTCAATGATGTAAATGGATTGATGACTGTGTTCATCGATAATGCGCATCAATTTCACACCTTAAGTTATTCGCGTAAATTTGAAAAAGAAGCCGACTTAAGCGGACTTGCCTTATTGCGCAATCATAATATCAACCCTCAAGGCATGATTGATCTTTTTAAGATGCTGGAAAAAGAACAAGACATTGATATCCCCGAATGGATGAGTTCGCATCCCGTATCTAAAGAGCGAATTAATTACCTTCAAAAACAAATCAAGGAACATCCAGTCAAAATAAAAGAGCATCCGCAATTGAAAACTAAATTCGACAATATAAAAAATATTCTTAGTGAATAATTATTCCGTTTAAACACTAAAGGCACTAAAGTTCACTAAAGTACACAAAAGTTTTCCCAACACCAGGATAAAGTTAGATAGGGAGAATAAAATTGATCTCAAGTGACTTTAATATCTAGCCTGCCTTCATGTAATATTATTAAATTCGAAAACTAGATGAGCAGGAGAAAAAATCCGTGTTTATCTTATTAATCCGTGTCATCCGTGTTCCACTTGTTAAGTACTAATTCTTCGAATAAATAGATTTATTACTTGAAATTTATTTTCATTTACCAACTAAAAAAATATTAGAAATAAAATTTTATAATCTTAAACAATATTCTTTCTACTATATTTAAAAATCACATGAAAAAACGCGTAATCGGCATCGGCGGCATCTTCTTCAAATCCGCTGATCCAAAAAGACTACAAGCTTGGTACGACAAACACCTTGGCCTCTCCATGTTAGGAGCAGGCTATTATTCCTTTCTATGGAAAGACGCTGTCGAACCAGAAAAAGGCAGAACTGAATTTTCCATTTTCAATAATGATACCGATTACCTCAATCCATCCACCTCCCCTTTCATGATTAATTTTAGAGTAGAAAATTTAGAGGAGTTGTTACTACTCTTAAAAGAAGAAGGCGTTCCACAAATCGGCAACACCGAATCTTTTTCATACGGAAAGTTTGCATGGATCCTGGATCCCGACGGAAACAAAATTGAACTTTGGGAACCTGTAGATGATGGGTTTTAAGAGCGACGCTCGATGCTCGATACTTGATACTCGATACTCGATGCTAGATACTTGATACTTGACACTTGATAACATTGAAGACAGCTTGAAGCTTGAAGCTTGAAGCTTGAAGCTTGAAGCTTGAAGCTTATAGTAACTGAATCTTATATAAACCTACTGTCTCCTCTAACCCAATATACAAAGCATCACTAATCAGAGCATGTCCAATACTTACTTCTAAGAGGTTTGGGACCATCCTTCTGAAATATGCAAGGTTTTCGAGATTTAAGTCATGTCCGGCGTTGATTCCTAACCCAACTTCATTTGCTTTTTGCGCGGCTTCTATATAAGAACGTATGGCTTCAGATGGATCTTCGGCAAAGCCACTCGCATACGCTTCGGTATATAATTCGATTCTATCTGTGCCAGTATGACATGCTGCCTCCACCATCATCGGACTTGGATCCACAAATAAACTGACTCTACAATTGATGGATTTAAAATAGGAAACGACATCTTTCAAGAAAGAAGCATTTGTAATCATGTCCCATCCTGCATTACTTGTTAACACACCGGGAGGGTCGGGAACTAAAGTTACTTGCTCGGGTCGAACATCATCCACCAACTTCATAAAATCCATAGAAGGATAGCCTTCAATGTTATACTCTGTTGTAATGACCTTTTTCAAGTCATATACATCTTGATATCGAATATGTCTTTCGTCGGGTCTTGGATGGATCGTAATCCCATCGGCACCAAAATTTTGAATATCAATGGCAGCCTTTATTAAATCAGGCATATTCCCTCCTCTTGCATTCCGCAGAGTAGCGATTTTGTTAATATTTACACTTAGCTTCGTCACGACCCTGCAAGATTAATAAGTTCTAAGCAAATTCTGTAGTTTCGGCACGGTCTTTTGTAATGGATGAACTAAACTCCTCAATATTTTGTTTATTCATCCAGATGGGTACATAAAACGAAAATAAAATGAAAGATCTTCTTATGTTTGCGCCGAACTTGAAAGACACAGAAACCGTTACATCAGAAAACTTAAGCATGTTCGCTGCTCGATTAATATCTGATAATGTACCTCCTCTAAAGCCTGGCGATTCTTGTAAACGCGCAGTAACTTGGATGGAAGAGTTAAGAGTCAATGCTTTACCTGTAATTAAAGGCCGCGAATATTTAGGTCTTGTTTATAAATTAGACGTAAATAATCCTGCTTTAGCTAATCTTAGCCTCGTAGATGCTAACATAAAGTATCATAAAGTTTTCGTTTATGATAATCAACACGTTTATGATTTAACAAAAGTTGCTTCTCTCCACAAACTAGATCTTGTTCCTGTATTAACTACAGAGAATGATTACTTAGGTTTGGTTACGGTGAACGACCTTGTTTCCTATTTCGCCGCTAGCCAATCAGTTTATACTCCCGGCGGCATTATCGTTATTGAATTAGCTTTATCTGACTATTCAATGTCGCATATTGCACAAATTGTTGAGTCGGACGATGCCCATATTCTAAGTGCTAACGTGACTACCGCTAACGATCCTTCAAAAATTGAATTAACGTTGAAAGTTGATAAAGTTGATTTAAGCCGTATGTTAGCTGCCTTTTATCGTCTCGATTATCATATTGTAGCTTCCTACCATCAAAGCGAACATTCTGAAGATTTAAAAAATCGATTCGAATCGCTGATGAATTATCTTAATATCTAAGTGGATACTTTTTCGATCAGCTAAGCATCGGAACTGTTTAAATCATTTTCTTCGTGACAATGAAACTAAGGATTCTCTTGCTCTTACTGCTGATGTATGCACCCCATCTTCATGCACAAGTTTTAAGCGATAGTCTTACTCTCCAAACTTCCATCATCGATCAAATTATTATTACGGGAAATAAAAAGACCCGTTCTTATATTGTTCAACGCGAACTTACTTTTCAAAAAGGCGATACATTGGCTCCCTACATTCTTGAATCGGCTATTGAACGCACCCGACAAAATTTAATGAATACCGCGCTCTTCAATTTTGTGGAGATTCGCTACTTCCAAGGATTGGGAAATACCGTAGTTGTACATATTAATCTTATTGAAAGATGGTATCTCTGGCCATCTCCTGTTTTTGAAATTGCCGATCGAAATATTAGTGAGTGGTGGCAAACGAAAGATTTTAGTCGGACCAATTACGGAATGTTTTTGCGACAAGAAAATTTAACTGGAAGAGATGATATTGCACAATTGCAAATGCTCTTTGGTTACACAAAACGATTTGGAATTTTTTATACGATTCCCTACATCAACAAAAAATTAAATGTAGGTCTCAGCGCTGGGTTTTATGTAACCAGTGTAAAAGAAGTTGCCTACAATACACTCAACAATAAAATTCAATTTTTTAAAGATCCCGATAATTTTTTAAGAAAAGAAATGCAAGCTTATGTTCGTTTAACCAAACGACAAGGTTTATATGATTATTATAATACAACACTTGATTACCGCATTTCATCTGTTGAAGATACCATTCTAAAATTGAACGATAAATATTTTGTTGATGGGTCTACAAAACAACAGCATTTAGCATTAACATGGAGCTATCGTCACGACACGCGCGATTACCAACCGTATGCATTAAATGGTTATTTATACGAGCTAGAAGTAAGCAAAGTGGGATTGAAATTTTTAAAAAACGAACCAGATTTAATTGCCATTTCGATGGGTGTGCGAAAATATTTACCCTTATCAAAAAGATGGTTTACTTCAGTAGCACTCAAAGGTAGAATCATGCAACGTGAAGGCGGACCGTTTTTTAATCAACGTGCTTTAGGTTATGGATTTGATTACATCAGAGGTTATGATTTATACGTGCTCAACGGACAAGATTTCGCACTTTTCCGCTCGAACCTCAAATACAATTTAATTCCTGTAAAAATATATCAGTTCTCTTTTTTAAAATCCGAAAAATTTAAAAAGTTTCCCATCTCCGCTTACCTAAATGCTTTTTTTGATGCAGGATACGTGAGCGACAAACAATTTGGGTACAGAAATTCTTTAAGCAATGAATGGCAGATGGGTTATGGACTCTGTTTAGATTTCATCACTTATTACGATATCGTTCTGCGCTTTGAATATGCACTCAATAAAATTGGTGATACGGGTTTGTATTTTAGAGTGGGAGCGGTTTTTTAGATAGACCTTTCAATCTGCTATTAAGAAAAAATAAAACTTCAGAAGTTCTCGTAAATCAGTTTCCTACCATACATTTTTCAACAATTTTTAATTTGCCAATCTACCAATTTCACAATTCCCTTCATTAATATAAAAATCCTACCTATTTTCGTATCAATGAAGATAGCATTGTATGCTCGCCAAGTCGACACAGAAAATTTTCCGTTGATTCGAGAATTATTAAAGGAATTACAAAGGCATCAGTGCGAACTTTATATTTATCAACCTTTTTTGCATCGGATTAAACCCTTGGGAAGCGATATTCCACCCAACATTCCTTTTAATTCTGGCTCTGAAATAAGAGGACAAATTGACTTCCTATTAAGTTTAGGGGGAGATGGGACTATTTTGGATACATTAACCTTAGTTCAAGACAGTAATATTCCGGTGATGGGAATTAACTTAGGACGATTAGGCTTTTTAACGGGTGTGGGTACTGAAGATATTTCAGGAGCACTCGAAGCTTTAATGAAAGGACATTACACCATCGATAAAAGAAGCTTATTGAGATTAGAATCGAACCGAAATTTGTTTGGAGGAGTGAATTATGCTCTCAACGAATTGACCATCCACAAAAAGGACAGTTCAAGCATGATCACCATCAATACCTACCTGAATGGTGAATATTTAAATTCTTATTGGGCAGATGGGCTCATCATTGCTACACCAACTGGATCGACTGGATATTCTTTAAGCTGTGGCGGACCCATCGTTGCTCCTTATTCTGGTAACTTTGTAATTACCCCCATCGCCCCTCACAACCTCAATGTTCGCCCAATTGTGGTATCTGATAAAAATGTTATCTCATTGGAGGTCGAAGGTCGAAGTCAGTACTTTTTGGCTTCATTAGATTCTCGATCGGTCACCATCGATTCTGCTATCTCATTGGCAGTCAGAAGAGAAGACTTCACCATGAGCCTAGTTCGACTAGGTAGTACCAACTTCTTAAACACACTTCGAAAAAAACTAAACTGGGGTCTCGACACCAGAAACTAATCTACTCGCCAAAACGTGAATAATTACATCTAATTATTTAGTGGAAAATATTACTTTTGTGCAAAGGCCTTGAAAAATTCATATGAAGAAACATATACTACTTTGCTTTACGTTCCTGATTCTGTTTAGCTCTATGAGCGAAGCTCAAAGATTGCGTGCACGTTGGAAAGCATATCGTTACGAATGGAGCTTTGGTGTTGGAGCAAGTAATTTCTTAGGAGATCTAGGAGGTGCAAATGCTATTGGAACCAATGGTTTCAAGGATTTAGAGTTAAGTTTAACTCGACCAGCACTTACTGTTGGGTTGCGTTACAAATTAAGTCCTGCATTATCCATTCACTCACATCTTACTTATGGCCACGTGAAAGGAGATGATCAACTAACCAAGGAGTATTTTAGAAGCACGAGGGGTTTAAATTTCAAATCGGATATTTACGAATTCAATGTGAATTTTGAAGCTGCTCTTCTCAGTCAAAAAGAAGGTGGAATTTATCGTTTGAGAGGAGTTCGTCGCTCCAATTCATTTGAAGGTTCGCTTTATGGATTCGTTGGTATTGGTGTTTTTCACTTTAATCCAAAAGGCGAATTCAACGACAAATGGTACAATCTTCAACCTTTAGGAACCGAAGGACAAGGAATTTCACCTGCTCGTGATAAATATAAAAGAACTCAAATCTGTATCCCATTTGGTATAGGTGGTCGTTATTTCTTCAACCGTCGTTGGGGTGTTGGATTTGAATTCGGACTTAGAAAAACATTTACAGATTATATTGATGATGTAAGTAAAACTTATTATGATCCAGTAGCTATTAATCAAGCCAATGGTCCTATTGCAGAGTATTTTTCAAATCCCAATCCTTTTGCTGAATCTACTGCAGTAGGTCAGCAACGTGGAGATCCTCGTGATAAGGATGCTTATATGTTTGCGATCATCAGTTTACATTATAAAATTCGTACTGGTCGTACTAACTTCCCAATATTCTAAAATTACGGAGTAGTACTGTTTGTTGAATGAAAAACCTCAACAATACTCAAATCAAATTCACGTTTTGAAAAACAAAATGAGGCCAATAGTCTCCCTCTTCCTTATTATACTGGCGTTCCCTTTCATTTCTAATTCTCAATCAAGAGAGCTTGGAATTATGATTGGAGTGATGGGCTACAGAGGAGATTTGGATAAAACGATGTATGATACTCGTTTTTTAGAACCAGGTATCAGCGCAATTTACCGTCGTTCATATAGTAATCATTGGGCATTCAAAGCTGGCTTATTATATGGGCATGTGAAAGCCGATGATAGTAAGGCCGATGACTTCTACAGCCAAAACAGAAATTTGAATTTCAGATCACATATTATTGAATTATCTGGACAGTTTGAATTTAATTTTTTCCCTTACCAAACGGCTAATCCAAATTCAACTTTTAGCCCCTATTTACTCTGTGGATTATCTGTTTTTCATTTTAACCCTAAAACAAAAATTAACGACGATTGGATAGAATTACAGCCACTAGGTACTGAAGGTCAGGGAACGGATGCTTCTAATAAAAATCTATACAAGCGGACGAATTTAGCATTCACTTTTGGTGGAGGCTTTAAATTTAAAATCGGACGTCGATTTGGATTAACGCTAGAGTCGGGAGTAAGACAAACCTATACCGATTATTTAGACGATGTGAGTACTGTGTATGCAGACCCAAAATCCATTTTAGAAGAATATGGAAAAACAGCAGCGCTCTTAAGTGATCGATCGCTCAATCAAGCACCTGGTGGAAATATTGGCCGACAACGTGGCGATACACAGCGACGTGATTTTTATGTTTTTACGGGGGTACAATTAACCTATACACTGAGTAAGAAATACATCGATGCATGCCAGCCGTTTCGCATAAAACTCTGGTAAATACGTTAACGTCAAGTTAATCTTTTTAAATGCACGAGAAGGCCAATGCATTTACTACATTTGCGAGCCGAAATATGTCACTAAAAGAGCAGATAGATATTCACCGTTTACCGCGACATGTCGCCATTATTATGGATGGCAATGGAAGATGGGCGAAACAGCAGGGGAAAATGCGCATTTTCGGTCACCAAAATGGTGTACTCGCCGTACGCGATACCGTTGAAGGAGCTGCCGAACTAGGGATTGAAGTGCTAACCGTTTATGCTTTTAGTACCGAAAACTGGAATCGTCCAAAGATAGAAATTGACGCTTTAATGCATCTTTTGGTTCAAACCATCACGAAGGAGACACCGAAGTTGATGGAGAACAACATTCGCTTAGCAACCATTGGCAATACGGATAGTCTACCCGCCAAAGTAGCTGCGAATTTGAAAAAATGTATTGACAAAACAGCTAACAATACACGAATGACCTTAGTACTGGCGTTGAGCTATAGCTCGCGCTGGGAAATCACTGATGCGATGCAAAAAATCGCTGAAAAAGTGAAAGCAGGAGAAATAGATCCAAAAAATATCAACGAAGAATTAATAAGCAATCACCTGAACACTGCAGCCTGGCCCGACCCCGAATTATTAATTCGTACGAGTGGTGAGTCTAGAATCAGTAATTACTTATTATGGCAAATCGCCTATGCTGAACTATACTTTACAGAAAAGTTATGGCCAGATTTTCGTCGTGAAGATTTTTATAAAGCCATTATCGACTTCCAACAACGTGAACGTCGCTTTGGAAAAACATCAGAACAACTGAAATCTGAACATGCGTAGAATAATAGTACTCCTAATTTCCATCTTCACTTTCTTTGCGAATACTTCCTACGCACAGGTTGAATCCATTGGATCAGATGATCAGCAAATTAATTTTGCTCAACCGAAAGAATATGAATTAGGCGGTATCACGATAAGTGGTATTCGCTATTTAGACGAAGGCGTTTTGATTACTTTGACCGGATTGAATATTGGAGAACGATTCAAAATTCCAGGAGATAAAATTGCTACTGCCATTGAAAATCTTTGGAAACAAGGATTACTTTCTGATATTAAAGTAACCGCTACTAAAATTAATGGCGATCGTATTTTTTTAAATTTTGAATTAAGCGAACGTCCTCGACTTTCCAAATTTGCTTTTAGCGGAATTAGCAAGAATGAAGCTGATAAATTACGCGACAAACTTCAACTTGTAAAAGGAAAAGTAATCACCGAAAATTTAATTCAGATTACAAAAAATCAAGTTAAAGACTATTATGTAGAAAAAGGATTTTTGTTTGTTGAAACCACTATTACGACTGAAAAAGATACCATCGGCGGACCTAATCAAGAGTTGATGCGCATAACTGTCTCCAATAAAAAAAGAGTAAAGATCAACAAAGTAACTTTTCATGGAAATACTCAATTTGAATCGAAGAAACTGAGAAGGAAAATGAAGGGCAGCAAAGAAAAAGGCTGGTATAAAATTTTTAGCTCATCCAAGTTCAGCGAAGAAGCCTATGAAAAGGATAAAGAAAAAGTAGTTGCTACCTATGCTGCAAAAGGATTTAGAGATGTTTCTATTTCGAAAGACAGTGTATATAAATTCAGTGATCGTACGGTAAATATTGATGTGTGGATTGATGAAGGTCCAAAGTATTATTTTAGAAATATAACTTGGATCGGAAATACAAAGTATCCAACTTCCCAACTCGATCAAATGTTAGGAATTAAGAAAGGTGATATTTTTAGTCAAGCGAAATTAGACGAAGGCTTATTCATTAGTCAAAGCAGTCGTGACATCAGTTCATTGTATATGGATGATGGATATTTATTTTTTCAAGTTACTCCCGTAGAGATATTAGTTGAGAATGATTCCATCGATATTGAAATGCGCATTTATGAAGGTAAACAAGCCACTGTGAATCGTGTTACTGTAAAGGGAAATTCAAAAACCAATGACAAAGTAATCATGCGAGAGATTCGCACGAAACCGGGGCAGTTATTTAATCGTTCTGATATTATTCGAACGCAACAAGTATTAGCACAGCTAGGTTATTTTGATCAAGAGAAATTAAATGTTACGCCTCGTCCAAATGCTGCTGATGGCACCGTGGATATTGAATACATCGTTGAAGAACGTCCTTCCGATCAACTTGAATTATCAGGAGGTTGGGGTGGTGGTGCAGGTGTGGTAGGAACTTTAGGAATATCGTTTAATAATTTCTCTGCAAGAAATATTGCGAAAAAAGGAACTTGGTCTCCATTACCAACTGGCGACGGACAAAAACTGAGTATCCGTTTTCAATCGAATGGCAGATTCTTCCAAAGTTACAATGCCTCTTTCACTGAACCGTGGTTAGGTGGTAAAAAACCAAACTCATTAAGTGTTTCTGTATTTCACTCGATACAAACGGATGGATTACCAAAAGGAAATGATGATCGTTCTGTATTAAAAATTAGTGGTGCCTCTATTGGATTAGGAAAACGATTAAAATGGCCAGATGATTTCTTCCAATCATATAATGAATTAACGTTTCAACGTTACTCTTTAGACAATTGGGCTGGGACTTTTTTATTCAGTGATGGATACTCGAACAACTTAAACTTCGAACAAACATTTTCACGAAATTCGGTAGATGGATTTATTTGGATTCGTAGTGGCTCGCAACTATCATTCACTTTGCAATTAACACCGCCATTTAGTTTACTTGATAAAGGTACTGACTATGCAACTGCTAGTGCTAAAGAAAAATACAAATGGATCGAATATCACAAATGGAAATTTAGTGGATCATGGTATAAAAGCTTAGGGACAAAATTTGTATTATTCTCCAGAACACAAATTGGAATATTAGGATATTACAATAAAGATATTGGACAATCACCCTTCGAACGTTTCTACTTAGGGGGAGATGGTCTTTCAGGATTTGCCTTAGATGGACGTGAAATTATTGCGCTACGTGGTTATAATAACAATACAGTAACTCCTCGTATTAATGGAAGCACAGTAGGTGGAACTGCTTATAACAAAAACACGTTCGAGTTGCGATTCCCGGTTTCGCTAAACCCATCTGCTACCATATACACCTTAGCGTTCTTAGAAGCTGGAAACAATTGGTTAGGAACAAGAAATTTCAACCCATTAAATCTAAAACGTTCAGCGGGTGTTGGAGTAAGAATTTTCCTTCCTATGTTCGGATTATTAGGTCTGGATTGGGGATATGGATTTGATGAAATTGAAGGAAATCCAGGTGTGAACAAAGGTCAATTCCATTTCACTATTGGACAGCAGTTCTAAAAAAATAAGCAGTTTTCTTTTGATTACTTCCTTTTAGGTGAAGAAAGCATAAAGAATTTGAAGGAGTTTCGTCAAAATTTGTAATAATTAAGATTAAACTCAGGATCAAAAATTTGACCAACAACGCTTTACCTTGAGTATAACCATCGAGTATCTTTGGTAACTACGATAAAAAGAGGTAAATTTGGCACGATAATTTGCAAAAGACGGATACTAAAAAATCCCAAGACTTATGAAAAAGCTAATCATTGCATGTACATTCTTTATTGGAATGTTTGCTAGTCCTTCCATTTTCGCACAGAAATATGCGTATATCGATTCACAATATATTTTAGATAATATTTCTGAATACAAAGCTGCCAACCAACAACTAGATCAACTCAGTATTTCATGGCAAAAAGACATTGAATCAAAATATACGGTGATTGATAAGCTATACAAAGACTATCAAGCAGAGCAAATTCTTTTAACCGAAGAAATGCGTCGTAAGCGTGAACAAGAAATCACGAACAAAGAAAAAGAGGTGAAAGAATATCAAAAGCAAAAGTTTGGTTACGAAGGTGAGTTATTCAAAAAGAAACAAGAGTTAATCAAACCAATTCAAGATAAAATTTTCAATGCCGTTAAGAAAATGGCTACTGATCAAAGTTTCGCAGTGATTTTTGATAAGTCGGGCGATTTAGTAATGCTTTACACCAACCCTAAATACGATAAAAGTGACGACATCTTAGAATCAATGGGATATAAATCCGGAACAAAAGGTGGCGAAGCGAAAGGTGGTACCAGTAAAGAGGGAGGAAGTCCTTCTAGTACTCCAACCGAAGGAAAAGGTGGTGGATCAGAAGAACGTAAATAATAAAAACTAAAAACACATAAATTAATAAATCTATTATCATGACAAGAATCGTTGCCATTTGTTTTGGCATTCTATTGAGTTTTGCTGTACAAACTCAAGCTCAATCCACTCTAAAATTTGGACATATTAATTCAACGCAGTTGATTAGTTTAATGCCAGAAACCAAATTAGCAGATTCCACATTGCAAAAATTTGGAGCCTCCTTAGAGAATCAATTAAAAACCATGACGGCGGAATATCAGGGAAAAATCACTGATTTCAAATCGAAAGAAGCAGCTATGGCGGATCCTATTCGTGATGCGAAATTAAAAGAGATCAGTGATCTTGAAGAGCGCATTCAATCGTTTCAAGAGTCGGCACAAAGCTCAATGCAAAAAAAGAAAGAAGAGTTGTATACTCCGATCTTGAAAAAAGCAGAAGAAGCTATTAACTCGGTAGCTAAAGAGAATAAGTTCTCTTACATTTTTGACGCAAGCGCAGGAACCTTGTTATATGCTCAGGATTCGGATGATGTAATGCCGATGGTGAAAACAAAGTTGGGATTGAAATAAGCTATCTATTCAAAATTTAAAAAAGTCCATGGAACATTCCATGGACTTTTTTATTGAATACTGAATAAGCCATGAAAAAAGGAATTGTATAATCGTCTATATTTTAGCAAATAATTTTTACTTTTGACTATGCCTAAACATCCTTCAGAAGCTTCTCGTCCACTCGGAATTTTTGATTCGGGAATTGGTGGCCTAACGGTTGCTAATGCCATCCATAAACTCATGCCCAATGAGTCGTTAATTTATTTTGGCGACACTGCGCATCTTCCCTATGGAGATAAGTCGCCAGAAGCGATTAAAAAGTGGTCGGTGGTGATTGCCGACTTCCTTATTAAGTATAATTGTAAAGCCATTGTGATCGCTTGCAACAGCATTTCGTCGGTAGCCTTTGATGAAGTGAAAAAGCATGTAGGAAAGAAAGCCATTGTGATTAATGTAATTGATCCTGTAGTAAATTTTGTTTGCGATGAAACTTCATCAAAACATGTTGGAATTATTGGAACGAAAGCGACAGTGAAGTCGGATGTTTATCCAAAAAAAATAATAGCTAAATCAAAAAAGGTAGCAGTCACTTCCTTGGCAACTCCCTTATTAGCTCCAATGATAGAAGAAGGATTTTTCAATAATAAAATTTCCAAAACCATTATCAACGATTATCTTTCTCGTGCCAAACTTAAGAAAATTGACAGCCTAATTTTAGGTTGTACACACTACCCTTTAATTCGTCCGGAGATAGAGCAATATTACAAAGGACGTATCACCATTTTTGATTCAGCAAGCATCGTGGCTCAACATGTGAAAGATGTTTTAGATAAAAAGCATTTGCTAAATTCTAAGAAAGCAAAAAAACACTTCTTCTATATTTCAGATTATACTGCTTCTTTTGAACAGAGCACAAAAATATTCTTCAAAGGAAAGATTAAGCTCGAGCAGAAAAATCTTTGGAAGTAATTTTTTAGATCATTAAAAACATAAGTCCGGCTACTAATAACAGGACTAAAAATCCAACTATTATATAAAAGAATCCAATCCCAATTCCTTTAAAAATTGTTTTAGGGATGGATTGACCATACACTTTTTTCAGAGAGATGAAGTAATAAATAGGAATGTAATAACTTAAAATATCTGCATTTATTGGAGTCAACCAAGTGATTAAGTCTTGTATGGTATTAATTAGAAATGTGGCAGTATGCAAATGAAATGCAAAAATGAGATGATCAACAAAGAAAATTTTTCGTCGGATATAAAACAGGTACAAGACAAATGCAAATACGGGCATAAGCGAAAACAGCAACCAAGGCAATTTATGCTTGTAGTAGTCTAATATTTTTTCCTTCCCTGCCAATTGCGATTTGATAGCTTGACTAAAAAAAATGGTATTGAAAAAAGTCTTTTCAATTTTAAATGTATCCATCAATGCAGATGGATTGATTATTCCTTGATCCAAATAGCGTTGCAGGGTATCGCGCTGTATCTTCACAGAACCAAATGACCAATAAAAATTTGCATTGTTAATTCCCGACTTCCTCTCTTCTCGGTCGAACTCTAGCGTCTCCGTGTTGAATGTATAAGTAGAATCTGTATTCAAATTCAATGTATCGCTTTTCACAAGGCTTGAATCGGTAGTGGTAGATTGTTTTTTACTTTTTGAAATCTTATCTTCATTACTACTTGAAAAACCGCCCACAATAAACATAATCACGGTTACAATCAAAAACATTCGTACTGGATGAAAATAGCGCGCTCTTTTTCCATTGATATAATCCACGGTTAAAAATCCGGGCTTGAACAACAAAGGCACTAAACTTTTAATCACTTTAGAATCCAGATGTAGAAATTCCTCTACCAATTCTTTTACAAGTCCAAAAGCTGTTTCTTTTTTAGTATTGTTTAACTGGCCACAATTTGGGCAGAAATTATCTGATTCAACCTGTAATGGAGTTTCACAGTTCGAACAATGATTTGCCCGTACAATCTTCTTAAGGTTCATATCTTAAAATCAAATAACAGTCCGAACATAAAAAGAAAAGCCGGAATAATATCCCGGCTCTTCAAATTATTTATTAATTATTAATAAAATTTAGATCTTCTGTCAACAATTCCCGCTTTTTCGCGTAAAGCATTGTAAGTTTCATACTGTGAACGATTTTGCAATTGCGAACTTAATTGTTGCTTCGCTTCACCAGCTAAATCAGCTGGCTCTTTTACATCAGCGAAAGAAACTACTTGCGCTACGAATACGCCACTTGCTCCCTTTATAGGAGGAGTTACTTGTCCGGCTTTAACATTCATTAAATAGCCAACCACAAACGGCTCCATACCACTACTTGGGAAAACAGGCGATGCGAAAGAAACATTATCTGCAGTCTGAACAGCTTGTCCGTTAGCAGTTGCAATCGCATCTAAATTGTTACCGCCCTTATTCAATTTTTCAATTAACAAGGCTGCCTTCTTATCACGGCGAACTTCAATGGTAAGTTGATCTTTTATTTGCTCGAGTGTACTGTATCCCTTTTCCTTTCTTTCATTCAACTTCGCTACCACAAAACGATTTCCGAATTCAAATGCTTTTGAGACCTCACCTATTTTGGCAGTGAAAGCCCATCGAACTAACTCACGAGAATTTTCCATCGGACCTATTTGACGTGCGTTCTCAAAAATATTAGGCTCTGACATCTTCGTAAGTTTCTCATCGGTAATTGATTTTTCAAAAACATCCCCTTTTGCATTTTTAGATGCAAATCCATTTGCTTTAGAATATACCGCTTGATAGGTTTTAGAACTTGGTTCAATTTTTTTGTCGACATAAGCAATACGAAGTTGACGTGCTTGCTTACCTTGATCAACGATATGAATGATATGAATTCCAAATTGAGATTCTACAATCGTATAATCACCTTTTGCTCCATTAAAACAAGCATCATTAAATTCAGCAACCATCATCCCTGGAGAAAACCATCCTAAGTCACCACCTTTAATTTTCGAACCTTCATCGGTAGAATATTGAAAAGCTAGAATAGCAAAGTTAGCTCCTCCTTTCAATGCAGTTTTAATACTATCTGCCGTTGCTAATATGGCATCCTTCTTAGCAGGATCCATCTTTAACAAAATATGAGAGGCTTTCACAGAATCTGGAAGCATCTTCACGGCAGAAACTTTAGCTAGTTTATAGATATTGTTCTCCATATAAGGTCCCAATACAAAACCAACAGGAGCGGAGAACATAATCGAATCAATATTTAAAGGCAACGTTCCTTTTTTATTGAAAGCAGGGTTAAAAGGAGAATCACTATTCAATGCAACAAACATCGAATCATTATCAGTTGCTTTAAACTCTTCTGTTAATTTGTTAATTGAAAACATAGCCGCTTGGCGATCCACATCACTTGGAAAAACTTCAAACGTTACATAATCAATATTTGCAGACGCTTCTTGCTTATACTTCTTCATCGTTGCATTGTACAACGTTTTCAATTCTGCATCGGTAACTTCAATGGTAGTATCAGGAATAGAAGCATAATTTAAAGTCACATATCGAACAGAAGCTGTCTTCATTCTATTGAAGAAATCATCTTTAGCTTCTGCTTTTGAAATGTACAATCCTTGCTTGATGAGGTTGTAATATTTTTGTTGAATACGTTCTTCACGAATCGCTTTTTCAAAAACGACCCATTGCTGACGTGTTTTACCCGTTTGGTCATTATCCATGTTCTTTAAAAAATTGGATACGTTCGCTGGATTAAATACGCCTGTTTTAGGGTCTGTAAATGCTTGCTTAACTTGAGGATGCGGGTTTTTTCCTTGGACCATATCCAAGAGTTCCTTTGGAGAGCAAGTAATTCCCAACTTCTCATACTGAGGAGTCAAGACCATTTCATTGATCAACTGGTTCCAAGTTTGCTCGCGAATTTGCTCGGTGGTATTCTGATCAACGTTATCAGAATTACTTTGAAGTTTATAATTATCCAATTGTACCTGGACCTTTTCTTCAAAGTCCATCACATTGACCTTCTTACCGTCTATTTCACCGATATTAGCATCACTGCTACTCATTCCATTATTAGATGAAAAAAAATCACCTAAAATGAATGCTACAAGGCTAAAGCCCACAAAAACTAACAATAAATTTGCTTTGCCTCTGATTTTTTCAATTACTGCCATAACTCTATTATTTCTAATTTAAGGCTGCGAATATACGAAGCTTTCTTGAAGGCTAAAAACTTATTTCACAGATACTCAAAAGTAAATAGCTGAAATCCAACAATCTATTTTGGAATGGAAAGAATAATGGAATTAAGGGTATAAATGACCGCTAAAGACAAGAATTATCGAATCTTTTTCTGAATCCGAATTCTTTGGTTTCGACGAACGATCCAAAAAACGCAAGCCACTCCAGCAAGAATAAAAAACCATATGGCGGAAGAAATATTTTCGGCCATACACTTATAAGTGCCAAACGAGGCTCCTAAAAGCATGATGAAAAGCCAAGAATATTCTAACACCTTCAACATATTGGACACTTACTTTTTTACTGTTATTCTTCCTTTCACATTAAAAATTTTATATCTGCTAAAATCTTGATTGGCTTCAAAACCTTTTCCATAAATGATCTCTTCAGCCGTGGTAATTTTAACATGTTCATCACTGGTCAACTTCTCTTCCCGCTCATTCCAAACTAATTTCTCCGTATTTAATTGGTCGCCTTTTTCATTGATGACAACCACATCCTTTTGGGCCTCCCACTTACTTTCATTTTCGTAATGAATAGCATACTTAGCTCTTAATTCCGAGGTTACTTTTTTCGATTCATCATAAAATTGAATGTGAATCCCCGCAGGCATTTCTGTGATTGGCTCTGGAAAAACTAATTTTTTTAGCTCAGGAGAATTCACCTTTACCCTTACCATTCCAGAATCACTATATAATATTTCTAATCCTTTAATGTGTTCAATAGGCTCCTTAGAAATATTAGTTACTCGCTTTATTTCAGCCTGATCATTTTCACAGGATACCAGTTGAACACCTAAAACTAATAAAAAAAGTGATTTGACAGCTCTACCATTGAAAAATTGAATAAAATTAGACGGAGATTTCATTAATCGAAACGACGTTTTTGGAACCAAACTTCATTAAAAGTGAGTCCTATAACCGCTCTAATGTATCGCTCGCGTATCAAATTATCATCCAAAGTACCCATTTGCCCAGCTTCAATTGCTATGTTAACCATCGATTGAAAAGCTTTACGAATAGGTAATCCGAAACCAATACTAACACCTTGATCAACGAGTGTATTGTTACGAATATTTAGGAATGAAGTACCATAATAGATTCCAGCACGATATTGAATTCTTTGTCCGAAACTTGTCCCACGGGGATCGCGAGCAAACTGTCCTCCAAGCGAAACACGAAACGTATTTTTCAAGCTATCTTTTCCTTTAAAAGATTCATACGAACTCCACTCAGTGTATCGAATATCTGATTGAATCAACCATTTTTCATCTTTCGCGAGTTGCATTCCAAATCCTAATGATAAAGGCAGCACTATTTCACCATGTTCCTTTTCTTTATATTCGATGGTATCTCGAGAAAAATCAATTCCGAGGGAATTTAATTTAAAGTTTTCCCATAACAAAGTTCTGTTGGCTTTCAACTGCTGTGAAATGCTAGCTGTAGCACCCAAGCTTAATGTATATCCCTTTTTAAGAGGTGTTTTAAAATTCAATCCCGCATCAAACATAAAATCCCCAATGGAAGTATTGTCTTTAATTCTTGTTCCAAAATAATCCGTATTTGAATACTTGGCGACTCTACTTTGTTCTAGTGATCCAAATAAATAAGAAGCATTAATTCCCAATGCTAATTTCGGTGTGAGCTTTATACCTGTTCCAATGAAATAACGATTGTATCCTCCGGCTCCCTTATAAGATGTTGACAATACATTTGAAGAATCAATGGTGGTTGATGATTCAATATCGTAACCCGTTCCACTAAACGGAATAAATCCAAAGGCTAATCCCATTTTATTACGAACTAAAGGAAGACCAATTACTAAATATTCCAATTTCGCATTCCATTTCTTACTGCTTAAATCACCTTGATCGAGCCATATTCTTTCACCGCTTAAACCAATCTCAAAAACCATCAAGGAGTCATAAGCATAGCTGGCAGGATTAGAGAAATTGAGACGAGAAACGTTGGTCTCTGCAATTGAAGTTCCACCCATTCCTCTTTGATGAGAAAATCCTTTAAAAAGTAAATCACCGGGACCGAATCGAGAATAAGGTGAAACGCTACTTGTTTGTGCGAACCCGAATGATGGCAATGCCAAAATCAACAAGCTAACTATCAATAATTTATTTCTATTCATGTGGAAGATTCAATACGATACTATTTAATCCCATTAAAGTAAGATGTGGGGCCGCAAAGATGCGGGATTTGAACTGATTTAAAAAGAAATTCGCATCGCCTCCTGTCAGAATGGTTTCTAAACGTGGATATAAATTCTTGTATTGCCAAATAACATCATTTATTTCGGCGATCATTCCGTTCATCACACCAGATAAAATAGACTCTTCCGTGTTTCTTCCAATAATTCGAGGTTCCAATTGTGGTGAAATTAATGGTAATTGAGCCGTTTGTTCATTTAAAGCTTTGAATCTCATTCGCATACCAGGAGAAATAGCTCCACCTAAATAACTTCCATCTGAAGTAAGATTATCATATTTCAAACAAGTACCCACGTCAATTACTAAAACATCTTTTCCTGGAAAAATGGTCAAAGCTCCACATACATTTGCCAATCGATCTTTCCCGAGCGTTTCAGGCGTGAAATACTTATTTTGAATAGGTAAAGGAGTATCCAGTTGCAACTCAATTACAGAGGAGAAATCATTCAAAATAGTTTTTAAATCAGCGGGGATTTCCGTTACTGTAGAATATATAATATGTATAATTTCATTTGCAGCTATAATTTCCTTCAGTTTTGAAAAATCGGCACCTTGAAAAACACCAGCTGATGTTAGTTTATCTTGTTTAAAAACACCGTATTTTACCGCTGAGTTGCCAATATCTATTGCCAGATTCATACAGCAATATTAAGATAAAGAGCGCTAATAAGAGTTGAAAGATGAATAAGTGAGAATCCTAAGCGCTAAAACTTTTCAAAAAGCCATTCTTTTAAACTTAAAAAGAAGAAGATTTTATGGAAAACAATAGAATATCATTCTATCTATCTGATTTATATAATTTTCAAAGAATAATAGAAAGACATGTGGAATGACCTTGTTTTTTGCAAAAATGTCTTACTTTTGCACGCTCCTAGAAGGTGATGTAGCTCAGTTGGTAGAGCAAAGGACTGAAAATCCTTGTGTCGACGGTTCGATTCCGCCCATCACCACCAAACGCTTGAAGAAATAAAAGGATGAAAAATAATCGCTATCGAAAAGTCTTACTGATTGACGATAATGAAATCGATAATTTCATCAACGAGCGAATGATCACGTCCAGTGGTTTTTCTTCTGAAGTGATCGTAAAAAATTCTGCTGATGCAGCTTTAGTCTTTTTGAAGAATCTTTCTAATGAGCAAGATTACCCTGAAATTATTTTTTTAGATTTAAACATGCCCATCAAAGATGGGTTCGCATTTTTAATAGAATACGAAGAAATTCCAGAAGCCATTAAATCATTTTCCAAGATTGTAGTTTTATCTTCATCCATTTCTCCTGACGACATCAATAAGGCTTCTACCAACTCACATGTATTTAAGTATGTGAACAAGCCCTTGAGTGAAAAGTATCTCGACGCAATAAGTTTATAAAATCTTATACATAATAAAAACGGCTGCATAATTTATGCGGCCGTTTTTGTTATTGCTTCGGCTTAGACCTGAGCAATTTAAATTAATGATTATTTTAATCTTTAATTGGATTACTCATTTTTCGAATGATGGTATCATCTACTTTAACATATGACAACACTTGATACGTTCCATTATTCAATGAATCAAATTCTGTCCACATTTCGGCGATGCGCTTTACCTTTCGTCTATAATCTGCAGGCTTCAAAGCTGTTTTCAAAAGCTTCATCATATAGCGCGCGGATTCATACTCTGCATCCTGCTCTCTGATTTGTCGCTTCAAACTAGAAATGATTTGCATGCACAAGCTATCATCTCCCAAAATACAATATTGTAAAGCTTGGAATAACTTAGCATCGATATCAGTAAATAAGTAATGCTTTAACGACATTTGATTTCTCAACTCATTTATTTTCCTTGCCGATCCATGATAATCGCGTTGGTAAAACTTAACGATGGCTAAAAATCGCTTCGTGCTTATGTAATGATAGGCTTCTTCAATATTTATGTCGCTATACTTTTCAAGTTGATCCGCATAATGTTGAAGGTGCTCGAGGTTACCATCGATTTGAAACTTCATCACCTTTGATTTCAAAAACTGCACAACGAAAAAATTCATCATATGTTTCTCAGTCAAATCAGGTAAATTTTGATGCACACGTTGGATATAATAATCGGCACGAACAATATTACCTGTGCGTATATAATATTCAAAATACAACAAATCAGGAATGCATTTAATATTCTGATAAAAAGTATCCATAGGATAGCTTTCGAAAATTTGAGTCATTCGTTGCAATACAGCTTCTATTTCAAGTTCGCGGGATTTTAATCCATCTTGCTTGTGCGGAACTGTACATAAGTAATAGATGTGCGCAATGTTGTATAATACATACAAACGATGGGATTCATACAACTCGCAAATATTACTTAACTCACGTTTCATCAAGATTACTTCTTCCAAATCCGATTCTTGACCATTCAATTGATAAACGCCCAATTTTTTTATAAATCGAAAAAATAATCCTTCCGCTTTAGAAACAGCCAATGAAAAAGCAACATGCTTATTAAACTTCGTTTCGTAGCTATCGAATTCTTCTGAGTGAAGATGTAATTGTGCTAATGTTTTGTAAACTAAAATCAGCTCTGCATTCAAGTCATACTCGATGAGTTGCTTTTCTAATTCCTTTAAAGCACGTACAGAAAACTCACGATTATTCCCAAACAGATGCGCAGGTACGCGTGAAACCTCATCCATTAATGTTTGAATGGGGTTCTGAACTTTCTTACTAAGTATAGATGCAATTTTTGAATTTAGTCTTGACTTCAGTGTATAATATGCACTTGGGTTCACCTGCAAAATTTCCATCATTTCACTATCCTCTACTTCACGTTCGCGTGTGGTTTCAAGTACTAAAAAAGGTTTATTCTTCTTCTTCCCTGAGACTTCTTGCAATAGTTGCTGGTACTCCTCTTCGGTAAGCTTCTTAATCGTCTTGCTTAAAATTTCCATGTGTTGGGCTAATTTATAAGATTACATATCTAGTTTGTCCTTCTTAATACGCAAGAGGTCATAGAAAGGTTATACCCAATAAAAAGTCAAATAAAAAAGCTTATGGATTCGAATTTTTGAAACCCGAATACCAGAAACACGTATATCAGAAAAGCGAATCTGTCCTAAAAACATTCACAAAGCCCCTATTTTAAGTACGGTTTAGGTCCAAAAAAAGGTAAAAATCTAGAAATTTCTTACAAATGACAGAAATGTAACCTATACCCCCTACTTCAACGTATAGATGCATGTAAATTGACACTGATCAAAATATTAAAATATGATGAATCACCAAGCACACAACGAAGATTTCTACAAAACCATTCGCGAAAACAGAATGATGATGTACAACAAGCCCAAGCGTTATTATAATCGCGATGAGCAAAAAGGTTCTGCCTTCAAGTTCTTATTCTTGATTGAAACCATTGTATTTATTTTATTAATGGCTGTAGCTGGAACAGGAATGGCGCAAAGCACTATGCAAAATAGTGCACCCATGAATATGGCAAGCAGTCAACTGGAAGTAAATATTCATAATTACAATACCGTATATAACAGCGGTAAAGTGTTTGTGAGTTGGACTTCTAAAAATGAATCCGAAGATTGCGTATATATTATTGAAAGATCTTCTGATGGAAGAGAATTCAAATCGGCAGGAATCAAAGAAGGTATCGGTTCTGAAATTGAACTTTACTATTCTTGGATTGACCAGAAGCCACCAGCAGGATTTGCCTACTACCGTGTAAAGAAAATTACAAAGGAAGGAACACAGCTATATAGTTCGGTTGGGTCTGTAATTAATCAAGCAAGCAATTTCGAAAACTTCGCTCAAGGAGAAGAAGAAAACAAAAAATAAATAAGAATAAATAACTAAAACCAATTTGCCAAAAAGGGGTTAAGAAATGATATGAATAGACTGGCAAAAGAATTTTTAAAAAATTACTTAGGCCTATTTCTTTTGTTGACAACAACAATGCTACGGGCCCAAGTGCCCGTAGCTTCGTTTACAACGAGTCAGGATAGTGGCTGCGCACCTTTACTAATTAATTTTACAAACACTTCGTCAGGAGCGATTAGTTATCAATGGAGTTTAGGAAATGGAAATAATTCAAGTTTACAAAATCCTTCCTCGTCCTATATTAACGCAGGAAACTATACCGTTGTATTAATTGCAACTTCTTCTACGGGAGGAAAAGATACTGCCACGGGTGTAATCACAATTTTAGGTGATCCCATTGCCAACTTTACTGCCTCTCCACTTTCTGTTTGCTCCTCAGAGTCCATTACTTTTACGAACACTTCTACAGGTGCATCTGCTTATATCTGGGACTTTGGAGACGGAAGTTCTTCCAATGCAACCAACACCACTCACCAATACAATACACCCGGTACTTATAATATTAAATTAATTGCCACCAATATTTACGGATGCCAAGACATCGAAATAAAAAGCAATTACATCACCGTAAACCCATCTCCCTTTGCCCAGATAAGTGCGAATCAATATTCGTCGTGTGATGTAAATACTATTTTTCAATTCACAGGTTCGGCAAGTAGTATTTCAAATTGGAATTGGAATTTTGGAGATGGTACTACTTCTTCAGTTCAAAATCCTTCGCATCAATATGGTGCTCCTGGCTCTTACCCAATACGACTTATTGTTACATCCAACAACGGTTGCATTGACACCACCTACTCTTCCAATAATATTACTATAGGTAATTCCTTAATTCCATCTTTCACCATGAGTGATAGTGGTGGATGTGGAAATGTAACCATTCAATTTGATTGCACGGTTCCCAATGCTACTTCTTGGTTATGGGATTTTGGTGATGGCACCACATCTACTTTAGACAATCCAATTCATACATATAATGCAGCAGGAAATTATTCTGTTTCATTAACTGTTACCACTGCAAGTGGTTGCAATGGTAGTGTAACAGTTTCGAATATTGTACATGTAGATGGAATGCCATTTGTAAATTTCACAGTAGTTCAGGATAGTGGATGTGTGCCATACACTGCTCAGTTTGTAAACTTAACAGTTGGAGCAACTTCATATTCATGGAAATTTGGTAATGGAGACTCATCAATCCTTACAAATCCATCAACAACTTATAACCAAGGGGGATATTTTTCGGTTACCCTTACTGCTACTTCCACATACGGTTGTCAAATTGCACTAACTAAAAGTCAGCTTGTAAGAGTCTTTGCACCGACAGCTTACTTCACCGCTGCACCTAGAATAGGTTGTCCCGGCATGACGGTTCAATTTACACATACAGGAAATCCAATCAACATAACTGGATATTTTTGGAACTTTGGTGATGGAACTACATCAACCGCACTCAATCCTACACATACATACAATACCATTGGCGATTACAACGTATGGCTTGTTGTTACTAATTCCTTTGGGTGTATAGATACTGTTTATAAATCAAACCATATAAAAGTGGTAAGTGGAACAACACCTTATACTGTTCCAGATACCATGTATGTTTGTCAAGACAACCCCATCGCATTCACAGACCCTACTATCGGCAGTAATTCATGGAACTGGAATTTTGGGAATGGAAGTAGTTCTTCTTCACAATCACCCAGCACCATCTATACTGCGCCGGGCACTTACATTGTTACATTGCAAACTTCAATGGCCGGTGGTTGCTCGCAAACATTCAATCCATACGCCATAGTAAAAGTCATTCCATACATTCCTCGCCCCATCGATATTACTTTTGGGAATTCATGTAAACCCTATGTACTTAATTTTTCAACTCAAACTTTAAATATCACTGCTTATAATTGGGATTTTGGAGATGGAGGTACTTCTACATTAGCAAATCCTACACACACTTATACACAAAGTGGAACTTATGTGATTACTTTAAATATTACGGTTGGAGAAGGTTGTATGACTTCCATTAGTAAAACGATTACACTTGGACATCCGAATCCAACTCAAGCTTCAACCTATGATTTATGTTTAGGATCAAGTGTGAATTTTACGCTAACAAATTTACCTGCTTTCACAGCAGCTACTTGGTTCTTTGGAGATGGAACGAATTCCAATCAATTGCAACCGTCACATACTTATGCTACAGCTGGAAATTATCAAGTTACTGTAGTAACTCGAGACACTTTAGGTTGTTTAGACACATTTAATTTAGCGCAGCCTGTTGTAGTCAACAACCCAATTCCATCCTTTAATTCTCCGAATGTAGCTTGTATTCATATTCCAATATCATTTCAAAATACATCACAGAATGCGAACAGCTACCTTTGGGATTTTGGAGATGGAATAACAAGTACAGACAGCAATCCAACACATACTTATCAGCTAGGAGGAACATATTCCATTACATTAACTGCAACTATTAATTCTTGTTCGGTAACTACGGTTTTTACAAATTACATCACCGTTGCAGATCCAAATGCAGCATTTACATTTACAACGAGTGGTCAATGCATGCCGGTTACTGTCAACTTCAATGATCAAAGTTCAGCTTCGGCTGTGCAATGGAATTGGTATTTTGGAAATGGAGATAGTGCTCAAACGCAAAATCCAATTTATACTTATTTTAGTGACCCAACAGATTCCATCGTACTCTTTATTACAGACAATAATGGATGCATTGATTCTGCCAAGTTAGCTCCTTTCCCTTATTATGCTGCAGGTGCGTCGGTCGATGTTTCTATTGGTTGCTTACCGCTCACTACAAATTTCACAGATTTATCGAATGGTGCTATCAATTGGAATTGGCAATTTGGTGATGGCGGCACTTCCTCTTTACAACATCCAACTCATATTTACAATGCCAATGGGTTTTACACTGTTACATTAATTGCTGAATTCCCCGGCGGATGTTTTGACACCATAGTTTACAACGACATGGTTCATGTCTCTACGCCTATTGCTGATTTCTTCTCTCCTTCATTAGCTGGATGCTCGCCAACACAAATCAGTTTTGCAAATACGACCAATGACGCCACGCAATTTAGTTGGCTCTTTGGAGATGGTGGAACATCTTCAAATATCAACCCTCAACATATATATTATATACCAGGCACTTATTCAATAACACTTATTGCAACCAATAGTTACGGATGTATCGATACCATTGTTAAACCCGATTATATTTCCATTCCTGGCACTTTAACATTATTTGGAATCTCAACTTTGAGTGGTTGTCAAGGAGAAAATATTGCATTCATCGACTCCTCCATCAACGCAAGTCAATGGAGTTGGGACTTTGGAGATGGGGCCATTGATTCACTACAAAATCCCAATCACATTTATCCTGACACTGGGAATTATACGGTTTCATTAATTACACGTGATTCCATTGGATGTACTTCTTCCTATGTTTATCCTGTTCAATTGCGTATACATCCAGCTCCAATAGCCTCCGCAAGTGTGACGGATTCTGTAGGGTGTAATAGTTTCAGCACAGGATTTATTAATAACTCTCAAGGTGCCATTCAATTTGAATGGACTTTTGGAGATGGAAACACAAGCACTACATTAAATCCTTCACATACTTATTTACAAAGTGGCTTGTTTAATCCACAACTAGTTGCGATCACTTCCTATGGATGCAGAGATACCTTCCAATTTAACTCTGGAATAGATGTATTACAAACTCCAGAAGCCATCATTATTTCTAGTGATACAGTAGGATGTGATCCAGCAAATTTTCAATTTACAGATGGATCACAAAGCACACAAAATCCAAATTACAACTGGACATGCAGCAATGGATTCACAGGGAACGGAAATATTTTCTCACCACAAAATATTCCAGTTGGAAATTATTCCATTGAGTTAATCATAACCAATGCGAATGGATGTAGCGATACTGCTGTACAAAATATTATAGTAAATCCATCACCGGCTGCAAATGCGTCTATAGATATTAATTCAGGATGCGCGCCCCTATCCGTCCAATTTACAAACTCATCAACAGGTGGATTAACATATTTCTGGAATTTTGGAAATGGAATTAGCAGCACATTGAGTGATCCAAGCTACACCTATACCATTGCAGGAAATTACAATCCCACAATGACGGTTATCAATAATTTTGGATGTTCGGATACCTTTTATTTCAATCCGGGTGTCACAGCACTTTTAACTCCTCAAATCTCATCAATACTAAACAATCAACAGGCTTGCTTCAACGATTTAGTCAATTATACAACTACTATTTCTGATACGCTGCAACCAACTTATAACTGGAATTTTGGATTTACTACATCGAATCAATTAAATCCATCTATCAATTGCACAAGCACTGGGGTATATGATGTTTCCTTAATTGTCACCAACAATAATGGTTGTACAGACACCATAATCGAAACTGATTTCCTAGAAGTTTTTGACACCATTCCACCTGTAGCAAATCAAATAGCATCGGTTAGTGTATTAAGTGATGATCAAGTAAACATCATTTGGTTCAACGGAATTGAATCAGACATTGTCGCATACAAATTGTATAGATTTAATGTCCCAAATTCGACGTGGGACTTAATATACACGGATAACAATCCAGTTTTACAATCAACGGCACCTACCAGCAGTTATACTGACAACGGATTAAATACTAAAATCAATACGTACACTTATTTACTTCAAACCATCGATTATTGTGGCTATGAATTACCGTTAACAAGTTCTACTCCACATACCACAATAGATATTAGCACAAGTAAAAATGGCTTGATTATATTCATTAATTGGACACCGTATGGAGGATGTTTAGTAGGATCCTATAATTTGTATAGAACAGAGAGACCCAATGGAAGCCCCGTATTACTAAGCAATGTTTCTGGTAGCACTTTAAACTTTATTGATTCAACGATTACATGTCCTTTTCAGTATGAATACAAAGTAGAAGCCTTGGATCTTTGCGGAAACACTTTCAACTCTTTCAGTGATACATCCGCTATCTGGCCTGTTAATGTTTTATTAAACCAGCAAAGCAATATTGTACGATCGACCGTCATTGACAATACTAATATTCTTACTGAATGGATGGTACCATCATTATTACCAAATCGTGTTTTGGAATATAAAATTTATCGTAGTACTGATAAAATTAACTTTAGTTATTTAAGCACAACCCCATCAAACGTAACTTACTTTATTGATGCTGATGTTGACGTGCAACAACAAAGTTATACGTACAAAGTAATTGTTGTGAATGACTGTAATCTCGATGGAAAAGAAAGTAACATTGGAAAAACCATTGTTTTAGGTGGAAAATGGAAAGATCATAGAATTTATCTCAATTGGAATAAATATGAACAGTGGGACACGGGTATTGACAACTATACCATAGAGTTTTTGAGTCCGCAAGGCACCTGGATTCCTATCAAAACGGTGGATGGAAATACGACCAACACCCAAATTGACGATTAACCGAGGTTAAACCATTACAAACACTTTACTTTTAATAAGCCTGAATGAGCCAGTTATGTTAATACATAATTTGGTTTGAATTTTATAACTTTACCTTTGTATTATGCAAAGTATGGCTCGACCTCTTCTTCTCTTTTACATCCTAGTTGCTTACATCCTACTCCAATTTTCATGGTGGGCCTATATGTTAATCGATCTCAACAAAGAAGTTATTCAATATCGAATTGAAATTTCAGATCTCAGCCAGCTTAGTAAAGAGTCCATTCAAGCTGCGAAATTTATTTTCAACAAAGAATTAAATAAAAGGATGTGGATGGTACTTGGAGAAGGATCAGTGTTCCTTGGATTATTAATTTTTGGTATTTATAAAACCAAAGAAGCATTTAGAAAAGAATTCAATCTAGCTAGACAACAGAAAAACTTTCTACTTTCCATTACGCACGAATTCAAATCACCTTTAGCCGCCGTTAAATTAAATTTACAAACGCTACAGAAAAGGGAGCTTGAACGCACTCAACAACAAACGATCATCAGAAGATCCTTAATTGAAACCGAAAGAATACACAATCTAGTTGAAAACGCTCTTTTCGCAGCACGACTAGAAAGTGATAATTTCGAATTTTATTTTGAACAACTTGATTTTTCGCATTTTTTAAATTCACTCATTGAAGAGTACATTTCAAGAATAGATCACGAACATGCTATCATTAAACACATTCCTCCTGGAATTCGACTACTTGGAGATAAATTAGCACTAAGTTCATTATTTTTCAATCTAATTGAGAATGCTGAGAAATATTCGCCAGAAGGAAGTAAAATTGAAATTATACTGAGCACTTCACACGAGTATGTGATCGTTCATGTTATGGATCAAGGGAATGGCATTCCAGAGAACGAAAAACAAAGAATTTTCGAAAAATTTTACCGAATTGGAAATGAAGATACTCGAAGAACAAAAGGGACTGGTTTAGGTTTGTTTATTGTTCAACATATTGTTAACCTGCATAAAGGCGTCATAAAAGTCAGAGACAATTATCCCCAAGGATCTATTTTCGAAATAAAATTTCCTATCGGGAATTAAGAGCTACAGCGCATGCTGCTTCAGCATTTAAATAGGCGACAATAAATGTTACTGCTTTGGTCACAACCTACACAGAATAAAATAAATCCTCTTAAGATTTTGATGTTTTTATGATGAATAACCTGCTCCGTACACAGTATTTTGAATAACTTTGCATTTAACTAATTATTCCTAGTAATTGCATGCAAAAAACGGCTTTAATCATATTAGATGGATGGGGAATAGCTCCTAAAAGTAGTAGCAATGCTATTTCTCAAGCGGATACCCCTTTTATGGATCATTTATTAGCAGAATATCCGAATTCTCAACTTCTTACCTCAGGTGAAGATGTAGGATTGCCCGTTGGACAAATGGGAAATTCGGAAGTTGGCCACCTTAATTTAGGCGCTGGAAGAATCGTGTGGCAAGAGTTGGCGAATATTAACAAAGCGGTGCGAGAAAAAACGCTGGATCAACAGCCCATCCTTTTAGAAGCATTTAAAAATGCTAAAGAAAATAATGTTGCACTGCATTTGATGGGGCTTGTTTCGGATGGAGGTGTTCATTCCCATATTAATCATCTTAAACACCTTTGTACACTCGCTAAAGAACATGGGTTAAAGCAAGTTTTTATTCATGCTTTCACGGATGGAAGAGATACGGATCCAAAAAGTGGACTACAATATTTAAGTGCATTACAATCACATCTTGATGTCTCCACTGGAAAAATAGCAAGCATTACCGGTAGGTACTATGCAATGGATCGTGATAAAAGATGGGAGCGAATAAAAATTGCTTACGATGCTTTAGTCCATGGGAAAGGAAATCCACAGCTTGATTGGAAAGCAGGCATTCTTGCTTCCTATGAAGAAAATATTACGGATGAATTTATTCAACCTATCATTATTATCGATTCGAATAATGAAGCGATAGGCTCAATAAATAAAAATGATGTAGTTGTTTGTTTTAATTTCCGTACCGACCGATGCAGAGAAATCACTCAAGTACTTACTCAGATGGACCTGCTGGAATTTTCGATGAAAAAAATTCCTTTGCATTATGTTACCATGACCCGTTATGATGATTCTTATAAGGACGTACGTGTTATTTATGAGAAAGACAACTTAACTAAAACATTAGGAGAAATTCTAGAAACAAATAACCGCACTCAATTGCGCATAGCTGAGACAGAAAAATATCCACACGTTACCTTTTTCTTCAATGGAGGGAGAGAAAAAGCCTTTCAAGGAGAGCAACGTATTATGGCACCATCACCAAAAGTAGCTACCTACGATTTACAACCCGAGATGAGTGCGAATCTAGTTACTCAAGAAGTGATAAAAGTTATTCAAGAAAATAAGACCGACTTTATTTGTTTAAACTATGCGAATGCTGATATGGTTGGACATACCGGAAATTTCAATGCAGCCATTAAAGCAGTTGAAACAGTAGATTCTTGTTTGAGTGAAGTGGTAAAAATTGGATTAGAAAAAGAATATATTTTTATTATAATTGCGGATCATGGCAATGCTGACAAAATGATAAATGCAGATGGAACGCCCAATACGGCGCATACTACAAATCCAGTTCCATGCGTTTTAGTGTCGGGCAATAAGAATAGAAAAATTAACAATGGTCGATTATCGGATATCGCGCCAACGATATTAGACTTGATGGGCATTACACCGCCTGTAGAAATGACCGGAAAAATTTTGACTCATTCTTAAAAGATTTAGAGAGAACATGCGAGAAAAATTAATTATTATTTTACTTTTTTGCGGACTATCAACAGGGTTACAAGCACAATCTAGGTGGGGGATTTTTGCTGGCGGAGGAACTACGTGGTACTATGGCGACATGAACGATCGACTTTTAACGCACAAAAAATTATTTTCACATTATTGGAAAGCAGGTCTCCTTTACAAGGCTAGTCAACGAGTATATATTACAGGATCTTATGCTTCAGCAAAAGTAGTTGGAGCTGATTCCTTAGCCATTCAAGATTTTAATTTACAAAGAAATTTACATTTCAGAAATGATATATGGCATACATCCCTTCAAGTTGAGTATCGACTTTTAGGGTATAAAGATGGACGCACTAGAAAAGTAACACCCTATTTAGTCGGAGGTATTTCTTATTTTCATCATAATCCTGTTGCTATACTCAATGGCAGAGAAATCGAACTTCGAGCATTAGGTACAGAAGGACAAAATATTCAAAACGGAGGATATGATTCTCCATATAAAGAATATAATTTTTCTTTTCCCTATGGCATTGGTGTCGAATTCAAATTAACGAATGCTTTTGCATTACGATTAGAAATTATAAATCATTATACGCTTACAGATCATTTCGATGACCTTAGTGATGCTTATGCAGATTCGACTGCATTAGCTGGAACTCCATTAGGCGCATTAGCTGTTATCATGGCTAGTAATCTCGAAAATGGTTATCCGAACAAAGGATTTGGCAGAGGAAATCCAAAGAATAATGACACCTATGTATTTGCTGGCCTCTCACTCCTATATTCTCCATTCAACGATAAAGATTCGGGAAAAAGCGGAAATAAAAGTGGGAATAAGAAAAACGGAAAAAGAAAAAAGAGAAAAGCAAGTTGCCCTGCTTTTAACTAAAAGCGAAGTAGGCTTCTCCTTATTACGATAAAGATTGGATTTAAATAGTGTATTACAGAGAATACTAGATCAGCCGCAATCACGTCGGCTTGAAAAGTTATTGCTTAAAAGTGAATGTAATCGTATTCATCTAGCAGGTTTATCAGGTTCTTCAGATGCATTACTCTTAGCTGCATTCTTTAAAGAACACCGTCATCCTGCTTTATTCATATTTGGCGATAGAGAAGAAGCCGCCTATTTTCAAAATGATTTGGAAAATATTTTAGGAGTTGGAAGAGCAGTATTATATCCGTCCTCCTACAAGAAGCCTTATCAAATCGACCTTCCTGACAATGGCAATATTTTACAACGAGCTGAAGTATTAACTCGCATCAACAAAACAAGAGATCACTTCATTGTTGTTACCGATGCTGAGGCGGCTTTAGAAAGAGTCATCACGAAAAAAACACTGGAAAGAAACACGCTTGATATTAAAGTAGGCGAAAAGTTCACCTTTGATTTTCTCATGGAATTTCTTCAAGAAAATAAATTTGAGCGAATTGATTTCGTTTTTGAACCAGGACAATATTCTATTCGAGGCGGGATTATGGATATCTATTCATATGCACATGAACTCCCTTTTAGAATAGAATTAAATGGTGATAAAATTGAATCCATCAGAAGCTTTGACCCCTCTACTCAATTGAGTGAGCAAAGCATGGGATTTGTTACTTTGATTCCCAATATTCAATCAGGACTTATTACGGAAGAGCACGAATCGTTCTTTGATTTTCTCCCCGACAATACCATTATTTACACGAAAGATCTCCATTATTCACTGACCTCTATTCAAGCATCCATGGAGGTGGTCACAGCAAAATATGGTGTTGAAATTAAGATTGATGATGAGCAGGCAGTAAGAAGAGTTGATGATTTATTCGACACTCCTGAATTATTTAAAGAAAAATTAGAAAAACATATCATAGTTGAACTTGGGAATAAACCATACTATCAACCTGAAGAACTAATCACTTATTCTACTAAGCCACAACCTCATTTTAACAAAAATTTTGGTTTGCTGTTAGATGATCTTTTCTCAAATCAGAAAAAAGCATATACTAATTTCCTATTCTCCGAATCTGCAAAACAATCTGAAAGATTATATTCCATCTTCGAAGATCTTCCAAAATCAGAAGAAAACAAAGGTGTAGAATTAAAGTTTCATACGATACATACTGCCTTACATCAGGGATTCATTCATGACGACTTAAAAATAATTTGCTATACGGATCATCAAATTTTCAATCGATACCATCGTTTTCGTCTAAAAAAGAATTACAGTAAAAGTGAAGCCATCACATTAAAAGAATTATACAGTCTCAAGCCAGGAGACTTTATCACTCATATTGATCATGGTGTTGGACGTTTTGCAGGACTCGAAACTATTGACGCTAATGGCAAACAACAAGAAGCAATACGATTAGTTTATAGAGATAACGACATACTTTATATCAGCATTCATTCCTTACACCGAATCGCTAGGTATTCCAGTAAAGACGGAGAAGCGCCATCTCTCAATAAATTGGGAAGTACAGCATGGTCAACCTTAAAACAAAAGACCAAGAAGAAAGTAAAAGATATTGCTAAAGAACTTATAGCGCTTTATGCAAAACGTAGAGCACAAAAAGGTTTTGCCTTTACAAAAGATTCCTATTTGCAAACAGAATTAGAAGTTTCTTTTATGTACGAAGACACTCCTGATCAGAGTAAATCAACCAACGATGTAAAGCGAGATATGGAAAAAGATTTTCCGATGGATCGATTAATTTGTGGAGACGTTGGCTTTGGGAAAACAGAAATTGCTATTCGTGCCGCATTTAAAGCCATTTGTGACGGGAAGCAAGTAGCCATCTTAGTTCCAACTACCATTTTGGCTTTACAACATTTTAGAACATTTTCCGAAAGACTTAAAGAATTTCCTTGCACCATCGATTATTTAAATCGCTTTAAGAGTACGATGCAACAAACGAATACATTGAAAAGATTGGCAGAAGGAAAAATTGATATTATCATTGGCACGCATCGAATTCTAAGTAAAGATGTTATTTTCAAAGACCTTGGATTGATGATTATCGATGAAGAACAAAAATTTGGAGTAGCGGCAAAAGAAAAATTAAAATCAATTCGTGTAAATGTAGATACACTTACACTAACGGCGACACCTATACCCAGAACACTTCAATTTTCATTGATGGGTGCTCGTGATTTAAGTATTATTAACACACCTCCTCCCAATCGACATCCTGTTACTACGGAGGTACATGTATTTAATGAACAACTTATCAAAGAAGCCATCAACCTAGAAATTTCAAGAGGAGGCCAAGTGTTCTTTGTACATAATCGCGTTCAAGACATTCACGATATTGAAACGATGATACGTAGGCTTTGTCCTGATGTAAAAACCAGTGTTGGACATGGGCAGATGGATGGAAGTAAATTAGAGGAAGTTTTAGTCAACTTTATAGAAGGTGATTCCGATGTTCTCATAGCAACTACGATCATTGAATCGGGACTTGACATTAGCAACGCCAACACCATCATCATTAACAACGCCCATTACTTTGGATTAAGTGATTTACATCAAATGCGTGGGCGTGTAGGAAGATCAAATAAAAAAGCATTTTGCTACTTGCTGGCTCCACCATTAACCGTGCTCACTTCGGAAGCGAGACAACGACTTAAAGCAATTGAAGAACATGCAGATTTAGGTAGCGGATTCAATGTAGCTATGAAAGATTTAGATATTCGTGGAGCCGGTAATATGTTGGGTGGCGAACAAAGCGGATTCATCTCCGACATTGGATTTGAGATGTACCATAAAATATTAGATGAGGCCATTCAAGAATTAAAAGAATCCGACTTTAAGGATTTATTTCCTCATGAGGAAAATCAAACATTTGTAAGAGATTGTCAGATTGATTCTGATATGGAAATGCGCATTCCAGAAGAATACATTCAAAATATTGCGGAACGACTACATCTATATAAAGAATTAGATGAAATTGAAACTGAAGAAAAATTAATTCAATTTTCCGAACAATTAAAAGATCGATTTGGACCAGTACCACAACAAGTTTTTGTTTTGATGGATACGATTCGACTACGTTGGCAAGCAAAAAAATTAGGATTTGAAAAAATTCTATTAAAGAACAGAACATTAAAAGCCTATTTTATTTCCAATCAAAAGTCGGCCTATTTCCAAAGTCCATTATTTTCTTCCATTTTAAAATTCGTTCAATTACATCCACGTGCATGTAAAATGAAAGAAGACAAAGGAAAATTAAGTTTGACATTGGTAAACATTGGAAGTGTAAAAGAAGCTATTCGACTTTTGGATCGAATGATGGAAAAAGAGACTGTCACTTAATTACATTCTATTAAATTATGTGTGAAATCTTCACAGTATTTTTTTAAAGAAATTCTATTGACATCCGATTTCTGAATAAAACTCGAAGTTCAAAACTGTCCACTATTTTGTGTTTTTCGCCCAATTTCATCGTCTATTTGCCAAAAACAAGGGGCTATTTGTACTATATCGACCGAACTTTGAGTTATATCAAAAAATCGAAAAAATGAAAACTGTATCCATTCTTATTATTGTATTAGGCATAATATGTGTAGTATGGCAACAATATCTTGATGTAAAAGCAAAGAATTCAAATTCTTAAACTCTCACGTTAACTAGGTTTGTTTAATTACTCGATTTTTCAATCGGTTCATTTTTATCATTACTAATTCTTAATTGATTTTTCGTCTATTATACTTTTAATGACTTAGACATACTATCTTTGCAGCCTTATGAAAATTTCTAAAAAGGCGAAAGGTGCTCTAGTCGACTCCAATGGAGTAGTAAAAATTAATACCAGTCAACTTCCTAATGCAGGCAAAGGCCTGTTTGCACTCGTTGAATTTAAGCGAGGAGATATTGTATGTGAATATGAAGGTGAAATTGTGACTTGGGCAGAATGTGAAAAACGTTCTCAAGAGGGTCATGAAGGTTATGCTTTTTTTATGACTAAAAATCGATGTGTTGATGCTTATTTTACGCCTTGGGCCTTTGGACGTTATGCGAATGATGCTAGGGGTGTTGGACGTGTTGAAGGATTAAAAAACAACGCGCAATATGAAATTAAGCGCCGAGATGGGGTACAGAAAGTATTTATTGTTGCTACTCGAACCATCCAACCGGGCCAAGAAGTTTTCGTGCATTATGGAGATGATTATTGGAGATATTTAGATGGCACTCGTGAAATTATTTTAGAACGAGAGCGCCAAAAAAGAAAAGAAAACAAATTGAAAAAATTAGCCCTTGAAAAAGGAACACCTTTAAATGGTCAAACGAAAACGACTATTAAAAAAGTGAAAAAAGAATTGGAGTTTGCTTAACATTTAAAAAATCAACAATTACGTGTTAACTCATTTAACTATTTTTTAAAATTGTACTGACTTTTTTGGTATATTTTTGCAACCAACAAAGACAGAAAGATATGATGAACGTTTCGATAGCGATAGTAGTAGTGACCTTTGCCTTGGTTATTTACAGTCAGATTACAGAATCCTTTTTTAGTCGTAAAAAAACTAACGACTAAAGGTATTTTCGATTCCTGAAAAATAGCTTCATGCGAATTTCAATTTTTCACATGTAAATAAATCTTCCTATCCGAATGTTATCCCCATAATCGGGGATTTCTTTTTTATAGACCATTTTGGCACAAGCCTTGAAACTCCCTTTTTAAATTAATTAAAACATTAGGAGGACAAAAAATGAAAAACATGATCTCTACTCTAGTAATCGCTTGCATCTTATCATTACATGCAAATGCAGATCACCGCTTGTCAGACCTCCACATCAGGAAATTTGACAATGCTCCCGTCTTGGTTCAGTTAGACAATCAATTCGTAGACAACCCAGGACCCGTCAAAAAGATTAACAATTTAGAAGCTGGAAGGTATCGATTAAAGATTTGGACCATCCAACATCCATCTCACTTCAATCTAGCCTACAAAAGATTGCTTTATAATGGATTTATAGATGTACCCGAAGGTGCTGAAGTTCGTGCCATGCTGACTCGGAATAATACCATTCGCATCAATCAAGTCATTCCGAACTTTGTGCCTGTACTTCTAGATCCAACTTGCAATCCTTACGCTCCATTCAATCCAACTCCAGTTGGATATCAGTCACAACATCACCTTATGTCGCCAGATGAATTTAATGCGCTATTAAATACAATAGATAATCAAAGTTTCGAAAGCACTAAAATGGCGATTGCGAAACAAGCCATAAGAGACCATGAAATGATGACTACATCTCAAGTAGCTGACTTAATAAACTTATTGAGTTTTGATTCTAACAAATTAGAATTAGCAAAGTTCGCCTATCAATATACAGTTGATCGACACAAATACTTTCAATTGTTTAATCAATTCTCATTTGATAGTAGCGTACGTTCATTAAGTGAATTTATGGATAAGTTCTCATAATTTACAAAAACCATAATACAAGAAAGCCCGTATATGCCATTATTAGGAACATAATTAATTACAATAGTTTAACTAACTAGCTGCTACCTGCGCAATTAAAATCTAAAGAAAAAGAAAAGAATCTCATAAAATGTTTGGCACGGATATTGAAATTATCAAAAAGTAACTAGTTCTTTAAATCTGAAATAAAATTGTCCCGTAAGACGAAAAAATATTAACCCCGACCCGTAAGTCGGGAATCAAAAAACAAAATCCTGACGCGTAAGTCGGGCATTAAAAAACAAAATCCTGACCCGTAAGTCGGGCATTAAAAAACAAGTCCTGACCCGTAAGTTAGGAATCAAAAAAAAGTCCTGACCCGTAAGTTGGGATCGATAGAAAAAGGTTGCTGACCCTTAAGATCAGAACTTATCAAAATATACCCTGACCCGTAAGTCAGGGTTTTTTATACCCATCCTTTTGAAAGTAGACTTTTTCATAGTCACAATAATTCAAATTTTTAGTTTATCACTTGTGGATTATTTACATCTACCTCCCATTGTCAATAAAAAAAATTACCTTTTGTGAAATTAAACCCAATGAACTTATAAATAATTGAAAAACAATCGCATCAAAACGACATTAAAAAGTAAAGAGTTTATAAAAGTTAATTAAATAACGCTAAAATCTCGTATTTTTGCACCTTCTTAAAGAGATTCTACAATCAATATGGCCGATAATCAAAAAGTACTAGACCGAGTAATCATCAAATTTGCAGGAGACTCTGGAGATGGGATGCAACTAACCGGAACTCAATTTACAAATACAGCAGCGATGCTTGGTAATGATTTGAGTACATTCCCCGATTTCCCTGCAGAAATTCGTGCCCCACAGGGTACAATTCCAGGAGTTTCAGGTTATCAGTTACACTTTGGTTCTGTCAACATTTTCACTCCTGGAGATGAATGTGATGTTTTGGTAGCTATGAATGCGGCGGCATTAAAAGCTAACCTTCGCCATTTGCGCAAAGGAGGAACCATCATTGCGAATTCAGATGGATTTGATCCTAAAAACTTAAGATTGGCTGCTTATGCTGACGGAGTAAATCCTATTACAGATGGATCGCTAGAGAATTTTAGACTTATCACAATTGATGTGACTAAAATGACTCGTGCAGCGCTTACTGAATCGGGAATGGGAATCAAAGAAATCGACCGTGCAAAAAACATGTTCGTATTGGGATTCCTTTATTGGATGTACAATCGCGAATTAGATTATACCGAGAACTTCCTGAATGAAAAATTTGGTAAAAAGCCAGATGTACTAGAGGCAAATCTTAAAGTTCTAAAAGCAGGTTACAATTTTGGAGAGACCAGTGAAACGATTGCTGATCGATATATTGTAAATCCAGCGCCTATGGCACCTGGCACGTATCGAAATATCATGGGCAACCAAGCTACGGCTCTTGGACTTATTGCGGCATCACAAAAATGTGGTTTAGATTTGTTCTTAGGCTCTTATCCTATCACTCCAGCTACAGATATTTTACATGACCTTGCCAAATACAAACATTTCGGTGTAACTACTTATCAGGCGGAAGATGAGATTGCAGCTATTTGTTCAGTCATAGGAGCAGCATTTGGCGGAAAACTCGCAGTAACCACTTCTTCAGGTCCAGGTATCGCCTTAAAAGGTGAAGCGATGGGACTAGGAATGATGTTAGAGTTGCCTATGATCATTATAAATGTACAGCGCGGTGGTCCATCAACAGGTTTACCAACCAAGACAGAGCAGAGTGATTTGTTCCAAGCGATGTACGGAAGAAATGGTGAAGCTCCGATCCCTGTAATTTGTGCTACTTCACCTGCTGATTGTTTTGCTGCAGTTTATGAATCATGCCGAATTGCTATTGAGTTTATGACTCCCGTAATTTTCTTAAGCGATGGATACATTGCAAATGGATCAGAACCTTGGAGATACCCACAAGCGGCTGACTTAAAAGAATTCAAAGGAAATTTCATAACTGAAGTTCCAGAAGGAGGATTTTTACCATACAAACGTGATGAAAAACTTTCAAGACCATGGGCCATTCCAGGTGTGAAAGGATTAGAACATCGAATTGGAGGATTAGAAAAAGCGCATGAAACTGGCAACATCAGTTATGATCCAGAAAACCATGAATTCATGGTGCGCATGCGTGAAGCCAAAGTCAATAAAATTGCAGATTACATTCCGTTACAAACCCTAGATAATGGTGCAGAGAAAGGGAAAATTCTTGTCTTAGGATGGGGATCAACACATGGTGCTATTAAAGCAGCCGTGAAAGAGGCTAGAGAAAAAGGAATGGATGTGAGTCATGCACAAATACGCCATCTAAATCCATTCCCGAAAAACTTAGGAGAGATTCTTTACAACTTCGATACCATCTTAATTCCAGAGATGAATACGGGTCAGTTATGTTCTATCATTCGTGATAAATTCATGGTTCCTGCTATTGGTTTGAATAAAATTAAAGGAATGCCGTTTTCTACAACGGAAATTTTTGCGAAGATTGAAGAATTAGCGACTAAATAAAATTATACTTTTCATCCATCTAACGAATTAAAATATTCCCCATAGCTATGTCAGCAACTACCACATCAGCAGAAGATAAAAAATTTACGAGCAAAGAACTTGTGACCGACCAAGAAGTACGTTGGTGTCCGGGTTGTGGAGATTATTCCATTCTCAAACAAGTTCAAACTGTAGTTCCCGACTTAGGAATTCCGAGAGAAGATATCGTTTTTATCTCTGGAATTGGATGTTCATCTCGTTTCCCATACTACATGGAAACTTATGGGATGCACAGTATCCATGGTCGTGCTGCTGCGATTGTGAGTGGATTAAAATGTGTTCGTCCAGAGCTTAGTATTTGGATGGTAAGTGGTGATGGGGATTCATTGTCGATTGGTGGAAATCATTTTATTCATTTGTTGAGAAGAAACTTCGATATCAATTTACTTTTATTCAACAATGAAATTTATGGATTAACGAAGGGACAATATTCGCCTACATCACACGAAGGAAAAGTAACGAAGTCGACACCGATGGGATCGATTGATCATCCTTTTAATCCCATTGCATTAGCATTGGGTGCGAATGGTACTTTTGTAGCTCGCTCTATGGATCGTGATCCGGTTCATTTGAAAGAGATGTTAAAGCGTTCACATGGACATAAAGGAACTTCCTTCTTAGAAATTTATCAGAACTGCAACGTATTTAATGATGGAGCCTTTGAAATTTTCACAGATAAAGGAACCAAGAAAGCAGAAACTATTATTATCGAACAAGACAAGCCGTTAATTTTCGGACATAACGCTGACAAAGGAATTAAGCTAGAAGGATTTAAACCAGTGATTGTAGACTTAAACGCAAATGGTAATTCTGCCAATGATTTGTGGATACATGATGAAAAGGATTTAACTAAAGCTGGAATTTTATCACGATTCTTTGATCGTCCAGAAGATGGAGCTGATCATCTTCCACGTCCTTTCGGTGTATTTTATTCTGCAGATCGTTCTTGCTATGAAGATGGGCTTAAGGACCAAATTGAATTAGCTAAGAGCAAGAAGAAAGCTGATTTAGATTCCATTTTGAAAGGAAGAGAAACCTGGGTGATCGGCTAGGGAATTGCAAATTGGTAAGTTGGTGGATTGGTGAATTGGTGTCGCGAAGCTTCGCGATGGTGAATTGCTGCGCTCTGGCACTGCTTCTCTTTCCATTTTTCCGCTCTCGCACTCATTCTCACTCTGTAATGCTGCCTTCGAGTGCCTCAGGCAGCGTACTTCGAGTGCCTCAGGCAGCGATTATTTTTTCTTAGTGAATCCTCCCTCTCAAACTGTTTCTCGCACTGATACTCCTCTCTCCCTCCCGACAGCTATCGCATTAGCGTCAGGCTAATTTTTGGTTTTAAC
>JANOPQ010000073.1:0-11206 GCA_031421935.1 Bacteroidota bacterium | reverse complement strand
CCAACATAAATGTTTTGTCCATTAAAATCCAATTTGTTATTTTGTGCTTGCATAAGTTTCGGTTTATTATTGTTTAGTTCGTATCTAAAACTAATAATATTCTGGAACTTATGCTTTACAAACATACGGCCTTTGGAGAGGAGGCAAGGAGGAGAGGCTTAAACAATATGGAATCGTGAATTTTTATTTGGCAATAAACTAAAGCCATTAATAATTTATATTTATCGTCTGTATAATTTCTTTTTGCGTTCTTTGTACCATCATGGCAGGAATTTATTTGCATATCCCATTCTGTAAACAAGCATGTCACTATTGCGACTTTCATTTCTCTACGTCTCAACGCGGGAGAGAGGATTTGTTAGATGCGATGTTGATGGAATTGGGGCAAAGAGCATCCGAGCTGCAAGGGCAAGAAGTAAAAACAATTTATTTTGGTGGAGGTACACCGTCACTGCTTTCTTATGATGAGTTGATGCGTTTTTTTGAAGAGATGTATTCTTTGTTTACCGTTGATGCACAAGCCGAAATTACGATGGAAGCGAATCCCGATGATTTGACAAAAGAGTATTTAAAGTTATTAAAGCAATCACCCATCAATCGCTTGAGTGTGGGTGTGCAATCGTTTCGTGAAGAAGATTTGTTAAGTATGAATCGAGCTCATAATAAGGAGCAAGCTTTGTCGTGTATTCCTAACGCTGCCGACATGGGTTTCGAGAATATTTCAATGGATTTAATTTTTGGATGGCCTAAATTGGAATTGCCCGATTGGATCGAAAATGTAGAAACTGCCCTCGCGCTTCCCATCACACATCTTTCTTGTTATGGATTAACGGTGGAATCAAAAACTGCATTGAGTTGGCAAATTGTAAAGGGATTGATTGAAGTGCCCGACGATGAAAAAGCAGCACAGCAATATGAGTATTTACTTGCCGAAGCAGAGCGTTTGGGATTTCCATGGTATGAGATTTCGAATTTTAGCAAACCAGGTTTTGAATCGAAGCACAATCGTGCATACTGGCAAGGAATTCCATATTTAGGAATTGGTCCTTCTGCCCACTCTTATGATGGAGAAAAACGTAGTTGGAATGTAAAGAGCAATGGCGCGTATGTGTCAGCCTTGCAACGCGGGGAGCGTGAATATGAAGTTGAAATTTTAACCCATAAAGCGAAGTTTCATGAATTCATTTTAACATCTTTGCGTATGCGAAAAGGAATTAGCTTGAGCACTCTGCGTACGTCCTATGGAGATGGTATTGCAGGTCAATTGTTAGAAGCTGCACAGCCATTTGTCGAAAAACGTTGGCTGATTCGTGATGCAAATCAACTTCGATTAAGTCAAGATGGATTGTTGTTCGCCGATAAAATTACTTCTGAATTATTTGTCATCTAAACTATGAAAATTTCAGTAACGCATAAGAATACTACTTACCAATTGGATCTTTCAAAACCGATGGATATTTGTATTCCATTTGAATCAGGCGAAGGACATGTGATTGCTTGGTATCAAGGTCCAGTGAAGATGGAACCTGTACGAATGGGTGATTGGGTAGGATCAGTGAAAGAAGGAGCAGGAGTGAATTTTAATAATATTTTTTTTAATCCGCATGCACACGGTACACATACGGAAACGGTCGGACATATTTCTAAAGAAGTAGAATCCATCAATACGCATTTCAAAGAATATTTTTTCTTTGCAAATTTAGTTTCAATACAACCCGAAAAAAGAGGGGATGATTTAATTATTACTCTTGAACAAATAAAAAGTACATGTGAAAATCATGCTGACGCATTCATTATTCGTACGTTGCCCAACGAAGGAAATAAGCTTTCTAAAAATTATTCAAGTTCTAATCCGCCCTACCTCGAAGAAGCGGCGGCAACATGGCTACGTGAACAAGGCGTTCGTCATTTGATGATTGATTTGCCTTCGGTAGATCGTGAAGAGGACGGAGGAAAATTATTAGCGCATCATGCGTTTTGGAATCATCCACAAGCAACACGCTTGGATGCTACCATTACTGAATTGGTTTTTGTGGCCGATGATATCAAAGATGGATTTTATTTTATGAATTTGCAAGTAGCTCCCTTTGTCAATGATGCTGCGCCATCACGTCCGCTCTTATTCGAATTAATAAAAGTTTAAATATGAAAAAAGTAGTTTGGATGCTAAGCATCTCTTCTGTATTATTAGTTTCTTCTTGTAAAAATGAACCTAAAAAAGCAGATAAAGAAGAAAAGAAGGAAATCAACATCACTAAAAAAATCAAACCCGGTGATGCGCGTGAGGCCGATGAAAATCTTAAGATTGTAGATGATTTTTATGTAGCCATCACCGCACGCGATTCAGCCAACTTGATTAATTGCCTCGACGAAGATTGTAAAATGTATGGAACAGATCCGAGCGAAGATTGGAATTTGGATCAGATAAAAACATACATCTCTGAAAAGGCAAAAGACACCTCTACTAAAACTGTTTTTAAAGTTAAGAAGCGATCGGTACATATCATCAATGATTTGATGTATGTGGTGGATGTGTTGGATGTGAGCACTACCGCAGTTCCTTTTCGATGTGTGACCATCACGAAGAAATCGAAAGATGGTGATAAAATTGCGATGGCGGAATTTTCTGCACTCATAAAAAATGAGGATATGAAAAGGGTGGGTGAATTTTTTAAGAGTAAGTGAGTTGAAAATTATAGAAAAAGAGATTTAATAAAAATGAAGAAAATATATCATTCAGCAACATGCACCACCAACCAACGAATTCTGAAGGAAATTAAGCCGAAAAAGGACTTGATCATGCAAGATATAAAAACCGAAGCCATCACTCCAGCGCAAATCGACGAAATGAAAAAGTTGGCGGGCTCTTACGAAGCCTTGTTTAGTCGTGTCGCTATTAAATACCGTGTGATGGGTTTGCATGAAAAAGTGCTTACTGAAAAAGATTATCGAAAATTAATTTTAAGCGAATATACTTTTCTGAAGCGTCCGGTGATGATAGTGGATGATGTAATTTTTATTGGAAATACAAAGAAGGTAATAGAGAGTGCGAAGCAAGCCTTGAAATGACCCGAAGCTTTAAAGCCCACCTAGCAGTATTAACTGCAAACATTATTTACGGTGCGAATTATTCCATCGCAAAGGAAGTGATGCCAAGTTATATCAAGCCCTTTGGGTTCATCGTGATTCGAGTATGTGTTGCCGCTATTTTATTTTTGGTGGCTGCTAAATTATTTTTTCGAGAAAAAATTGCAACCTCCGATTGGCCCCGACTCATTGCCTGCGCCGTTTTTGGTGTTGCCATAAATCAATTGTTGTTTTTTAAGGGATTGTCGTTAACCAGTCCCATCAATGCTGGACTCATGATGGTGACAAATCCCATTTTCGTTTTGGGATTGTCGGTTATGTTTCTAAGAGAAGTAATTAATCTAAATCGAATCATCGGCATCATCTGCGGAATTTCAGGAGCGGTTGTGTTAATCATTTATGGAAATCGATTCTCGTCGGTGCCCAGTGATCCATTTGGTGATCTATGCATTTTGTTGAATTCACTTTCCTATGCCATGTACATTATCTTGGTTTTACCCCTCATGAAAAAGTATCATCCCATCACCATCATGCAAATTGTATTTGCATTGGGATCGTTATTGGTTTTACCTTTTGGATGGGAGGAATTTAAAAGTATCCAATGGAGTACGTTCCCAACCAATACCTGGTGGAGCGTTATTTTTGTAGTGATCGGAACTACTTTTTTTGCCTATCTCCTGAATACACTCGCCTTGCGTGAACTGAGTGCTGGAGTAGTTTCCGTGTATATCTATTTGCAACCCTTAATGGCAGCAGCATTTGCGATGCTCCTTGGAAAAGATGTACCGAATATGCTGCATCTGCTCGCAGCTCTCCTGATATTTGTGGGTGTTTGGCTTACAACAAAAAGTGTTGTGAAAAAACAAATAAATAGTATTTAGTAAGATTGAATAATTCGTAAGTCAAAATGGAAAACATAGTTACATCTATACTTTTTGGCACACTGATTTTTTATGATGGTAGCGAGGATTCGCTATGATTTTTTATGATAAATCTCGTTACATAATGTTACTAAAATAGAAGACGGATGAAACGGATAAATACGATTATCACGGATTTCCCCCCGCGCCCCCCGCGCCTCCGTAGCGTCCCCCGCGGTTAAACGGTGAGTTTTATAGGGCTACAAGTTTTTTCACTGTTGATATTTCATGTTTTTCCGAAAAATTAAATAATTTTGTCGCTCTCTTTAATAGTAATTACCTAGAGAAAATTAGTAGAACACGAACAACTCCATGATTTTTAGACAAGCCACCCAAGAAGATATCCTCCCCATGCAAGTGGTGAGAAATGCCGTAAAAGAAAATGTTTTATCTGACCCATCGGTTATTTCAAATGCATCCTATATTCCATATTTAGAAACACGTGGAATGGGTTGGGTGTGCTCTATAAAAAATCAAGTTGTTGGATTTGCCATTTTAGATAATCAAGATAAAAATGTTTGGGCGCTTTTTGTTTCTCCCAACTATGAAGGCAGAGGAATTGCACAGGAACTGCAACGAATTATGTTGAAGGAATATTTCGCGCATACGCAAGAAGCCTTATGGTTAGGGACAGCTCCTAATACACGAGCAGAAAATTTTTATAGAGAATCGGGGTGGAAGGAAGTAGGGATGCATGGAAAGAACGAAATTAAGTTCGAAATGACCTACGATGTTTGGAATAGTAAATTTAACCGCCGACTCTTGTAGTCAGGTAGTAAATAGAGATTTCTAGGCTGTTTTTATAATTGCTATTAGTAGAGTAGACTGAAGAGAGGATGTCCCCCTGTATTTTATTATCTCCTCGAAAAAATGTATTTTTGCGCATAAATCAATATTATGGTACGATCAATGACAGGCTACGGTAACGCTAAAGGTCTCGTAGGAAACCAAAACGTTACAGTAGAAATCCGATCTCTCAACAGTAAATTTCTGGAATTGAATCTTCGGATGCCCATGCAGTTTCGTGATCGCGAATTGGAACTCCGCTCCGATTTAAGCAAGCAACTGGAAAGAGGAAAAGCCGATTTAAGTATTTCTTTTGAAAGCAATGAACTCGCAAAGCGCAGTTCTGTAAACAAGGAAATTTTTAATGCCTATTACGAAGAACTTTCTGCATTGGGAAAGGAATATAATTTGAATGATGTCAATTTACTCGACTGTATTTTAAAACTTCCTGCCGTGATGAATGCCGAACGTCAAGAATCGGATGAAGAGCAATGGAAGGAATTGAAAGTGGTGATTAACGCTGCTCTCGATCGCTTCAATGCTTTTCGTGATAATGAAGGTGCCGCCTTGAGTAAAGATATTACCATGCGTGTTGATACCATCTCGAACTGCATTCCGCAACTAGAAGAGTTTGAAACGAAGAGAGTAGAAGGTGTGCGTGCAAAAATTAGTAAAGCGATCAATGAATTGATTGAGCAAACTTCCATCGACCGGAATCGTTTCGAGCAAGAGTTGATTTATTATATTGAGAAATTAGATATCTCAGAGGAGAAAGTGCGTTTGCGTAGTCATTGCGAATATTTTGTGCAAACGATTGCCAATCCCGAAGCAAACGGAAAAAAATTGGGATTCATCACCCAGGAAATCGGAAGAGAAATTAATACCATCGGCGCTAAAGCCAATGATGCACCCATGCAACGCATCGTGGTTGAAATGAAAGATGAATTGGAAAAATTAAAAGAACAACTGGCAAACGTACTTTGAAAACTAACCCTAACTTCCTTCATAAGCTGGTGCTGTTCTGCGGTCCGAGTGGGAGCGGAAAAACAACCATCGTTCATCATTTGATGCAACAGTTTCCGATGATGCGTTTTAGTGTGTCGGCAACAACACGCGAAAAACGAGCGAATGAAGAACACGGAAAAGATTATTATTTTTTGAGTGTAGATGAGTTTAAAGCGAAAATTCAAAACGATGAATTTTTAGAGTGGGAAGAAGTATATAAAGATCGTTTTTATGGAACGCTGAAAAAAGAAGTGGAGCGTATTTTAAATGATGGTTACGTGGCTATTTTTGATGTGGATGTGGAAGGCGGTTTGCATATTCGAAAACAATTTGGTCGACAATTACTCGATGTTTTTGTGATGCCACCTTCTGTAGATGATTTGCATAAACGATTAGTGGCAAGAGCTACGGAGTCGGAAGATTCATTGTTTAAGAGATTAGACAAAGCAGAAAAGGAAATGAATTACGCCTTTCGTTTTAATCATGTCATCGTGAATGCGGTTTTAGAAGATGCAAAATTGGATGCAGTGAAAATAGTGAAGGAATTTTTAGAAGACGTCGTCCCCGAACAGGATGAGGAATCATAAATTGTAAGTTCAGCACATGAAAATCGGACTCTACTTCGGCTCTTTTAATCCCATTCACAGCGGACATCTGGTGATTGCGGGGTACATGGCTGAGTTTAGTGATTTGAAGCAAGTGTGGATGGTGGTATCGCCGCATAATCCGCTCAAGCCTGCTGGATCTTTATTGCAAGATTACCATCGCTTTCATTTAGTAGAACTCGGAATCGGCAACAATAAAAAATTGAAAGCGTCTAAAATCGAATTTGAATTAGCGCGCCCATCCTATACCGTAGTTACACTCGCTTACTTGCAAGATAAATATCCAAAGCATGAATTCTCCCTCATCATGGGTGCCGATAATTTGGAGAACTTACATAAGTGGAAAAATTTTGAATTGATTTTAGAGCATCACGATATCTACGTGTACCCTCGACCAAATCACGACGGGGGCAATTTAAAAGATCATCCGCGCGTGAAATGGATCGATGCACCACAAATGGAAATATCATCCTCCTTCATTCGTAAATCCATCAAGGAAGGAAAAGACGTGCGCTACATGATGCCCGAAACCGTTGCTGATTATATTGATGAAATGAATTTTTATAAAAAATAATTTTTTAGAAGAGGTATCACAGAACTTCTCGTTTGGCTCGAAATTTCAATTGTTAAATATTAATTCAGTTTTAACACTAAAGCCACTAGAGAACACTAGAGAACAGTAGAGAACACTTGTTAGCACGAAGTCTTTTATTTAGTTATGAATAAATCTGCGCCAATCCGATTTATCCCTTTTATCCGTGTTCAAATTTTCAGCAATCAAGTTTCTTACTTCTTGTTTGCTGTTATCGCGAAGCCTTGCGAAAAGAAACTACGCAAGAACCGTATTTAAAATCGAATCAAAAATCATCTTCCCATCCGTATTTCCCAGCACTGCATCACTTGCTCTCTCCGGATGTGGCATCATTCCAAAAACATTTTGGTTGCGGTTGCAAATACCAGCGATATTTTCAATGGCTCCATTCGGATTACTTTCTTTCGTAACATTTCCATCGGCATCGCAATAACGAAACAACACCTGATTGTTTTTATTGATCTCGGTTAATGTAGGCTCGTCACAATAAAATCTTCCTTCGCCGTGTGCAATTGGAATCTGAATGGTTTTGCCAATTTTAAATTTCGAAGTGATCACCGATTCATCGGTCTCGCAACGAATGTTTACATTCTTGCAAACGAATTGATGATTGTCGTTGCTCAACAAAGCGCCAGGTAATAAATGCGACTCTGTTAAAATTTGAAATCCGTTGCAAATCCCAAAAACAAATCCACCCTTATCCGCAAACTCAATGATCTCTTGCATCAATGGAGAAAAACGAGCAATGGCACCGCTGCGTAAATAATCGCCGTACGAAAATCCACCGGGCAATAAAATAAAATCACATCCTTGCAAGTTGTGATCCTTATGCCAAAGTTCCACCACTTCTTTTTTCATGTTATTTTTAACCACATGAATTAAATCTCTATCACAATTAGATCCCGGGAAGATGACAACACCAAATTTCATTTTATTCTGTTTTATCCTGCAAAGTTATACCAATTATAATAATATTCTAGCCCAATTAATTTATTGTGTAATGCCGACCTACAAAGACTTGTGTTTAAGGGGTTGAACTATTTAAGTAGCGTCGGTATTACTTCCTTGAAGCCAAACCTAATAGCCCAATGTTAAATTATTATCTATTCATTGATTTTGAATGTTTAATGAGCATTTAGGTGCAGGAGATCAGCAATAAATACTTAGTTTTGCAGTTCAATTATCATAATTATGAAGAGGATATTAGTACTTAGCGGGATTCTGTTATTGATCATGGGCACCCAAGTTAAGGCTCAACGAGACAAGGAAATTCAGATTCGCGGTGGATTTGGTTTTTCAATTTACAAAACTGAATTTACACTGGATAATGGTATCACAAAATCGGAAAATGAGGATGGAGCATTATCGGTTCAGTTACCATTAGAACTTCGTTATGAATTGACGGAGCGATGGAACCTCGGACTCGATATGAAGTTTGGATCTTATGTTTACGAACCTGATAGCGCGGAAGGAAAAAGTAATCGTTTTTTCGTTTTCGGTATTGCTGGAGAATATACCATCGTTAACAAAGAAAATTTTAGATGGTATACTGGATTCGGAATTCATACAGCAAGCCTTGTCCTCGAAGAAACCAGTGATGATGCTATCATTAAAAGAACGGAAGAATGGACCTATCGCGGTGGAGGCATCCGACTCAACACCGGTGTATTAATTTACTTAGGTGAAGTAGGTGGATTAAACTTTAATCTTGGATTAGACACCCACAATTTCACGCTCGAAGAGTATGAACAAAATGGTGCAAAGCAAGACCTTTCCAAAATCGACGCTAAATTAAAGTTATCAGGACTGGACGGTACCATTGGTTTGGTGCTGCGGATTCCGAGGAAGGGGAAGAATTAGCTTTTACAAAGTACCCATAGTCTTGGTTTGTAAAGTTGGAGTTGTGATTTAATATTAATTAAACTACTCTAAAAACAAAGAGCGCCTCTTACGTTTAGTAAAAGACGCTCCTTTAACAATCATTTTATTACTGTTTTATCATTTTTTTACTTTCAATAATTTTTCCATTTGCCATCAAAGTATAGATGTACAAACCACTACTGAGGTCGGACGCATACACTTCAATAGAACCTTCGCCTCGCTCACTGAGTTGAACGGTTTTAATTACGATTCCGTTTTCGGAGCTAAATATTAGTCTAGCTTCCTGTACTTCCTCCGGAATATAATATCGAATACGTGTACTTTCTGAAAATGGATTGGGGTCGTTTTGGTTTAAGATGATGCCTTGTTGATTTGATAAAATTATTTTTTGTGATAGCTCTTGATTCGAATTAATTTTAGGAGATAAACTAGAACCATAAACAAACGTTTTTAGACTATCTAATTCTTGTTTTAATTCCTGAATGGTTCCAATAAGGAAAGGAATAACTTCAATATAATTTACTGATTTAAATGAGAAAGCAGCAGAAGTTATCGCACCAGCGGAATCATATTGAGCTGGAAAACTTACATCTTTTACTAAAGAGGGAACGACTTGTTCTAATTCTTGAGCAACTAGTCCATAATGAATTCCATCAGGCAATACTAATTCTGGATGAGCAGTTTGATTAAAATCGTAGGATTTTGGTTGTAGTTGCATAACTATAGCTGTATTATTTTGCATAGGTAAAATGTTTGACTTCAAAGTGGCGTCAGAACTTGACCAAGTAGTGGTTGACCATGTATTTCCATTTGCATAAACTGCCCAATTATTAGTACCTCCAGATGCACTGGCGTAAATTCCAATAGAATTAACACCCCCACTACTTAATGCATTTATTCCATAGTTATTAGTAGTTGCCCCAGAAGCTGCAGCATGCAGACCATAGGCTGCATTACCATTATTAGCAATTGAAAACGTTCCATAAGCAGTATTAGAAGAAGCAGCAAGGCCCCAAAAATAGCCGCCGTAATTAGTGGTTGAACCTTGAGCAGAAGTAGTAATACCTCTTGCATCTGTTGAGCCCGAGGCGCCTGAAGCAGCACTTTTTATGGCAAAATTATCCGCAGTGCCATTTGAAGCATAAATATCTGCTCCAATAGCAAGAGGCCCACCATCCCCAATTAGATAAGCACCATAATTTCCAGATGTTCCATTCGAAACAGAACTTCTAAAACCGTAATTATTTGTGTTGGCACCATCAATATTTGCCCAAACTCCAGTACCTCCAGCGCCTCCATTACATGAATTGGTAATTGAACAAGCTGATGAATTAGTAGATACAGGAGCATTCATAGCTATATCCATTCCCACAGCTTGTGATAAGCCTGCCCCTGATGTTCCTTGAATATCTATTTCTATACCCACGGGAATTACCGCACCCGTATTTATGTTATCAACTTTAACTGTAGTTTGACTTCCTCCTGCAATTGTAGGTGAATTCACTTCTAATTTAGCAGTTGGGGTACTTAAACCTATCCCAACGTTTCTTGAAGTTGTTCCTGCCCAAGGATCAATGAACAAATCACCGTTACTTGTTGTTTGGAAATCGGTATAATTGGTGCCATCAGTTTGTGTAATTCTAAACTGAGGTACAGCTGCATTGTCATAAACTTCTAATCGGCGAGCGGCTTCCACTGCACCAGCAGCCCAACCTAGTAAACCTGCAGGTTGCAAACCTATTCGCATAAACCCTCTACCTGCATTATTTACATTCGAAAACCTTGAAACTTCAATACTATCTAAGTTAAAATAAAAATGTCCTCTAAATGCAGTTTGATTTGCGAGTGGTGCAGCATTTAACCAAAAGCCATTTAATCTTGCATACTGTTCAAATTGCAAATTTATTCCTTGTAATAATCCAGAGTTATCATAGCGCATGTGAGTGGTACCATTTGTTCCTGTCCAAATATCAATAGCGTCATTTGGGTTGTATGCTCCACCTGTAGCAGCATATCCTGGATTCCAAATTCTAAAACCATCTGTAGGAGGTTGTGTAGCAAAATTGGGCATCATGGCACCCCCAGTAGTCCATTCTCCTCGATTTACATTTGTACCCATATTACCATCTATGCCCAAAACTGCATGGGAGCTCTCTCTTGTTGGTTTAACCTAACAATTCCTCCTGCACTCCACATCCACCAAAAATCCATCCGTTACAGTATTTCCTATAATGGAATTTGTCATTTGAAAATTTACTATGGGAATATCATCGGAACTTTGATGCAAATGCAATAAAGTATTTGCTGTAGTAAAATTTCCGATTCCCACA
>JANOPQ010000072.1:0-12985 GCA_031421935.1 Bacteroidota bacterium | reverse complement strand
ATCTATGGTCAAACGGTTCAACAACGACTTCAATTAATGTATCCAATTCAGGTACCTATTGGGTGCAAATAAGCATTGGACAATGTTCCAACAGAGATTCAATAAATATTAATTTCATTTCCGCCCCAACTATTAATCTAGGTAACGACACAACAGTTTGCCAAGGCCAGACTCTAACCTTAAATGGGGGGGCTGCAACTTCTCATCTATGGTCAAACGGTTCAACAACGACTTCAATTAATGTATCCAATTCAGGTACCTATTGGGTGCAAATAAGCATTGGACAATGTTCCAACAGAGATTCAATAAATATTAATTTCATTGCCGCCCCAACTATTAATCTAGGAAACGATACAACAGTTTGCCAAGGCCAAACTCTAACCTTAAATGGGGGAGCGGCAACTTCTCATCTATGGTCTAACGGTTCAACAACCTCTACTATCAATATTTCAAATTCAGGTACCTATTGGGTGCAAATAAGTAATGGACAATGTTCCAACAGAGATTCAATAAATATTAATTTCATTGGCGCCCCAACTCTTAATCTAGGTAACGATACCACTCTTTGCCAAGGCCAAACACTAACCTTAAATGTCGGTTCAGCAACTTCATATCTTTGGTCAAACGGTTCAACAAGCTCCACAATCAATGTTTCAAATTCTGGAACATATTGGTTGCAATTAAGTAATAATTGTGGTACTGGAACAGACACAATTCATGTTAACTTTAGCCAAACACCCTTTGTAAATCTAGGTATCGACACAAATCTTTGTCAAGGACAGACTATCAATTTATATGCTGGTATTGCTAGTAACTATCTTTGGTCGGATGGTTCAACAAACGATTCCATTTCTGTCTCAACTTCAGGTAACTATTGGGTACAATCCAGCAATGGGCAATGCGCCAACAGTGACACCATAAATATTATATTCAATACTTTTCCTACCGTAAATCTCGGAAACGACACTACGCTTTGCTTAGGACAAACCATTACCTTAAATGCAGGTTCAGCAAATTCTTTTCTTTGGTCGGACAGCTCGACAAATTCTTCCATCTTAGCTTCTAAAGCAGGCAACTATTGGGTGCAAGCGAGTAACGGACAATGTTCCAACAGCGATACACTATCCATTAATAATACAGATTGTGATATCTCCATTGAAATTCCAAATGTAATTACTCCAAATAACGATGGTTTCAATGACCATTTTGTTCCCATAAAATATTTAGGAATCACTTCAGCAACCTTAAAAATATTTAACAGATGGGGCATGGAAATATTTTCTACTGACAATCTTTTAAAAGGATGGGATGGTTATTACAAAAACGATCTATGTACAGATGGAACTTATTATTGGATTGTTCAATACATGACTATTAACAGTGAATCAAAAGAATTGAAGGGGTTTTTATCGTTAATTAAATAACATCTAGGAAACAAAGGGATAAATGATGTTGACTATTCTTTTGCTTATTAGTTTTTAGCAGAAGTAAAATTTTAATAAAATTTACATGACAAGTTTTAAATTATAATTCGAAAAAATACAAGTATATTATCACTCACTTGGTTCTTGTGCGACTAACCAAAATCATAATTGTAGTCATTGCATTCTTCTAAATCACAACAACTTCTTATGAAAAGATACTTCAGAATAATGCTCGATTACAATTGCAAATATGCCAATGAAGGTGGAGTTTTGAATTGTGCTAGTTGGACATTAAAAAAATAGATATGGAAAACAACAAAGAAGAATTGCATCCTTTTATTAGTGAATTTTGGAATAGCAGTAAAATGCAACAAGGAATTTTAAGTAAATGGTTTATCAATCGGAAGGAAAACAATGAAGTATTAAGTTTTGCTTATATTCCAAGTAAGGAAGTTAAAAGTATCTTCTTGGGTACTTTTCCAACTGCAGACAAAGAAAGCGCAAAAGAAAAAAACGAAACAGAAAAAATCAAATTCTTCTATGGCAGCACAAAAAATGATTTTTGGAATTGCTTAGGTAATATAGCAGGAAATAATACAAGAGATTTAACAGGAAGATTTCACATATTAGATGAACATAATTTTGGAATTACTGATATCCTTCTATCTATAAAAAGAGAAAAAGTAGAATGCAGCTCTGATACCTGCCTAATTGCTGTAAATTACAATGATATTCAAAATTTGGAAGAGAATTTTCCTTCTTTAGAAAATATCTTCATTACTTCAGGAGGCAGAAGTCCAATTGGTAAGTTAAGTAAAAGCAATAAAAGTGTAGCGACATGGCTTAAAGATTCGCTTAAAGAAATTGAAACAGAAGAATTCAATAAAACGGGTTTCGTCAAAAGAATAACAGTCAACAATAAAATATTTAATCTTATTTATTTATATAGCCCTAGCAAGGCAGCCAATAAATCAATAAAAAGACTACTAAAGAAATACAATAATTTTGCTATGCAAGATTTAGAAATCAAGGAATTTAGAGAATTACAATGGGCATACTTTCTAAAAGAATATCATTTCAAAAATGCAAGTCCCATAAACATTGATAAAATCTACAAAACTGTGATAAATACAACAAAATTATTGGATTTCTTTAACAACAAATAAGTACAAGTCAGAATTACAGAAAATTATTTAATTAAATCATTTACTTTCCAATTCGATACCTATGAAAAAACCCATCCTAAAATCCCTCTTCCTCCTTAGCATAGCCGGAATCTTCTCAGGCTGCTTCGCTATCCACAGTGGAAATATTTATAATTCCGCGTCGCTAAGCTCGGCTAATTTCTCTTATGTGAACATGAATGTGGAAGGAGAGGCCTCTACCAGATATGTGATAGGCTTTGGCGGACTCGAAAAATTCACATTGATTAGTATAGCGAAGAAAAATATGATGGCGAATCACCCTTTGCAAAAAAATCAAGCTTTCGTAAACCACACCCTGAACTTTAAAACTTCTTTCTATCTTGGTATTATTCTTACCACCAAATGTGTGGTGACGGCGGATGTGGTGGAGTTTAGATAACCTAACCAATGGATTAAACATTTGCTTTCTTCATATATTTATGCGAAATTTGGCTAATACATCCTACATTTTCATGTCGAAAGTCATATGAAATAATTTATTGTCTATTTGATTCCAATATCCTAGCCACCCCTCCAATGAAACTCCCTCATACTTACAAATTACTTTCATTGATTTTAATCTTGAATTTACTAAAGGTGAATGAGGGGCGAGCTCAAGCCTACATTCCCTTATTAAATGATTCCATTTATTGGGATGTTTCTTATTATGATATGTTTGTACAATTTTGTACGGAGTATAATGATCCGGGAAAAGGTCCCTACAGATACGCACTCGATGGTGATACTACAATAAATGGCACGATTTATAAAAAATTTAAATCGTATTCATTTTACTCGCTTCAACAACAACCATCACCCAATTGTCCACCCTTTGCCATCCAAACTTTCACTTCCACTAGTTTCTTTAATTATGGATTCTTGCGAGAGGATACAACTACGAGGAAGGTTTATACTTACGACATAAATTCTTCAATTGAAAATTTATTGTATGATTTCAATGCTCAAATTGGAGACACTTTATATTATATAAATAATGGATACTTTATAGTTGATACTATTTACAACATAGTCACTTTAGATGGGAAAACCCGAAAATTTGTTGGCTCAAATACCTTTGGGAATACTTCGTACGATTATTTTATTGAGGGATTAGGGGGAATAGCGGGACCTTTTCATTATCCATTTTCCGTTTTCGAATTCGGTCCCTGGTTGATGTGTATTAGTGATCTCAATCAAAACCAAATTTACCAACCAGATGTGAATGTTTTTTGTTACAATTTCACAACAGGAATAAATTCACTTGCCGAAGATAATTATTCTTTAAAAGTTGAGCCTAATCCTGCCACTGATTTTATAAATATAAAAGCAAATCATCTATTTGGAGAAATAGATCAAATTTATTTTCATGACTTGTTAGGAAATATAGTTCTCTCGTCGAAACAATCTAACAAAATTAGCACACTAAATTTACACAGTGGTATTTATTTTGTCAAAGTCATGAATGACAACGGTAGAATTGCTATAGTTAAATACCAAAAACTGTAAGTTTTTTTATAGAAGATTTAATGAATGAAAAAATTAATAAAACTCAAAAAAAAATAAAAGCAGCATAATCATGTTATACAACATATTATTTTAAATTATAATTTTAGTTATGGCAAGAAAATCAATCGTATTAGCAATGATTTTTACGATTTGTTTTTTATCCCCCTTTTTAAGTCTAGCACAACAAGAGGACAAAATTAAACAATGGAAACATGTTGTTGGAGTTGGCGCACTCGATTATTATATTGGAAAGTATCCAAATTTTACTATTGAGTATGGAAAACATCTAGGGAAGCGAAATGAATTAACTTTTCCTATCTATGTTTACAGATATAAGAACGGATATTCTTTAGGCATCTCCTCTTCTTATCATTTTTCAATTGTAAAAAATGATCGTCGCCGATTTAATTTATTTCTTTCACCTGGCTTTACCTTTTACCAATCACGGAATCAATCTAAAATGATTATTCTCAAAGAAATTACCACTGGAACTTACCTCTGCTTTGGACTCATTCCGCAATATCGAATCAGTCCAAGGTTGAATTTGGCACTTGAAATGAAAATGGGTTACGGCTATACTTGGTATAAAAGAGAACCCTATTTTCAAAATGGCGTTTTTTATGGAAGTTATGGAGAATGGCAGGTAGTTGCACTTCCTGCTCTTCGTTTAAAATATAATTTCGGAAAGAAGTAGGGAGTTGCTGGCTGCTGTCCAACAGTACTGCGGGAAAAGTGTTGAAGACTTCCCTCTAGTCGTTAATCCTTGCGACCAGCAACTAGAAGTTTATCCAGCAGTTGTAACGGAACTCCGTAGTTGAAGCAACCCGAAGTACTATGGGGTATTGTGGATATTGAGCCTTTTGCGGGCCCGCTAGATCAGTCGCGCCATTCTCAGTGTAAAGAGCATATGGAGCATACGTAACCCACAAAATCGACCCAAATTCCATATAATTACTTGCTTAAAAGAATACTTTTTGGAAAAACGAGAATAAATATGCAAATTTGTATAAGTGCTCTAGATGGGAGCATCATCATGATAACCTAAAACAAATTAACATGCTAAGATCACTACTACTATCTTTTGCTTTACTATTCGTATTAACCACTTCTAAAGCGCAGCAAAATGTATATTTAACCATTACGCACAAGCTGGGAAATTCGAATTTTGCTTTTAATCAGGTGGCTCAAAATAACCTGATGCAGGATTTTAAAATAATAAGATTAGACTATTATATTTCTGGTATTAAGATCATTCATGACGGTGGTCAGGAGATTTCTATTCCTAGCAAATATATTTTGGCGCATGCAGATGCAAATATTGTAGAAAGTTTAGGGAATTTCAATGTGACTTCTGTGGAAGGAATTAAATTTTCCATTGGAGTAAATGCATCACTAAATAATGCTGATCCTTCCCTGCAACCTCCCGGAAGTCCACTTTATTTTCAAACACCGTCCATGCATTGGGGATGGAATTCAGGCTATTTCTTTTCAACACTGGATGGGTGGTGTGGAACTAACCTCACTGCAGGTTTCTCGATGCATAGTTTGGGAAATGCCAATTATTTTCAACAAACACAAATGGCTGCTGGTGTAAATGCGGGTGGAAATAATATTTTTATTAATTTGAACGCAGATTATATCCAAGCTTTGAAAAATATAAATGTCGCTTCAGCACCCATTGATCATGGTGTAAATGCGACGGACTTAACCGTGCTACAAAATTTAAGAGATTTTGTGTTTAGCCCAAGTTCTGCTTCAACCGGATTGTCGAACAATTCTGAAGAATTAAATGTTTCTATTTTCCCAAACCCAACATCAGAGAAACTTTTCATCAACTTCAACGATAATAATTCAACAGCAGATCGATTAGTGATTGTTGACCTATTAGGTAACATCGTACTTGAAAATGGGTTAAACGTCCGCAATGAAATTAATGTTGGTGATTTAGCGAAAGGGGTTTATATATTACAGTTTTTAAACCGTAATTCTAACCTGTCAAATCGCAGGATAACCATTCAATAAAAGTGTATAGACTACCGGTTAAAATAGCAGCGCTCTTTTTATTTTCTGTTGTTTTTTTTAGCGGATGTGAAAAGGATACATCTAACGATGGAGTAGAGGCGGTATTTATTATTCCGCCGGGTTTTCCGTTGATGGACTTTCCAACAGACAATAATTTTACGAGGGCTCGATGGGAATTAGGGAAGCAGCTATTTTATGAAAAACAACTATCGAAAAACAACAACCTCAGTTGTGCTTCTTGCCATAAACAAGAATTTGCTTTTAGTGATAGCGTTGCGTTGAGTCTAGGCGATAACAATGCGCTTGGAAGCAGCAACGCGCCTTCCTTGGCGAACATCGGGTATCATCCATATTTCACGCGTGCCGGCGGCGTTCCTACCTTGGAAATGCAAGTATTAGTACCCATCCAGGAGCATAATGAATTTAACTCAAATATGCTCGACGTCATCGACAAACTGAAACAGAACAATAGTTATAATCAGCAAGCGCAATTGGCGTACGGAAGGACGCTGGATGCTTTTGTGATTACACGTGCGCTCTCTACTTTTGAACGAAGCTTAATCAGCGGCAACAGCCGTTTTGATAAATATTTAAACGACAGTACACAATATTCCCTTACGGCAAGTGAATTAAGAGGGTATCAACTTTTCAATAGCTCACAAACAAATTGCAGCTCCTGTCACACTGGATTTAATTTTACAAATTATACTTTTGAAAATAATGGCTTATATCTAAATTATGCAGATAGTGGCAGAATGAGATTAACTCAATTACCGCAAGACCGGGCGAAATTTAAAGTTCCGTCTTTGCGTAATATTGCGTTTACGGCTCCTTACATGCACGATGGAAGTTTTGCAACATTACAACAGGTCATTGAACACTACAACAGCGGCGGGTTACCTCATGTAAATAAAAGTAGTTTGGTTCATCCATTACAATTAACCACGCAGGAAAAAACGGACTTGCTTCATTTTTTAAATGCGCTGAGTGATGATTCTTTCGTGCGAAATAATCTTTTTAATTGAAATAAATTTTCAGTGCTAATTTTATTCAGTCTGAAAGCTGTAGCTGAAGCAAGAAGCCATTTTTTTTAGTGATTTAATTCAGATTAAGATAGTTTTTCTAAGGAATAAGTCACAAATTTATAATTTAGACACATAGTATTGATTTTCAATTAATAATAATCTATTAAATCATACGAAATGTATAATATTATACAATTTGTATAATCTTTCTTTGTACCTTTACGTTTTAATAAGGGATGTATGCGGGTAAAAATAGTAGATAGTCAAAGACAGACTGTAGAAGCAGAGATTCGAGAAGGGAAAAAGCTACGACTACCATCTATTCAAAGCGGATGGAGATTCAACTTTGACAAACATTCGAAAATAAAGGAAGCCTTTACGTATGTATTAATTACAATTGACAATTCAAATGAAATTGAAGGTTGTCTCATCTATAAAATGCGAGACAAAACAGAACCCTACATGGCCTATATTGAAGTGGCTCCACATAATAGAGGTATAGATAAAAAGTATGATTTAGTAGCTGGTTGCTTGATTGCGTATGCTTGTCGACTAGGTTTCATTCATGGTAAAGGAGCCTATAAAGGCTGGTTAGCTTTTGATGTTCAAGAAGAAGATCCGATGGAAGAAAAAAAATTAATGAGAATGTATAGTTCGAAGTATAATGCAAAGAGGTTTGAAAAGTCGACAACAATGTACATAACACCAGAGGATGGCGAAGCGTTAATTGAGCGTTACTTGAGTTAAGCAGCTTAGCATACAATAGAAAAATTTAATTTATTTAAAGATGGTAAAAGTTAAAAATAAAAAATCAAAATCAGCAACCGAATTAGATCCAAGTCAAATTTGGGAGGAAGCTAAATTGAATAAACTCAATAAATTTATTCAATCTGAATCTAGCAAACAGTCAACAGAAAGAAAGTTAAAAAACGAACTTCTCGCTGTTCAATATCAAATTGAAGATTATATTGAAAAAGACAAAACCGAAAACAATATGAAGGTATTAGATTTTGTAAAACAATATTTGACGATCTTGAATATTAGTCAGAAAGACTTAGCAGAAATCTTTGAAATGAAACCAACTAATCTTTATAAGTATTTAGTGGGCGATCGGAAACTGAATAATGATTTAGTTTTAAAATTAAGTTCCTTTTCGCATACACCTCCTGAAATTTGGTATTATATCCAAACAAAAAATGATTTGACGGCATTAAGAAATGAAAAAGGTAAAATAAAGCAGTATGAAAAATACGATTATAAAATCACTGTTTTGTCGAAAGGAAGATGAGTTTTGTAGAATCTATATCTAGAAAACTTGACAATAAGTAGTATCAATGTAAGAGGAGAAAATCGACTAAATTGGGAACGATGCAAGCCCTGCAGTACTGCGACTGCTGCGTAAACCTCAGGCTGCAAGTAGTTTCTAGGTGAATTGTATTCTTCGTTTTATTAATGTTTTCAAGCGGCAAGCTACATGCTTAAAGGAAAATTTAGGTCAAAGCAATTAATTTCGAGTTTTTACAATACATGAATTTATCAAAAAAAAATTCGTAGCGCGTTTAATCAAACATAGAAGAGTGAAATGATTATAGAAATTAAAATATTCAAAAAAAACAAAACCCAGATAGGGTGACATAATCAGCCGAGAAAGAAAGAATCAAGGTTATAAAGGAGATTTTCAAGTTGTACAACTATCAAATTTACAAAACGAAGCGCTTTCCGTATACACAGTCCATGTTTGCGTACATCGAGATAAAAGATGAATTTTAATTGAAAAAAATCATTATTTCATTAAAATCTTTGAGCATCAAGATCCTTCAGTGCTGCGAGACAGAAGTAAGCAGACACGCCTCTCAAAATTGGTTTTAATTGGTATTTAATGCTTGATTTCACACATATTTGATAATCAATGTATTGAAATCACCTCCGGATGTTGGTAAATCTATGAATGTATACCCTAAAAATCGCTCTTCAATTTTTACTTTTGTACCAGTCAATAAAATCTGAAAAAATGAAAAAATTAGTATTGTTTGGATCAATCATTATCGCCTTATCGTCTTGCGGGACAAAATCGAATGAAGAAAAAGCAAATCCAGAGATTGATTCTACTGTGATTGCTGCAAAATTTGGTACTGACATCGAAGAGGCTGGAGCTATTTCAATGGATTCTCTAGTAGCCATGGTAAATGCAGGAGCAACAACCGTTGAGAATGTTAAAGTAGGAGGAAAAATTAATTCGGCTTGTCAAACCAAAGGATGTTGGATGACAGTTGACAAAAGCGACGGGTCTACCATGCGTGTGAGTTTTAAGGATTATGGATTTTTTGTTCCTAAAGATTGCGCAGGAAAATCGGCAGTGATGATGGGTCGTGCTTTTGTAGATACTACATCCGTTGCAGATCTTCGTCACTTTGCTAAAGACGATGGTAAATCAAAAGAAGAAATTGAAAAAATTACTGAGCCTGAATACGCATTGTCCTTTGAGGCTGATGGTGTAATCATCAAGTAAAAAAAATTAAAATATTGGAACCCATCTCGAAGGAGATGGGTTTACTATTGAATAATGGGAAACGAAAGAGTAGAATGGATTGAATGTCCACGTGACGCCATGCAAGGCCTCTCGTGGTTTATTCCTACAGCTCAAAAAATTGCATACATCAATACACTCTTAGGAGTGGGATATGATGTAATCGATTTCGGAAGTTTCGTTTCTCCTAAAGCAATTCCTCAATTGCGTGATACGGCCGAAGTATTAAGTCAATTGGAATTAAATGATCGTACTAAATTACTAGCCATTGTAGCCAATGTGAGAGGAGCAGAGGATGCTTGTGAGTTTGATGAGATCTCCTATCTCGGATTTCCATTTTCCATCTCCGAAACCTTCCAACAAAGAAATACCAATAGCAGTATTGATGAATCTTTGCAATCGGTTGAGATCATCCAAAATTTATGCTTGAGGCATCACAAAGAATTGGTGGTGTACATGAGCATGGCCTTTGGAAATCCGTATGGAGATGCATGGAATGAAGATATCGCCGTGAAGTGGACCAAGCAAATCGCATCGTTAGGTGTAAAAATAATTGCAATGTCGGATACCGTCGGACTCGCTCAACCGGCTGACGTGAAAAAAATATTTGATGCTGTAATCCCATCTTTACCCCAAGTAAAAATTGGCGCTCATTTGCATGCCAGTGCCGACAATTGGAAATCGAAGGTGACTGCTGCTTGGGATAGTGGTTGTCGACGCTTCGACTCTGCTATGAAAGGGTATGGAGGATGTCCCATGGCAGAAGATGTTCTAGTCGGAAATCTTGCCTCTGAGAATCTCTATCAGTTCCTAAATGAAAGGAATGTGAAAAGTTCTATTGATTCGTCCCAATTCGCACACGCCCTCATGATGGCTTCCGCTGTATTTCAAGAGCCACTAGCAACATAAATTGTATACTTTCGTTTAAACATGATGAATATTTCCCAGCTAAAACAGAATACATTGAATAGATCCCTAAAGTATGTCCGCATCTGGACCATTGCCCTTATTGCCGTATTAATTGCGAGTAGCTCTTATGCTCAACGTCCTGGCTATCTTGAATTGCTCGGAAATGTTCAACAAGATGGTAAAGGATTAGAAGGTGCTGAAATAAAAGTGATGAAAGGCTCGGAGACTTCTGACAACTTGCTTAGTTCAGCTGGAGGTAAATTTATTTTTAACCTTGATCTTGGACATTTATACACAATCGTCTTTTCAAAGAATGGCACCATTACAAAATCAGTTTTAGTGGATACGAAAGTTCCAGAGAGTTATGAAAGTCAAATTTTCAGTTTTAAGTTTAAGATTGATTTATTCAAAGCTCCAGAAGGTGTAGAACAACCTAAAGAAGCAGCTCCACCTGTAACAAAATTAGGCTATAGCGATGCGTATGAAGATTTTGATTATGATCCTGAATATTCGAAGTCAAGAAAAGCGGAGATGGATGTGGTGAAGCAGAAAATGGCATCGGAAGTGGTAAAGCAGGATGCATTACGTGCTAAAGCTGAAGAAAAAGCGCGTCAAGATTCACTCGCTCAAGCAAGGAAAGATGAGCTCGCTGCTGATAAAGCACGTCGCGATTCGTTAGACAAAGTAAAAGAACAACAAAGAATTGAAGCAGCGAAGTTAGCCGCTATAGAGCAGGAGAAAAACGATTCTATTGCAAAGGAAAAAGCAAAACAAGAAGCGGCATCGGCTGCTCAATTGGCGAAAGAAAAGGCAAGTCAGGATAGTTTAGTCGCAGTTGAAAAAGTCCGACTCCAAGCCGAAGCCGCAGAGAAAGCCCGATTGCAAGCAGAGAAAGATTCATTAGCTCGTATTGAAGAAAAAGCAAAACAAGATTCCCTCTTAGTAGCGAAAGAAAAAGAAAAACAGGAAGCACTTGCGCGTAGTAAAGCAGAACAAGATTCCATCAATAAAGCACGTGAAGAAGCAAAAATTGCCGACGCCGCTCGTAAAGTGCGTGAGAAAGAAATTGCCGATTCACTTAATGTAGAAAAAGAAAAAGCTAGAATTGCAGCTTTGGAATTAGCAGCAGCGGAAAAAGTGAAGCAAGATAGTTTAGCAAAAGTAGAAAAGGAACGTGCAGCGGCTGAATTAGCGGAGAAAGCACGATTGAAAGCAGAACAAGATGCACTTGCTCAAGCTCAAGAAAAGCAAAAGCAAGAAGAGTTGAAGGCACAAAAAGAACGTGAACGTTTAGAAGCAGAAGTAGCTGCCAAAGCAGAAAGAGATAGTTTAGCAAAAGCAGCAGAGCAGGCCCGTCTCGCAGAAATTGAACAAAAAGCACAAGAGAAAGCTGCGGCGGATGCGTTAGTGAAAGAACAAGAGAAAGCGAAAGCAGCGGAAGCAGCACGTCTAGCAAAAGAGAAAGCAGAAAAAGCTGCAGAAGCTGATGCATTAGCAAAAGCACAAGAGAAAGCGAAAGCAGAGGAAGCAGCACGTTTAGCAAAAGAGAAAGCAGAGAAAGCTGCAGAGTTAGCTGTAGAAGAAGCCGCTCGTCAAAAAGCAATTACAGAAGCACAAGATAAAGCACGTCAAGAAGAGTTGGCAAAAATTGCACGTGAACGTGCCGTTCAAGATTCATTGGCATTAGTTCGTTCGAAATTTAAGCAAGACTCTATTGCGGATGCAAAAGAGAAAGCAAATCAGTTAGAGTTAGCGCGTCAAGAAAAACTTAAACTAGAGAAAGATTCTTTAGCGAAAGCGCTAAAGGAGCAAGAAGCAGAATCACTACGTTTGGCTGCTGAAATGAAAAAGAAGCAAGAGGAAGATGCAGCAAAGAAACGTAATGATGATATAGAAGCACAGAAAAAAGCGTTGGCAGCTGCTGGAAAAGCAGATCCGAAGAAAGGAGTAAAAGACATCAACGATTACAAAATTGACTTTGACAAGGAATTTGTGGTGGAAGGAATTACTCAAGATACCATCGTAGAAGCGAATCGAACTGTATTCCGTACCATCGTTAAATCAAATGCTGAGAAAGCAACTTACATAAAAGTATTGTACAGCTATGGTGGATCTTTCTATTTTAAAAATGGACAGAGCATGACAGAGAATACATTTTTTATGCAAGTTGATGCACATAAGAAAGCGCTGAATAAGTAGTTGGATGTTAGATGTTAGATGTTAGATGTTAGATGTTAGATGTTGGATGTTAGATGTTGGATGTTAGATGTTAGATGTTTGTACGTCCCTAGTATAGGTTGACCACAATCGTCAACATATGAAACCAAATTTAAAAGCAATTAGGAAGTTAAGGGTTTACCCTGAAGACCTGAAAAAGGAATTAGTCGC
>JANOPQ010000071.1:0-15669 GCA_031421935.1 Bacteroidota bacterium | reverse complement strand
GCGGATAGTTTAATAGGAAGTCGCGAAGCATCGCGACCAAATTGTAGAGACGCCATTAATGGCGTCTCTACAGAAATTCACCCCCTAGAAAGAGCCCGCCTGCCATAAATTTGGTTGATATCCAATTTTATGGCAGGCGGGCTTAAGTTAATAGTTGAATTCTTGTAGGGGCGCATTGCAATGCGCCCCTACATTATAGGTTTTTGCCACTTAAAATTTCTGCAAAACATTTTAAACACCAAGAATTAGCCTGACGCCTATGCGATAGCTATCGGGACTCCTATTCTCTTTACAAATAGCTATCGACTCTCCCACTCTCCTATCTCCTACTCTCCCTTTGACAAGCTCAGGGAACACTCCCATCTCCTATACTCCTACTCTCCCCTGAAGTACTCCGCTACGCCTGCCTGTCGGCAGACAAGCTGCGACTTCAGGGCTTCGCTTTACTGCTTGATGATTTTATGATGCGTTTGTTGAGATGGACTTAAAAGTTCCAACATATAGACGCCCGCCTTTACTGATTGCAAATCCAGTTGCAGCGGCAATACCGAAACACGCTCTTCCCGAAGGAGGCGACCTTTCATATCATATAGTCGGAAGGATTTCAGATCCATCACATCCTTACCACTTATCGTTACAGCATTTGTTGTTGGATTTGGAAAAATATTTGGGGAAGGGAAAGTGAGGATAGGCGTTCCCGTTATACTGCAGTTTGTAACCGCATCAAAAAGATTTTGAAGCGAATCAATGGGTTCAATTCCACTTCCACCGGGTGTTTTTACAGTGACCAATAGCGACGGATTTCCAATAGTATCGCCCAGTTGTGCTACCTTCAGAAAAGCGAAAAGAGAAGAAGTACCATTGTTGGTGCAGCGGGTATCGGCCCCTACTACTTTTGCACCTTGCATCGCAGCCATCAATTTACAAGCGAGATCGCCGGGTTCATTTAAAAAGCGCGCCTCCATCGAATCGAGTATCGCTTGATTAAGCAAAATATTCCCCTGAATACAGTAGTTAGGCCCTGTGACATGATTTTTATAATTCAAGCAATTGCTACCCGTGAAACCTGCTGTTTGTGGCGAACCATTTACGAGGGCCGCAATTCCATATTGACGATTCGTGCTATTGTTTTGCACGTCGTTCGCAATTAACCAGCTGATGATTTGTGCAGGGGTGTCGCCGGCAAGCATTCGTGTGCGGGCATTGGCTTGGTTGGTAGCATTGTAGTTGGCCTGTGTGTTAATGGCGCCGATGCCGGGGAACAGATCGCCGAGGAAATCGGGCGTAAAATTTGGAAAAGAGAGAATCAAGTCTACACAAGAGGCTCCTGCGCTACCCACTTCCCCTGTAACCGAATCAACCGCCACAATAGAGAAAGTATCCTGCGCATTAGCGACCGTGAAGGTTTGGAATAATAGGATGAAGGCAATAGCTCGGCTTATCATTTTCATAGGTACTAAATTAAACAAAATCACCGAAATTGAAACGTAATAAATAGGAGCTATGCATTTCATCCCCCATTTAGTTTTTCTTTACTAACACGATTCTTCAGGGAATATAAATTTTCAATATCTTAATGCCGTTATTTAAAGCGAACATGAACAAACTTCTTATAGTACTATTATTGCTCGGTCATACTTCTCTGCAGGCGCAGGATAAAAAGAAACCTGAAAAAGTCAGTACCGCTGATTCTCTGCTAAGCTCCTCTTACAAATGGCGAAGCATTGGTCCGTCGAGAGGAGGGAGAAGTTGTGCTGTGGCCGGCGTATTGAAGGAAACGAATACCTTTTACTTTGGCGCTACCGGTGGTGGAGTTTTTAAGACCACCGATGGCGGGAGCAACTGGAGTAATATATCTGATAAATATTTTGGTGGTAGTATAGGTACCGTGGCCGTTGCAAATTCTGATCGCGATGTTCTCTGGGTGGGCGAAGGGGAACAAACGATGCGTGGAAATGTAAGCGAAGGACGCGGTATCTGGAAATCCGTTGATGGTGGTAATACCTGGAAGAACATGGGTCTTACCGATTCACGTCATATTGTTCGCATACGCATTCATCCGAAAAATCCGGATGTAGTTTATGTATGCGCTTTTGGTCACCTGTTTGGGAAAAATAATGAACGCGGGATCTATAAAACAACAGATGGCGGCGGCACATGGAAACGCATTTTATTTTTAAGTGATTCTGTGGCGGCATCTGATCTTGTGATGGATCCCGTAAATCCATCTGTTCTCTATGCATCTTTCTGGAATGTTAAACGAACGCCCTATTCACTTGAAAGCGGTGGCAATGGTTCATCACTCTGGAAAACAACGGATGGTGGTGCAACTTGGATAGACATCACCCAAAATGAAGGCATGCCAAAAGGTCCTCTGGGAATAATTACAGTGAGCATTTCGCCCGTAAACACCGAGAGAATATTTGCCATGGTGGAAGCGGCTGATGGTGGATTGATGCGTAGCGATGATGGCGGAATAAATTGGATCCGTGTCAACGATGAACGTAAGATTCGTCAGCGAGCATGGTATTTCAGCCGTGTGTATGCCGACACCAAAGATGAGAATGTAGTGTATTTATTAAATGTAGCGTTTCATCGCTCTAGTGATGGCGGTAAAACATTTAAAACAATCAATACGCCGCATGGTGATCATCACGACTTATGGATTGATCCGGAAAATAATAAACGGATGATTGTTGCCGACGATGGTGGAGCACAAGTTACGTTTGATGGCGGGGAGAATTGGAGCACCTATTATAATCAACCTACCGCACAGTTTTACAGAGTGAGTACCGACAATCATTTTCCGTATCGCATTTACGGTGCACAGCAGGACAATTCAAGTTTGCGAATCAATCATCGCTCATTTACATCAGGAAGCATTACAGAGGAAGATTGGGAGCGTACTGCAGGATTTGAAAGTGGACACATCGTTGCTGATCCGTTGAATGATGATATTGTTTATGGTGGAAATTATGACGGATTCATCGGCAGACTGAATCATAAAACAGGAGAGAACAGCAACATCTCCGTATGGCCCGATGCAAATATTGGTCGCGGTGCCGACAGTGCGCGCTACCGTTTTCAATGGAACTTCCCGCTGTTCTTTTCACCACATGAGCAGAAACGATTGTATGCCGCAGCCAACGTTTTATTTTGTACAGAAGACGAGGGTGTTTCCTGGAAGCAAGTCTCACCTGATCTTACTCGTGATGATAAATCAAAGCAAAAAGCGAGTGGAGGAATCATCACCAAAGATAACACCGGTGTAGAAACGTATTCAACCATTTTTGCAGCTTGTGAATCGCCTTATGAAAAAGATTTACTATGGTGCGGAAGTGATGATGGGCTGATGCATGTTTCGAGAGATGGTGGAAAAAATTGGAGCAATGTTACGCCGCCCAATATGCCGGAATGGATGATGTTTAATTGTCTTGAACCTGATCCCTACACAAAGGGTGGGCTATATGCGGTAGGAACACGATACAAGCTGGATGACTTTGCACCTTATATTTATTACACGAGTAACTATGGCACCACATGGACAAAAATTACCAATGGCATTCAGGCGGGCGATTTCACTCGATGTTTGCGTGCGGATCCAAATCAAAAAGGTATCTTATACTGCGGAACGGAATACGGAATGTACTTAAGTAAGGATGCTGGTAAGAGTTGGAAAAAATGGCAGTTGAATTTACCCATGGTTCCTATTACTGATTTAGCTATAAAAGATTTTGATCTGATTGCTGCTACGCAAGGCAGAAGTTTTTGGGTGCTGGATGATCTCTCACTATTGCATCAATGGGATGAAACGGTTACCAATAAAAAGTTTCACCTCTTTCAACCTCGCACCACTTGGTGTACTCCAAGCACAAAAAATGAAAAGAAAAAGAGTGGTGAAAATCCTACGCCAGGTCTCTCTGTAAATTTTTACATTCCATCTAAACTTGACAGTACCAATGTTGCACGGTTGGAATTCCTAGATGAAAATAATAAGGTGATCAAGTCTTTTTCCTCCAACGCGGAAAAGGACAGCATCAAGTTAAAAGTTAAGCGTGGCATTAATACCATGAGTTGGGATATGCGTTATGCGGATGCTGAAAAGTTTGATGGAATCATTCTATGGAATGATGGGCTTCGTGGTCCATTGGCCCCTCCCGGAAAATACAATGTGAAATTGGTAGTAGGGAAAGATTCGATGCTGCATGAATTCCATCTGCGCAAACCCGGCAATGTCTCCGCCTCAGAGACTGACCTGAAAGAGCAATTCAATCTTGCTCTAAAAATCAGGGATAAAATAACTGCGGTACATAAGGCAGTAGGAAATATTAGGAGTATTCGCAACCAGCTAAACGCAGCCGTTGAGAAATCGGGTAAAGATTCTTCCTTGAAAAAAATGCTGCGGGTTGAAAAAGATTCGATCAATAAAAAAATAACAGCGATTGAAGAATCTTTGTACCAAACAAAATTAAAGGCCAACCAGGATATCTTGAATTATCCTATCATGCTCAACGATAAACTGGCAGGAGTTTATGACATTGTCAGCTCGGGCACTACAAAACCGACTAAGCAGAGTACTGAAGTATTTGAGCAACTTGATTTGAAAGCAGACTATCAGCTTAACTTGTTAAAACAAATCATCAATACGGATATAAAACGATTTAACGAGATGATGATAAGCAATAAGGTGCCGGTGATCTTTGTAAAGGAGTGATTTGTTATGGGCGGGGGGCTAAAAAAAGGATTCGGGATTGACACAATTTATTCTGATAAAATTGAGTCAATTTCTTTATGATTTAATGATGGAGATGTAAAACATTAATAAATGAAAGAGGTGTATAATCGGCCATCATTATTCTACAACTCCAACTATTTTTACTTCAAAGTCCGTTTTAAAAAACTACTTAATAATATTCACTTCAGTCCAGGTGAGTCCTTGATCATTGAATACCTGTAATTCTGGTTTCTTTTTTACAGAAAATCGCTTCGTTAATTCTACTGATGAAGGAGCAGATGTTTTCAATTTATTCACTGCTAAAACGCCTTCAATATCAAAATTTGAATTATCATTTTTAGAAAACATTCGTTTCTTCTCTACTTGAATATTCATTTTAAATTGAATAGCATTCGGATACCATCGATCATTGACCTTTTGAAAACTGATTGAACTTTTGAATGTCGGGTTTTTTACTCCAAGTCCCATTAAAAACAAAACCGGACGAGCCAGCGTTGGAATAGAATAACTTCCTTTTGATTCAATTTTCACTATGGCATTAGAAGCAATATCCAAATAAATAAAACCTTCTTCCCTAACGTGATCCACTTTCCCTTTTGATTGATACTGAATCACCATTAAAGCTACATCGTGGTAGCTTGACGATTTCGCAAATGAATAAGTATAGTTTTTAAATTCATTGCTATCGAGAAAATTTTCCGGATCCTTAAAGATATCCGACATCTTAAGTAGATTCTCTGGGCCTCCAAAAATCTCACCTATTTTAAGACTGTCTTTATCATTGTTTTTACTATCCTTTTTTAGAGGCTTCCCTTTTTTAAGCGATTTCTCCGCTCTCCTTTTATCTTTTGCTTCATCTTTTAAACGTTCCTTTTTCATAAACGCCAATTCCTGTAGATCGTTTGCTTTACGGAACAGCAATAACTGATGTTGATTTTTTAGCGTGTCCTGAAAATTCGGGTAATAGGTTTTAAAAACACCTTCATGAGACCGAAGGAAGTTTCCATTTTCCTGGATTATTTCTCTATAATATGCATTCGATTCAAAAGGAGCAGAAGGATAATTGGCTGCTTTTGATTGCATGGCAAGTTTAATATAGTAGGTAGGTGGAAGCGGACGGATTAGTACCTCTTTCAGGTCTATGAAAGAAGGAACTAGAGATACCACTAGTGGAGAACGAACCGATTCCAATGGATATGTTTTGAACGCATAACCTAGAAAGGTCACTAACAACTCATCTTCCTGTAGCGTATCGGGCAAATGCAATTCAAACTGTCCCGACTCATTCGTAGTTGTACCGATTAGGCTGTTCTTAAGAGTCACTGTTGCAAAAGGAACCGGCTGTCCATTTGACGCATCACTGACAGTTCCGTAAAGCACCTCTCCCTTTTGAGCCATTCCCGCTGAGCAGAAGAGCAAAGCCAACAACAGTAGCATAAGCTGTAACGAGCATAAATAATTTTGTCTATTCATGGTAACTACTGGAGAAATATGTTGTATAGGTTAAAAAGATTTCATCCTAAATCATGTAATTGAATGCAAACTAAATTAATTTTTATCAACTGAAACAGGTGATACGAGTAGATTCAAGTTTAAACCAGCGTTATATCAAACTGCACTAAGTCTACGAACTGTTGAACGCGTGATTCAACATCATCATCATTCAAACTTACGATACGCTCAAGTCCGAATTTTTCTACGCAGTAGGATGCCATTGCTGAACCATAAATAACCGCACGCTTCATTGATTCGAAAGAAACAGCGTTTGTACTAGCAAGGTGTCCAATAAATCCACCAGCAAACGTGTCGCCAGCTCCGGTTGGATCAAAAACTTCTTCTAACGGTAATGCAGGTGCGAAAAACACTTGGTTCTCATGAAATAATAAAGCACCGTGTTCGCCCTTCTTAATGATTAAATACTTTGGACCCATCATTAATACTTTACGGGCGGCTTTTACCAAAGAATATTCACCGGTTAATTGACGTGCTTCTGCGTCATTGATAGTAAGCACATCTACCATCGCAATCGTCTTGATTAAATCATCCATTGCAATTTCCATCCAGAAATTCATGGTGTCCATCACAATCAACTTTGGACGATTTTTCATGCGTTGAATCACCGACATTTGAATACTCGGCATTAAATTACCAAGCATTAAATATTCACAATCTTGATACGATTCCGGAATAATAGGATCGAAATTGCTGAGCACATTTAATTGTGTATCGAGCGTGTCACGAGTATTCATATCCTCATGATATTTCCCAGCCCAGAAAAAAGTTTTCTCGCCTTGTTTAATTTGGAGTCCATCGGTATTAATCCCGCGCTTTTGCATCATGGTGATGGCATCCTGTGGAAAATCGTCACCCACTACAGAAACCAAATTAATTTTAGGATGGAAGAAGGAAGCAGCCATTGAAGCATAAGTTGCCGCTCCGCCAATAATTTTATCTGTTTTTCCGAAGGGGGTTTCAATGGCGTCAAATGCGACAGTACCGATAACGAGAAGACTCATGCTTTATATTTTTAATTTTTAGAATAAGATATTCTGCGAAAATACGGGTTAAAGCGCTAACGTCCTTGTAAAAAAGGAGAAATTACGAATATGCTTATATTTGCTTTTCAATGTTTTATGGGATAAATTGTTTATATTTTAACAATTTACATGACCAAATGAGGAAACCATCTAACCTTAATGAGTAGCATAAATCGAAATTATGAAGCTTGGGGTCAGTAGAGATCAAAAGCCTTGAAATAAAGCCTTCAACAATAAACTTTAGAAATAATAAATCACTTTAATAGATAAAAGGTCTGAATAGCAGCAAATTAATAAAGTGCAGAACTTTGTGAATTAACAACTGATGTATTATTTTTGCAACCCCGTAATGAAAACAACGTTTAGTTGGCCATTACAACGTTCTTCACCTAATGCCCCATACAAGTGTTTTAGTTAAGAAGCAGACGCAAGCGACGCTACTTAATGGCTTGAGCCGGAAAATGTGGTCCTCTCCCTGTAAAACAGAGAGAGGATTATTCCTCCTTAGCTCAGCTGGTTAGAGCACATGACTGTTAATCATGGGGTCCCTGGTTCGAGCCCAGGAGGGGGAGCGGAGAAGCAGAGAGGAAAGTGTGCTTCGCACAACTTTCCTCACGCTTCTCCGCCAAGCAGTGTGAAATGAGCTTTTGCGAGTTTCTCTACTGCTTGGCGGAATATAAATACAAAAAAGGTCAGCAAATTGCTGGCCTTTTTTGTTAAATGAACAGTCTTTTCTTTTTCAATTGAAGACAAATAAATTTTATCAATGATACAACCTCAGTTTGCTGTCTATGTACTGTACAGTTTAAAGGATCTCCAGTTTTATATTGGATTTACAACCGATTTCAACCGAAGAATGGGTGAGCATAAAGAGGGACGCTCTAAAAGTACTGCATCAAGAAGACAATTTATAGTGGTATTGGTTGAGTATTATTATTCAAAAAAGGACGCAATGAGAAGAGAACTTTATTTCAAAACGTCTGCTGGAAGGAGAATATTAAGATTAATGCTCAGTGAAAGTTTGAGTGAAATAAATGATGAATTAGTAACTAAGTAATTTTAATATTTGGTTAAAAAATAAAAGCAACAAAGGTTAGAGTCCCGCAGTACTGTAGGAACGCTTCACTGCCCCGAAGTGTAAATCGAGCATAGAGAGATTTTCTACTTCGGGGCATTTTTCATTGAGGTTAAAAAATATTTTAAATGGAACATCCAAAGTTTGCTGTCAATGTATTGTATAGTTTACAGGCCCATTTATTTTATATTGGCTACACTTCGAATTTTATTCGAAGAATGAGTGAACATGAAAATGGCAAATCGAAAAGTACTGGATGTAGACCACCGAAAAATTAATCTAAGATGTTTAGTAAATACTTTGAAATTCTAAAAAGCATATTTAGCTATTTAACATTTAATATCGATTAATTGTATATTGAATCGCAAATATTATTAATACATTTACAATAAATAAAAGCAGGTAATATGCGATATTTATTACTAATCATTATTTCTGCTCTCTGTTCAATATACAATTCAGCGTTTACCCAAACTCCAAATTGGCAATGGGTAAAAAGCGCAAATGGTAATCATTTTGACATTGCAGTTCGTAGTTGCACTGACGCTAGTGGAAATATCATCGTAACCGGAAGTTACTTTAGCACCCCGCTAAACTTTCTAAACAGTCTTATAAATTCGAATGGAGGGTATGATGTTTTCATTGCCAAATACGATGCTGCTGGCAATGAAATGTGGATTCGTTCTTTTGGAAATGTTGGAGAAGAAAATGTAAATGATATTACATGCGATGGAAATGGGAATATTTATTTAACCGGTACTTATAATAATAATATCCAGTTTGGTGGTGATTCTCTCTTGTCATCGAATTTTCAATATTCGATGTTCCTAATAAAATACGATAGTTTAGGAAATGAAATATGGGGCAAGGGAGTGAGAGGTGCAAGTCTTGTAAATTATGTGGTAGGACATTCACTTCAATGCAACAATAATAATGATGTGATTGTTATTGGTCGATTTAAATCTCAAACCATATTATTTGATTCACTCATTGTAAACGATATTAATAATGTGGATGTGCTATTAGCTAAATATAACAGCGGTGGTGTATTGCAATGGGCGCAAAGCATAGGTGGCTTCATGGATGATTGGGGCTTAGGAGTTGATTGTGATAATTTGAATAATATTTATATCACCGGCATGTATGGCGCTAACGGTATTACTATTGGATCGTTCACATTACCCAACAGTGGAGGTTCTGATGTATTTCTAGCTAAACTGGATTCTTCGGGAGTTGCACAATGGGCTACACGTGGTGTGGGTGCTTCCTTTGAAGTTGCGTCATCAGTGGCTGTCGAATCAAATGGAGATGTTTTTATAACTGGTAATTTCCAAAGTCCTGTCTTTTCGTTTGGGGCGATAAACCTTAATAACACGGGAGAATCATCAATGTTTATTGCAAAGTTTAATGCTCTTGGAAATGTAATTTGGGCAAAAAATTCATCTGGCCCCGGATCAACTAATGGGTATGATATCGACACCTATGGACCAAACGAAATTTATGTGACGGGATGGTATGATAGTACTTTTGTTAGCTTTGATACTACCACTTTAATTTCGTCAGGAGGAGAAGATGTTTATATAGCAAAGTATAATGGGAATGGAAATCTGGAATGGGTTAAGGGTCCAACCGGTAATTTAAATGAAAGATGTTTTGGAGTAACAGCATCCACAAACGGTGACATCACGCTAACCGGCATGTTCGAAAGCTCACCGGTTGAATTTGGTACTCACCAATTAAATAACACAACATTTGGCTATCAAGATTTGTTTATTGCTCGACTATCGAATCCTACCTCTACTGCAGAAATCATTACGGATCATGAACTAAAAGTTTGGCCAAATCCATCTAACGGAACTTTTCAAATACAGCTCCCAGACGGCATAGAGGAAATAGTCTTGTACGATATTCAAAGCAGAATAATAATGCGCTTACAAGGGTCAGGGACAGTTGAAATACAAATGGATACTCCCGGTTTATATTTTTTAAAAGCTATTACTGAAAAATCATTCTTTTCTAAAGTGTTGATTTCTTCAACTTATTAAATAAATTGTTAAGGCCAAATCTGCCCCTTATAATAATTAACACATCACCTTACTTTTAATCTCTTGATTGTTAATAGCGTAATTATATTAATAAATTCCTTTGTTATTTCAATACTTTTTGTACCTTGGGTCTATTAATCTAAAACCCAAATCAAATGAAAAAAGTAAAATTAATTTGTGGCTTAGCTGTTTTATTTACAGTGACAGCGCAGCAGGTGAATGCACAGTCATGGAATTTAAATGGTAATGCAGGTACATCTTCAACCAACTACATTGGTACATCGGATGCAAAGACATTAAAAATTAAAACGAATAATGTTACCCGAATGGTTGTAACGAGTAATGGTAAAATTGGAATCGGAAATTCTGCTCCTGTGTCTAGATTAGATATTATTGGTTCTACTACAGCAACAGACGCTGTTGTTTCAATTTTAGGAAAATATGCAGGCTCAGCAGATGTGATTGGCTTAAACATTACTTCTATTACCAGTGATACCGGAGGGATAGGATTAGCTGCTAACGGCAATTTTATTGGAATAAATGGTTTTGGAAATGGCGTAGGTGTGGAAGGTGATGGAAATATTGGTGTACTTGGATTTAGTGCATACAATCCTGGAGCCCTTGTTGATCCTACTGGTACATGGGGACAAACGAACGGAGGAAATGTCGGTAACGGTCTTTTCGGTGCTTCTCAATTTGCTACTCAAAACATTGCTGTATGGGGTATTGCTACTGATACTTCAACGGCTACGTCACCAGTTGATTTTGCTGGATATTTTCAAGGAAATGTATTAGCATGGAGATATTATACTCCTTCAGATGCACGCTTAAAAAGTAATGTGCAACCATTAGGATCTGTATTAACCAAACTGAATAAATTAGAAACCGCTACTTATAATTTCCGTACATCAGAATATCCAAACTTGTATTTACCTTCTGATTTACAAACTGGATTTATGGCTGCAAATTTACAAGAGCAGTTTCCTAACCTAGTTCAAGATGTAACATTACCTGAAAAAATTCATCCTAAAACTGGAGTGTTGATTAGTCAATCGGCTTCTATTAAAGTAGTAAATTACATGGGAATGATTCCGGTATTGACGGCTGCGATTCAAGAACAACAAACACAAATTGAATCAAAGAATGCTGCAATTGAAACATTAAAATCTCAATTAACCGCGCTTGAAAGTAAAGTTGCGGCTATAGAAGCGGCACTTAACAATGGCTCATCTGCCGAACGTTTAAGCAATCCAACAAGCGCAATTTTAGAACAAAATTCTCCTAACCCATTTAATCAATCAACAACCATCAAGTATTTTTTACCAGAGAATTCGAAAAATGCTCGTTTAACAGTTACTTCAGTAACAGGAGTTATTGTGAGTGATTATGTATTGAAAGGAAAAGGAAATGGACAAGTTACATTAAATGCGAATGAATTTGCTGCAGGAAATTATACGTATTCATTAATCATTGATGGAAATGTTGTTTCTTCAAAATCATTGATGCTTACAAAATAAAATAATTTAATTCAAAGAGAAAGCCTGATGAAATTTCATCAGGCTTTTTTATTCTTATAATTCAATAAACTAATTATAATTTTGCAAACTATCTTTATTTAAATAAATTTTAACGTACAAACTAAACTCATTCTAAAAAAATAATCAAGATGATTTTCTAACAAATTTTGTAAGAATAATAATGGACTGTCCTTCAATTTTTCCTTCAATTTGTTCTGAATTTTCTGAAACTATTTTGATGTTTTTTACAACCGTTCCAATCTTCGCATTGATCTGTGATCCTTTTACGTCAAGTGACTTTATAAGTGTTACTGAATCACCACTACGTAAAAGTACTCCGTTACTATCGCGATGCATATCGTCAGCATCCGATTCTAAATGATCACCTGTTGCTTTTGCCCATTCTAAATTATCATCTTCAAGATACATTTGATCGATAAGATCTGCAGCCCATGTTTCATTTTTTAAGCGGTTAAGCAGGCGCCAAGACACGACTTGAACGGGTATCACTTCACTCCACATACTATCGCGAAGGCAAGACCAATGTGATGTATTAAGTTCTTCCTTCTTTTCTAACTGATCTAAACATGTTTTGCAAATGAAAATGGCAGCATCACCATAGGATTCACCTTGAGGTGGGACATTGTAGATGGAAAGACTATCTGTTGCTTTGCATAGTTCGCAGGAATTGTCACTCCTTTCTTTCAATATATCTATAGTACTCATCTAATTTTTATTTAAGCACAATAGTAGCTAATTAAGAGATTGTTTCGATCTACAATCATTCTAAAGGGTTGAATTACAAGGATGGATTTCAAAAAATCTAGACTATAAATCAGTTACTTTAAATTCAAAAAATCATTTTCTACGCTGTAAATAGAAAAAAGAACAACGCTTTTCTTACCTTACATTCACCTTTATCGAATCATCTATTATAAACTTTGCTATTTTCACAAAAAAATAAGACCGAGCACGGTCACTCTACCATGAATTTTACCGACTTCGGTTTCACATCAGAACTTCAAAATGGCCTCGACGCCATGGGATTCAATAAGCCAACTCCTATACAAGAGATGGCAATTCCTATTATTCAGGAAGGGCACGATTTAATTGCGTGTGCACAAACGGGTACTGGAAAAACAGCAGCTTACGTACTTCCGATATTAGACAGAATTGCTCGTTCCGATCACAGCCATCTCAACACATTAATCATTGCACCTACACGTGAATTAGCTCAGCAAATAGACCAACAAATAGAAGGCTTTAGTTATTTTTTACAAGTAAGTTCTATTCCCATTTATGGTGGTGGAGATGGGATGATTTGGGAACAGCAAAAACGTGCATTACGTGAAGGCGCCGATATTATCATTGCAACTCCAGGTCGATTGCTTTCGATGATGGCATCAGACGATGTGAACTTTGGTTATTTGCAACATCTTATTTTAGACGAAGCGGATCGCATGCTCGACATGGGTTTTTACGACGATATACTTCGTATCATCAAAATGTTGCCAGCAAAACATCAAACATTGCTTTTCTCTGCAACCATGCCTCAAAAAATTCAAACGATTGCAAGCAAAATATTAAAACATCCAAAACAAATAAGTTTAGCGACATCACAACCCGCTGAAAAAATACATCAGGAATTTTATTTTGTTAACATGGATCAAAAACTTCCAATGACCATTGACATATTAAAAAATCCTGCGTACGAATCCATCATCATTTTTTCTTCTTCAAAAGAAAATACTAAAAAGTTAAATACTGATTTAAAAAAAGCAGGTGTGAAAGCTTCTGCATTTCACTCTGACTTAGAACAAAAGGAGCGAGAGGAATTGATGCGTAATTTTAAAGGCAGAAACATTCGTGTGTTGGTGGGTACTGATGTATTGTCACGCGGCATTGATGTGGAAGGAGTGAGTTTAGTTATCAATTACGACGCGCCGCACGACCCGGAAGATTATATACATCGTATTGGCAGAACTGCACGTGCAGAAGAATCAGGAGTAGCTATCACCTTAATCACTCAAAATGATTTTCAACGATTTCAACGCATCGAAAAATTAATCGGTAAAACATTAACGCCTTCTCCATTGCCCGAGCATATTGGTGTGTCACCAGAATTTAATTCCTCTACAAGAAGTAAAAGACCGATGCGGAAACCGGCATCAAAAGGAAATAATTCATCATCAAATAATCGGCAGTCGAAAAGTTAATATTTTCATTTACCTCTTGATATTTTGTTAAAAAGAATAAATTCAAATCTTAACCTCAATAAAAATATTTTGATGTAATTAAAAAATATTTACTTGAGACTATAATTAGAAACATGAAAAAAAACTCTTTTCGTTTAATAAATAGAAAATATAAATAATCCACTTTTTTATTTGTTGTAGCCTGACTTACAACAAATTACGTTTAAATTAAGATGTTTAACCAATTTTATTATTGAAAGAAAACTTGAATTTAGAATATAATCAGATTCAATTCGTTTGTATCTTTGAATTAACTCCTAATCCCTCTCCTCTTTGAATTTTAAACCAATTTAACTTTTTAACGTTTAACAATTCGTAGACTTCAATTATGCTATTCATCATTCAACTCTTCGTGTACGTTCAATCATTTCTTTTTGGAGGAGATGGAAGTGTTGAATTAATTAATGAAACTACTACAATTGTAGTTGAAAGGAGTGAAGCTGAAATTGTATTTGAGAAAGTAAGTGATTGCATCGATCGCACTGCGTTTATGAAAGCATATGCAGGTGTTCAAAGATGGAATCCATGTGCAGAGATGATTGCGATAGCCGATTTTTCTAAACCATCCGATCAACAACGTTTTTACATCATTGACTTAACCACTAAAGAAATCGTTTTACAAACATGGGTAGCACACGGAAAAAATTCGGGTGACAATTTTGTTACACAATTTTCGAATAAAATGTCGTCGCATATGAGTAGCAAAGGATTTTATCTGATTGAAGAATCTTTTGAATCCCCGAAGCATGGTACTTCCTTAGCGTTAGATGGACTTGAAAAAGGAATTAATGACAAAGCTAGAGAACGTGAAATCATTATGCATGCAGCTGATTATGTAAGTGAAGCGTTCATCGAAGACAATGGTCGCTGTGGAAGAAGTTATGGATGTCCTGCGCTATCAAAAGAAGATATGAAAAAAGCACTTCAACTATTAAAGCCGGGGAGTTTACTTTATATTCACAGTTAATCATTTTTGTTGCTTGAAGATGGATGCAAAAAAAGAAAATAAGAAAGAAAATGAATTTCTCATTTTTAGTTCTTTTGAAGAAGCGGCTGAATATGATGCACAATTAAATGCTTCTATATCTGGTGCACAGCATTTAAAGAATGTAACTGCTTTTTTAATGGAGCGCTATAAAGTCGAGTTAAGTATACCTAACAAGAACGAACTTTATTTTGATCGAGATGGACATTCTGATTCCTGAATTTAAACGCATTTTACTTGTTTTAATTAAACACGATGTTCGCTTTATGTTGATTGGTGGCTATGCTGTAATTTTTCATGGTTATGAAAGGTCTACAAGTGATTTATACCAATTGCAAGTATTAAATAGTCCAAAATTATAATTATATTTTTTCCAAGTTTAGCACTCACACTTACTTGTACTGAATATATATATCATATGTTGATTTGGTTCTTCGGACATCAATTAAATAAATTTTAGTTTTAAATTAAGATTCTAGTCCTATTTTACTTGTTACTTTCTTTTACGTGAAAAGAAAGT
>JANOPQ010000070.1:0-13971 GCA_031421935.1 Bacteroidota bacterium | reverse complement strand
AATTCTTGCCACCAAATTACATTATCTTTTTCTCGACCAGGAGGGAAAATATGCATCGCCGCATCTAACCGTAACGCATCTACACCCTTGTTAATCCAGAATTGTGAAATGTCAATCATTGCTCGTCGTACTTCAGGATGTTCAAAATTAAAATCGGGCATTCCTTTCCAAAAAAGTCCAAAATAACATTCATCTTTCGAACTTTTTTCGGGTATATACCAATCGGGTAAATTCAATTTTTTTACCTCTTGCGCATCCATCCAATTAAAGTATGTACGATACTTATTTTTCTTTCCCTTCAACGCTTGCAAAAACCATGGATGTTGTTCGCTGCAATGATTAAAAACCATGTCTAACATTATTTTAATGTTACGTCGATGCGCTTCTTGGATCAACAACATAAAATCAGCCATCGTTCCGTATTCAGGATCTATGCCGTAATAATCTATCACATCATACTTATGATACGAGGGTGCAGGATGAATGGGCGATAACCAAATGCCTTCAACGCCCAACTCTTCGAGGAAATCGAGCGAGTTGATAATTCCTTTTAAATCACCAATACCATCACCGTTGCTGTCAGCAAAACTTCGAACGAATATAGAGTACCAGATCATAATGTGGAGGTGAAAATACATTTTTCTATTATGATGATGACGACTTGTTATGTTAAATTACATTCAATAGCTGATTTGTAATTTTGAACGCGGATGACGCGGATTAATCAGATTTTCACGGATTTAATTGTTCTAGGATAATAATCTTATTCAAAGTAGTGCGGCTAGCCGTCCATAATAACAGAGTGAGAAACAATGTGAGAGCGAAGATAAATTTTATATATTTTCGCAAAATGCCTAAATCTAAAGAACCCACTCCTCGTAAATACGATTTCTCGTTTTTCGAGGACGTTCATGCTGTTGCACGACTCATTCCGAAAGGGCGAGTTACCTCGTACGGATCCATTGCAAAGTATTTGGGTGCGGCAAAGTCTGCACGTATGGTGGGCTGGGCCATGAATGCCGCGCATGGTGTGACTCCTCCTGTTCCGGCGCACCGTGTGGTGAATCGCAATGGATTACTCAGTGGTAAGCATCATTTTGGAGAAGTAGATGCCATGGAAAAAATGTTGAAGAAGGATGGCGTGGAGGTGAAAAATGATCAAGTAGTTCGATTTAAGGAACTTTTTTGGGATCCGATGATTGAATTGGAAGTGAAGTAAAGTAAAGTTGAATACATTATTTTATGTATTACCAATTTTATTAATTATCATTTCAAACTTTGATAATATATTTTTTTACAACGGAACAATAGGGCATATGTAGTATTTTGAAATTTTGAATGTTAAATTTTCAGTAATTCAGGAAAAAAATCAATTTTCTAGTCAAGTTGTAAATGTAAACATGTATTTTTATTGCTTCATTAATACTTGGTACTTGATGATGAAGTACCACATTCTCGAATTTATTTTATAAAAATTGATTATTATGAAATCTTCTGTAAAATTAGTTTTGTTTGTTTTCGTGTTAGTTATTTCCAAAAATGTTTGGTCACAATCAACAATGAAGTGTAATACTCAACATTTCGCAAATGAAAATGTTCATTCGAAGAATCCAATTTATCCATCACCTGCCTATTTAACCAATGTACAGTTTGCAGGTGACAATTGCATCTCCCCACAAGAAGAAGCAGCAGCCTTTGCGGAAATTAGAAAGAATAGAGCTTTGTTGAGTAAAACTGGCAAAATCAATTTGCAAACTGCTTCCGTCCCTCATCCCAATTTTATTTGGCCCGTGCGTGCGAAAACAGGATTTACTGATTATGGATATTATACCGTCAATTTTTTAGTTGATCATAATCCATCTTACAATAATAATTTGCTCGATTACAATTGTGGAAACCGAACCTATGATTGGAATTCTGGAAATCATAAAGGCACCGATATTATTCTTTGGCCATATGCTTGGCGACGAATGGATGAGGGAGTCATGGAAGTGGTGGCTGCCGCGCCCGGCGTAATTGTGAGTAAGATTGATGGGAATTTCGATCGAAGTTGTCAGAATGCTGGAGCAGGTACCGCCAATGCAATTCATGTACAGCATGCCGATGGATCTATCGCATGGTATTGGCATTTTAAATCGGGAAGCGTAACTCCAAAAGTAGTGGGCGATTCCGTGGTAGCAGGCGAATATCTTGGAACTGCTGGAAGTTCGGGAAGTAGTAGCTGGCCGCATTTGCATTTTCAAGTGTCGGATTCAGCCATGAACTTGATTGATCCTTGGGATGGCAGTTGTAATTCAATCAATGCAGGTAACTCTTGGTGGCAAACACAGCAGCCCTATAATGTGCCAAGCGTAAATCGAATTTGTACAAAGCGTACAGAAGTGGATTACTATAGTTGTCCAACCCCTGAACTTACGCTTGAAAAAGATACTTTTAATTTGGGTGATTCATTGTGGCTGTGGCTTTATACTCGTGATTTGGCTTTGAATTCTTCTATGCAATTGAATTTATTAAATCCAGCCAATCAAAATGTTTTGAATTGGAATTTTACAGTGCCTTGGGCTACAATTGCAACTTCTTATGTGAGATGGTATTATGTCATCGATCCTTGGTTTGTGCCAGGTTGGTGGACGTTTGAAGCCGTGTATGCAGGGACTACATATCAGCATCAATTTTATATTACAGGCGGAACAGCAGGACTTGAAAGTATTGCTTCGAAGAATAATTTCTTGATTTATCCGAATCCAAGCAACCATGCAATTACACTTAAAGGAATGAATTATTCTCCCGGTGATAAATTGAATATTTCTGATGCAGTTGGACATACATTGCGAACCATCGAATTTAATATTCAAGGGGAAGATCCACTTATTGAAACGAATGAATTAGTGAATGGTGTTTATTTTATTCATTTTGTTGCCGATGGTCGAGTTATTACACAAAAATTTGTAGTGATGCACTAAAATATGAACTTCAACTATTGGGGTTTTTACTTTAAAATTATTCAAGATTTCTTCCTGATTTGAATTTTCTAGACTTAGAATGCGTTAAGTTTGCAGGGATTCTATGAAAAAAGTTCAAATTTGTCTTTCGGGCGGTGGTGCACGTGGTTTTGCTCATTTGGGTGTTGTGGAAGCCTTAAAAGAAATGGGTATTGAGATTTCGCGTTACAGTGGAACCAGCGCCGGAGCGATGGCAGGTGCTTTTTTAGCAGCCGGATATGAACCGCGCGTAGTATTGGATTTGTTAGTGGAAAATAAAATTTTTAGAATGTTTCGCGGCGCTTTTAGTCGTGGAATTCTGAAGATGGATAAAGTGGAAACATTTTTCGAGCAGTATTTGCCTGCTACTTTTGATGGATTCAAAATTCCAATATTCATTGCCGTTACTGATATTTTATCGGGAAAAGTATACTACATCAGCGAAGGGGATGTGAAGCCTGTGGTGTTGGGTTCATGTTCTATTCCCGGACTCTTTAAGCCCGTAAAGTATAAACAAATGTTGTTGGTAGATGGTGGTGTACTTAATAATTTACCCGTCGAGCCCTTGCAGAATTTTAAAGATCCTATTGTCGGCGTTCATGTAAATCCAGTGGGGGAAATCACTAAAGTATCTTCAACCTGGTCGGTGCTGGAACGTACTTTTCATTTGGGAGTATTTAGTAATACCGTTTATCGTGAAGCGAAATGTGCAGTTCTTATCGAGCCAAATGAGTTAAAGAACACGAAAGTTTTTGATTATAAAAAGGCGAAGGATTTTTATACAATTGGCTATAATCAAGTGATGAGTCAAAGCCAGGAAATTCTTGAAAAACTATCTAATTCCGACGCTACAAATAAATTAGTCCAGTCAATTAAGAATAGGACTATGTAGGTCGGCATTATACAATCTATTTATTAGGTTGAATTTTACTGAAATTGGTATAAATAGCAGGATGTCAATTACTTGGCAATTAGGTCACGTAAAACTATCTTTGCAATATAATTAATAGGTGCAGAAATGCAGGATGCTATGGCTCAAAATATTGAATTTAATAAAAACGAAGATCTCAATAAATTACTTTTAAGTTCTTTACAACAAAGGTTGCAAGGCATTTATGATGGCGGTGGGAAGAAGAGTGCAGAGAAACAAAAAGAAAAAGGTAAGCTCTTAGCTCGTGAGCGAATTGCTTACTTGTTAGATAAAGAAGCAGCGCAAATAGAAATTGGTGCTTTAGCTGCCGATGGAATGTATCAAGATGTGGGCGGATGTCCTTCTGCGGGGGTGGTGGTCGTTATAGGTTATATTTCAGGTCGACAATGTATTGTTGTAGCAAATGATGCTACCGTAAAAGCAGGTGCCTGGTTTCCCATGACTGCTAAAAAGAATTTGCGCGCTCAGGAAATTGCCATGGAAAACCGTTTGCCAATTGTTTATTTGGTGGATAGTGCCGGTGTGTTTTTGCCCATGCAAGATGAAATTTTTCCCGATAAAGAACACTTCGGACGGATTTTTAGAAATAATGCGGTGATGAGTTCCATGGGTATCATTCAAATTGCAGCCATCATGGGTTCTTGTGTTGCCGGAGGAGCTTATCTGCCCATCATGAGCGACGAAGCCATGATTGTAGATAAAACAGGTTCTGTGTTTTTGGCGGGATCGTATCTCGTGAAATCGGCTATTGGGGAAGATGTGGATAACGAAACATTAGGTGGCGCCACAACGCAAAGTGAAATTTCAGGAGTAACGGATAATAAATTTCCCGACGACCAAAGTTGTTTGGATTATATCAAACGCGTTTTTTCAAAGTTAGGACGATTGCCCGATGCTGGATTTGACAGAGCCGAAGCAGCCAAACCTAAGAAAGATGAGAAAGAAATTTTTGGCATTATTCCAGAGGCGCGCGATAAGCAATATGATATGCTCGAAATTATTCATCGTCTTGTTGACAATAGCGAGTTCGATGAGTACAAAGATAAATTTGGTCAAACTATTTTATGTGGTTATGCTCGTATAGATGGATGGGCCGTAGGTATTGTTGCGAATCAACGTAAAGTAGTAAAGAGCAAAAAAGGTGAAATGCAAATTGGCGGTGTGATTTTTAGTGATAGCGCCGATAAAGCAGCTCGATTTATTATGAATTGCAATCAACGAAAAATTCCGTTGGTATTTGTTCAAGATGTGACTGGATTTATGGTGGGATCACGCTCGGAGCAAGGCGGAATCATTAAGGACGGAGCGAAGTTGGTGAGTGCTGTTGCAAATTCAGTGGTTCCTAAATTCACCATCATCATTGGAAATTCTTTTGGTGCTGGAAATTATGCGATGTGCGGAAAAGCGTATGATCCACGTTTGATCTTCGCTTGGCCCAGTGCACAAATCGCAGTGATGGGTGGAGCACAGTCGGCAAAAACAATTTTGCAAATTCAAACGGCAACGTTAAAAGCAAAAGGAAAAGAATTTACTGAGGAAGAAGAGAAAGAACTCTTGAAAAAAATCACCGATCGGTATAACGAACAAATGTCGGCTTATTATGCTGCATCGCGTTTATGGGTGGATGCCATCATCGATCCATTGGAAACACGTAAGTGGATTTCCATGGGAATAGAAATGGCGAATCATGCGCCCATCGAAAAGCAATTTAATGTAGGGATCATTCAAACATAATTTTTTTTGTGTAGATGGATCCATCTAATCAAATAAAACAATAGCGCATGGCAAATATCTTTGAGTTTAATGGTTATCGTCCCGTGATACACGAGAGTGCATTCGTTCATCCCAATGCCACCGTTACAGGGAATGTAATTATTGGAAAGAAGGTGTACATCGGTCCGGGTGCTGCTATTCGTGGTGATTGGGGTGCTATTATTATTGATGATGGGTGCAACGTTCAAGAAAATTGCACGATCCATATGTTTCCCGGCGTGACCGTTCACTTAAAAGAAGGAGCGCACATTGGTCATGGCGCCATTATTCACGGTGCTACCATTGGTAAAAATGTATTAGTAGGAATGAATGCCGTGGTGATGGATAGAGTGATCGTAGGTGATAATTCATTGGTGGGTGCGTTGTGTTTTATTCCCGAAGGCATGCAAATTCCAGAACGGAAAATAGTGGTAGGGAATCCAGCCAAAATCATCAAAGACATCACCGATGAAATGATTGCTTGGAAAACAAAAGGCACACAATTGTATCAACAACTCCCTGAAGAGCTATACAAAACACTAAAACCTTGCGAACCATTGCGTGAAATCCCGAAGGATAGAGTAGTGCAAGATTCGAATTACAGTACCTGGAATCAGCAGAAAGAAAAAGATAGCTTGTGAGCATAAGGGACAAATCAGTATATTTATAGACGAATGAAGAAGTGGATCACAGTCGTATTATTTTTTGTGTTGAGTGTTGCCAAGGTGCAAGCACAGATTCCTGTAATATTACGAGTGACCGCCGCCGAGCAAGCCGATAGTATTGGTTGTAATTTTGTGCATGAGTTGTGTAGAATTACGTATGATGCCATCCTTAGTGGAAATGTAAAACTCTGGAATTCGTCCAATAAAGAATTTCACATCATCGCACAAAGTTTGAAAGAGATTGATGCCAGTGCCAATACTTCGTTTTTAAATCAAGAAGTGATTTTTATTTATGAGATGTGGAGTAATTCCAATAAAGAATTGAAGAGCTCCACAAGCGGATTTTTATTTTCAAATCGCAATTCTAAGGGTGAAGATGTAGAATACGGGTATGTGGAGTATACCGATTTACAAGAGTTTTTAATGCGCGAAAGGGTTATCACCAATGCCAACGGAAATTTTAATTCCAACTTGGCGAGTTTTCTGAATTCTAAAAATTATAATTATCAGTTCTTGCAGTTTGCAGGAAAGGTGATCAATAATATTACAGATTCGAAAAAAATTCGAGATGAGTATATCGGCAATTTGAGGTTTAATGTCAGTGCCTTTTCCATGAATCAAGTGCCGCAAAAATTAGTCGTCTGGACCTTGGATAAATCAACTGAAGCCCCGAGCGAAAAAGTAAACAATGGCAATGATTTATTGGCTGGAATCGGTGAATATCTAAAAAATAATCAAGAAGTATTTTTTAATTTAGGTGCCGACAAATTGCCCAACCTTACGCAGAAAACCAAATGGAAAGTAACCAAGATAGAAGTGAATGAACTGTGGAAGAAAGTAGGAGCGGAGCTATTGTATGATCCTTTGGGACTCATCATTTACATTAACGATGCTCCTTTAACCGAGATTCCCTATAAAGATTTATTAAAGCTCGATGTAAAAATCAATGAACAGCAACTCATCGATTTCATCCGTGTTAAGAATTTCAACTTCGTCATTCGTAAAATTAATCAGCAAGAGATTACTCGTAGTCAGAGCTATTTGTATCAAAAGGCTTTGATTCAAAGTCCTTGGAATAAGCTGACCTATTTTGTGGAGAATTATTAGATGAAAGTGGTAAGATTAATATCACTTCAATTTTGTATTGAAATTGAGCCCTTTAATCTTATTTTTTTTAATTTCGTAACATCGTTGAGGGGCTGCGTATAACCGCTCTCAATACACATAAAACCAATAAAGATGACAAAAATTAAATTTGGAACCGACGGCTGGAGAGCCATCATTGCTGAAGATTTCACGGTTGAAAATGTAGCACGTGTTGCAGAAGGAACCGCCAAGTGGTTGTTGAAGCAAAATGCAAAACCTAAAATTGTATTGGGCCACGATTGCCGTTTTGCAGGACAACTTTTTTGTGAAACCGTAGCTCGTGTCATGTGTACACTGGGTGTGCAAGTGGATTTATCCAAAATATTTGTTTCTACACCCATGATCTCTTTAGGGGCTGTGAAACTTAAAAAAGATTTAGGGATCATCATCACCGCAAGTCACAATCCACCATCGTATAATGGCTTTAAATTGAAAGGATCATTCGGCGGACCGTTGCAACCCTCCTTAGTTTCTGAAATTGAAGATTTGATTCCCGAGAAATGCACTGTGAATTATGCATCCATCGACATTTCAACTTTAGAAGCCAATGGTTCATTGACGTATGTTGATCTTGAAACGATGTATTGCGATCACGTAGAAGCCAACTTCGATCTCGATGCCATAAAAAAATCAGGATTGAATTTAGCTTTTGATGCCATGTATGGTTCAGGACAAAATGTGATGAAGCGCTTGATGCCTGATTTAACTTTTTTGCACTGCGACTATAATCCCTCGTTCATGGGACAAGCACCAGAGCCCATTCATAAAAACTTAACTGAGTTTTCTAATTTAATTAAGAACAGCGGAAAAATTGATTCCGGTTTAGTGACCGATGGTGACGCGGATCGTTTAGGGTTTTACGATGGCAAAGGAAATTTTGTCGACTCACATCATATCATTTTATTGTTGATTCACTATCTGCATAAGTACAAAGGTTTGGGTGGTAAAGTATGTGTAGCGTTCTCTGCAACACCTAAAGTAGAGAAGTTATGCAAACACTACGGACTCGAAATTGAGACTGTTAAAATCGGTTTTAAATACATTGCCGAAATCATGATACATGAAGATGTATTGTTAGGTGGTGAAGAGTCGGGTGGTATTGCCATTAAAGGACATATTCCCGAGCGCGATGGCATTTGGATGGGTCTCACCATTTGGGAATTCATGGCCAAGAGTGGAAAAACATTAAATGATTTAATTGATGAAGTATATGCCATAGTTGGACGTTTTTCATTCGAACGAAACGACCTACACATCAAAGAAGAAATCAAACAAAAAGTATTGGCCAATTGCAAATCGGGCAATTATTCAAACTTCGGTAAATACAAAGTCGCCAAGGTTGAAGATCTCGACGGCTACAAATACTTTTTCGAAAACGGCGATTGGCTCATGATTCGCGCCTCAGGAACAGAACCCGTTTTACGCACCTACGCCGAGTCGGGAACCAAGGAAGCCGCCTTTGACATTTTAAACGACGCGAAAGCAACGTTGTTGAATTAATCCAGCTTCACAAAATAAAAAAGCAACATGGTCATTGACGATGTTGCTTTTTTGTTTAATGTAATTGTGAGTAAAAATTGTTTCATTTATTTCATCACCTTACCAGCCACCTGTTCTTTATCGGTAATCAATTGCACAAAATAAATTCCAGAAGAAAATGCATTCATGTAAATTTGGGTGGTGTAATAACCTCCATGAATATTATCAATCTTTTTTTCAAACAGAGTTCTACCATTCAGATCAAGTAAACGAATGGTACCTAGGTGACCTTTTAATTGCGATGCGTTTACATGAATAAGATTCCATGCAGGATTGTACCATGATTGCATAATAGCTCCCCTCTCCTCTGGAGAGGGGCTGGGGGAGAGGCCTACACTCAATGTATCACACGGACTTCCTGCTACTACACCCATATCGTAATTAGGATTATTGGGCAATCCCCAATAGGTGCGTTTGCCGCCCAAGAAGAAACTATAGGGAGTAAAATTACAAGCAGGGAAAGCAGAATCTGGCTCGTTGATTACGGATAAATTCATGTTGTAATTATTATAAACAGAATCTGGATAGGGATATGCCCAATTATTCATGCTATCAATATAAATACAAGAAAGATAAATTTTATCATCGGGTCCTCTCTTTAAATCACCAGCAGTATTAACCGGAAATGATGTTGACCAAATGGTATCTCGAGTAAACGAAGTGGGTAAATTAATTAAATCAAATTGATGAATATAAGAATTTAAAATGTTAGAACTCACATATAAATATCTACCGCTAGCAGAAAATTCACCCGTAACATACCCAGGCAATGGCGAGCTTGGCCTCATCGTATCAAGTGTAAAGGGATTAGAAATAATCCCGGTGCAACGGTCGTAATCAAATACCTGGATGAGCCCGCTGTAATTTACATAAGCCAATTTAGTTCCTTGTTTGTTCCAACGGAATTCAACAAAGCTTCCAAATGATAAAAGACCAACATCTTGTAGAGTATCTAATAAAATTCCAGAGGGTGAAATTAGATAAGTATAAAAGGGGCTGCTGACAACATTGCCATTACCTAATCTGGAATAGACCCACCAGTCCCGTCCATTGGCATGTTTCAGCGCAGTTAAACAATCAGCCATTCTAATATTTAATAGCTGTTGGTTTTTGAGAATTACTTTACCCAACCCATTATTAAAACTCATATCAATAACCGAAAAATAAATTCCATAAATATCAGTGTTATCTTGAGAAAATAGATAATACTTTTGGTTTTCATCAGGGAAAGGCACAATTACCATCTCTTGATACCAGGAAATTCCTATAATAGAATCTCCATTTTCCATCATTTGATGCAATTTATTCCTTACATTCCCCATCATATTGGTATTACTATTACTGGTATCTCCCGTATGGGCATAAAATAGCAATTGACCAATGGTATCACAAATTGACACAGCAGTACCACGACTACGCATAGCTGAAAAATAGGGCTGTGGATTAGAAGGGATCGTAAAATCAATACCTGCCGAATCACCAAAACACCAAATGGAGTTTCTGTTTTGAGCTTGGCCATACTCGTATTTTATAACTGTAATTAGAATTAATAGTATGAAACAATATTTTTTCATGCTCACCTATTTTACAATGATTACTTTGCTAACATCAAGTATGTTTCCACTATTGTCTTTTCCAACAAGAAGTAGATAAGGATCAGTTATGTTTTCAGAGAAACAATAGTGTAATTTATTTTCTGTCCCTTCGATATTTAATTTACCCACTTCCTTGCCTTGTGAATTTATAATTAAATACATTTTATAGGAATCATTAGGGATCGTAATCCATATACATTGCTCGGTAGGATTGGGTTCAATTTTAGTGCTAGAAACCAAATTGTCTTTTTCTGTTTTTAGGATCCTTAAACTGCTTGTTACAGTTGGATTTCGCTCGGTAAAAGTTAAAGCACTAGCACTAAAAGTTGACCTGCCCACACGGTATGAGTAGGAGTGTGCAAGCTGCGTTAGATAAAGTGAATCTTCAACCAACAAGGAGTCTTTATTATTAACTTTACAAATAGTTTCAAAAATATACTTATCGTTTTCCTGAATTAGGTTTGTATCAACTACAACTGATAATAAGAACTCTGCTGAATCGTTGCTTTGTCGGCTTAAATAATTTTCTACATCATTCAAATATTCCGACGAGGAATTGATAAATGTATAATACAAATCAGAAAGCTGGGTATATGACAACGGATTCATTGCCATAAAAGCTGAATCATTGCGCATTAACCGAAACAATCGTTCCGCCACAATAAATTGTTGGTCGGCATCTGTATTTTGCGAGTCTACCACTAATGATGCTAAAAATCGATCCATTTCGTATTCTGTATTCTCGGCAATGGAACACGAGTTACTATTGTGTGGATTATTGTCGTCCGCGGTTATTACGAATTGATTATATGGCCAAAGAGAAAAGTTGTTATTAATTGCGCCTCCCCAATGAAACCATCTATCTTGGAAAAGTGAGTTGCCATCAACTTTATTATTATTTGTGGTTCCAAATGGAATCCAAACATTGTCTTGCGATTTATTAGCATTTCCCTGGTTGCCTACGCTTGCGCTGGCATAATAAACACCCACATCATAAGCAGTATAATTATTATTTTCGATTGTAGAAGGACTGCAAGGTCCGTTCAATTTAAGGGAGTAACCTAAGTTTGATAAGCCGTTACAACGCAATGTATTTCGCAATCCATTGTCAATTGAAATTCCCCGCAGCATATCATTTCTCCCTGCACTGTAATTAGTATTAATTACATCATTATCGATTATATTTAAGTCATCACATCCCTCGGTCAAAATGCCAGTGTGTACTTCGTTTGGCGTTGTTGTATTTGCAAAATCAAAGTTTATATCATTGTTAATGACAAAGGCATTGCTGGTATTATTCAAATGAATACCAATTCGCAAATTATCGACCACATTACTTATAATGCGAATTCCTTCGTTAGTAAATTGCTGCTGGTTTTGAAGTGTAATGGCAGTGTGACGGAAGTTACTATTGCCGGCTGTAGGTTCAGGATCAGTGAAATGGTTTCCGACAAAATCAAGCTTTGAACCGGGATAAATATTGTAACCATAAATACCTGTTTGGACACTTTCAAATTCATTGTTTGTAATTTCAATGTCTCCACCTATTATTTCATACAATCGAATATCAAAATCATTTTTACCGATGTTAGCTGGCCCAAAATAATTGTTCAATATGTTATACTTTCCCCCACCTGAAATAACAATAGAATTGGTAACATCATTAAATGTGTTTCGGAAATTAAGACTCGCATTATCTCCAATAACAACATTTATATCATTGAGAGGATCACCATAAGTACTTAATATACCAACAGCATTAAATAACGCATGACCTGGTGCCGGTTGATATATTTCGCTAAATATGTTATTTAATATAGTAGCACTGGAATTAAATAAATTGATTCCTACCGCGCTATTTTTAAAATCATTTCCAAGTGATTCTTTCCCAATTTCTAATCCTTCTATCCAACTACATGAAATTGCGGAATGAGCATTATAAAATCCTTTATTAAAAAAGCCACTAGGCCAATTGATATTATCGGAATTAAAAGTATTGTCATAGATATTATTTATATCATACGATGTTCCATTAGCAGTATAATCACCCAAACCTACCCTAATAGTAGAAGGATAATCGTGCAAGTTAACTGAACTAACGTTATTAAAGAAATCGGTTTCAGCAATTACAAATTTTGCTTTGTCGCTTAGGTCAATGGCCGTTTCAGCATTAGTAATATAGGTTTTAACTCCACCAAAAGGGATTGCTACTATCATTTGATTTTCACCTGCAGCTGCCAGCCCTTGCCAAGTGTACACATTATTATCGCAGGTAATTAAGGAGCAACCCATCAAGACAAGGTCACTTGCGCCGTACAAATTTATTTCGGCTTCTTCTCCAATATGTAAAGTACATCCTATAAGTGAAGTTCTAAGATCAACATTCAATTTCCGGTTTATGTAAATATCTTTTACAACATTGATTGCTGAACAATTTATTTCAACTGAATTATTCGTAGGATTATAAGCTACTCCACCAGGAGTTCCTGCCCCATTTGGCCATAGTAAATCCAATACGTTGCTCAAATACACTTTATCATTGGTTAATGGCGGATTAAGATCGCCGGTTACATCAAGTTTAGAAGGATCGGTATTTGGCTGGGGTGGTTGACAGCACTCAATACCCAATACTTGTACGGTTGCTGTTCCTGAACATCCGTTAGTTTGAGAAGTTACAGTGACTGTAAATATTTGGTCTAGATTAGTATGGTTAAATGAATAGTACAATAATGTATTTGAACTATGAACGATAGTTCCAGATTCATTCTTCCAAACACAAGTATAGGTGGTTCCTGTAAAAGCATTAGCAAGCTCTACTTCAAGTCTAACAGTTTTTGGGCTTGTAGTATTACAAACCTTCAATTCGGTTTTAGAAAAAAACGGTTCTGGATTTTGGCTATTAACAATTAAATCATTTGATACATACCAACAGGTTCCATTTGTAGCGTACTGCCTAAACATGGTTGTGTGTGTTGGGGTTACATCCGCATGCCTAACGTTTACATCATAATTTAAAATGGGGCTAGTGGGTGTCCAGTGATATTGCCAAGGATTGAGAAATGAACCAGCAGTTGATGTTAAATGAATTTGATCTCCTGGGCAAAAATCTGGTAGATCAGACGTAATTGTAATAGGGCCTAGGCATCTATTCACTAAAAAATCCGATGTCCACACAATATCTCCATCAGCTCGATGTAATGTAATATTTTTATTCGCGTTTGCTTCTAATTCTGGTATTTCAATAAAGAAAGGATTATCGTTATTAATTACGGGTTCGTTATCAATGCTCCAATAATATCCTTCACTCCAATCTAGATTTGATGCTAGTACATTTAACATTTCATGGCAACAAAATTCGGTTT
>JANOPQ010000069.1:0-5397 GCA_031421935.1 Bacteroidota bacterium | reverse complement strand
ACACAATCACTTGAATAGAATGAGCCCAATCGAATTTGAAGAAAAGTGGAAAAACAAGCAATTAAAAGTAATACCGAGAATAACTATATTTAACAATGAATTAGTCTAAAACCGGTCAACCTTATTTAGGGATCTGCAGTTAGTTGTTAGTTGTTAGTTGTTAGTTGTTAGTTGTTAGTTGTTAGAATATCTTGCTGATGGAAATTCCAAAATCAAAAATCAAAAATCAAAAGTCAAAAGTCTAAAGTCCAAAATCAAAAGTCTAAAGTCCAAAATCAAAAGTCTATACAAAGCTGACAAATTAAATTTTCGAATAAATAATATTAAACGAAAAAAAACATGCTCCTCGTCGCAGATTCAGGTTCTACAAAAGCAGATTGGTTGCTTTTTGATGGTGAAAAGATTACAGGTCCTATTCATACCATGGGTTTTAATCCGTTTTTTCACTCGAGTGAATTTGTGTTAGAAAGTTTGATGAAGTCGAAGGAGATGTTAGCTGTTCGTGATCAAATAACGAATGTAAAATTTTTTGGTGCGGGTTGTTCCAGCGAGGATCGCAATGAAATTATTGAGTCTGGACTTCGAAACTTTTTTACGAAGGCCGAAGTATTGGTTGAACACGATTTGTTAGCCTGTGCGGTGGCTACCTGCGGAAATACAAAAGGCATCGCCTGCATCATCGGCACAGGAAGTAATTCTTGTTATTTTGATGGGACCGAGGTGCAAGAAAGAAATTATGGCTTAGGCTATATTTTGGGTGACGAAGGAAGTGGTTCGTATTTCGGAAAAAAATTGTTGACGTATTATTTGTACGAACGTCTTCCAGCCGATTTACAACAAGATTTTAAGGAGACTTATCAGCTCAGCAAGAATGATATTATTGATAAAGTGTATAAAGAACCTAATCCCAATGTGTGGTTGGCTTCCTTTTCACGCTTTTTAACAAAATATCAAGAGCATCCCTACATCAAGGAAATGATTTTACAAGGCATGCGCGATTTTTGTAATTTGTATGTCTGCGATTTCCCTACTTACAAGACCGAAAAAGTACATTTCGTGGGGTCCGTAGCCTTTATTTTTTCTGTCGAATTACATCAAGTAGCTGCAGAATTAGGATTCACGATTGGTAAAATTATTAAGCAGCCCATCGACGATTTGATGCAGCATTTTGTGGCACTCGAAAAACAGAAATAATATTATTTTATTTTAATTTAACGCCTTCACCAACAAAGGGTGTTGCATTGCCACCGTTGCGGATGATGTCGCGAATGATGGTGGATGATACCGGTGAGTATTGAGGCGATGCTAACATGAAAGTAGTTTCAATGCCGTTATCTAAGTAGTGATTCATCTGTGCAATCGCTCTCTCAAATTCGAAATCGGCAGAGGTACGTAATCCTCTTAAGATAAATCGAGCTTGAATTTTCCTGCAAAAATCGATGGTCAAGCCACTGTATGATAATACCTCAACCTGGTCATATTCGGTAAAACTATCTTTGATCCATTGCACTCGATCTTGCAAAGGAAACATGTATTTCTTAGAGGTGTTTTCGCCTACACCAATTATAATTTTGTCAAATAGATTTAATGAACGTGTAATAACATCTACATGTCCAATGGTGATGGGATCAAAACTGCCCGGGAAGAGTGCGATCTTTGACATAGTTTTTATTTTATTCGGTGGAGATGGATTCAACAGTGGCTGGAGATGCTATGGGTTGGAAGAATGAAAAGCTAACATTCCCGTATTTACGCGTGTCTACATACCCCTCAATGGCTACTAAACTATTTTTGCTGGCATGTTCAATGATGAGCACACCGCCTTTGTTTAAGAGATCTCCGTTTGATACGATGCTACATAATTCCTCAGCAGGCGTTTCTTCAAAGGGCGCATCGGCTAGGATGATATCGAATTTTCCAGGTTGATTTCGTAACCATTTCAAAGCATCCGATTGAATGGCTTTAGCACTTCTGCTGTGATCCAGTTGCTCAAAACTTTGTTTGATGAATCGAATGCAAGCAGGATCTTTGTCGATGGCCATAACGTTGGTGCAACCCCGCGAAATGAATTCGTAGCTCAAACTTCCGGTGCCAGCGTATAAATCAACTACGGCTAATTTTTTTAGATTGAATCGATGTGCGAGAATATTGAACAATCCCGATTTAGCATAATCCGTCGTAGGACGTACCACTAAATCTTTAGGTACATTTAATTGTTTCCCTCGATGGGTTCCGCTTATGATACGCACAGTTCTTGAATAAATAAAGGATAATACTGTTGAGAAGAATATCTTTCGATGCCGTAACTATAAGTTACGCCGTTGGGTGTTTCTCCCATCGTAATATTTCGAATGTATTTACGTGCAAGCATCCAGTGACTCGAGATCTTTTCTATCTCACCATAACATCGTACTGCTACTTGATCGGGATTGAGTTGCAACTGCTCCATGGTGAATAGGAGGTAGTACATGATGTCTTCACTCGAATGAAAACGATAGCTGTTGTATAACTTCAAATCACTGCCATGTGTAATCACCACATCGAAATATTGATTGCGAATTAAAACAGAAACGGTGGCTTCCGATTTCAATTTGTTCAGTCGAATTTGACTTTCAATAAAAGCACTTCCTGCATGAAAGAGCGATGCATTTTTAAAACGATTCCCCGTCTCCTCTAATAATGCTGCTGGAACTCCATAAATGATATGCGCATTCGCTGAGGAAATCGCATCGGCATACACATCTTGATCTTTACCTACATTACAGGTGAGCCCAAGAATTTCTTTGAGATGGTTTTTGGAGAAAAGAGGATTGGGCACCAAGCTTTGTTGTTGCGAATAAACCGACATTACTATTTTATCAGGATTCAATTCTTTCAAAATCTCATCTTCCTCCAAAATGCGATTGAAGAATCCAGGCGTATAATCTTCTTCCGTATCTTGATCATTCACCATTTGATAATCTCTCAACACCACTGCCTTTTGTCGTTCTTGATCAATCACTCCATAAAAAAACCGACCTTTTTCCGCTACCATCAACAGCAATGCATTTTTCACCATGCCTTGAGAATAACTTTCATCGGTCACCTGATTTTTCAGATTGATGCCTATTTCACTTTGAACCATAGGGCAAAAATAACGAATCTTACTCTTATCCGCTATGATTATTGGCTTGATAACTATCGAAGTGGTACCACCAAATAATTTGACTTACTACCTTATAATCATTCACTTATAAATTACATCAACCCTAAAGCCTAAATTTCCGATCTTCACCCAAAGAATCTTTCCCGTGACTTTGCAAGAACGTAGCCTTCAGGTTAAATCCAGAATTCATGAATATTTGAAGTTTCCGCCAACGCCGGGACAGGAAAATTTTATTCATCAATTCTCCCAATTTGCTTCTATGGAAGAGCCCGGACTCTTTCTTTTGAAGGGTTATGCAGGCACGGGAAAAACAACGATGATGGCGGCGTTAACATCGGCATATAAGAATATCGTTTTACTAGCGCCAACAGGAAGAGCCGCGAAAGTACTTTCATTTTATACGGGCAAACCTGCGTTCACCATTCATAAACATTTGTATGTTCCATCGCTCACCAGCGACGGACGCATGATGTTGCGTTTGATGGATAATACATACAAAAAAACATTGTTCATTGTTGACGAGGCATCCATGATTCCCGATGCGGCGATTGATGATAGCTCAAGTCCGTTTCCGGGTGTAAACCTGTTGCATGATTTAATTCAATATGTGTACAGCAGTCCCAGTTGTCGATTGATGTTAGTTGGCGATGATGCGCAGCTTCCTCCTGTACATTTTGATAAGAGTCCAGCACTTGATCCCGAACACCTTCGCTACAAATACAGAAAAAAAGTGTACACTGCCGAGTTGAAAGAAGTGGTGCGACAACAACAGCAAAGCGAAATTCTAACTAACGCTACGGATATACGAAATTTGATTACAGATGATTCCCATCGGAAGGCTCAGGGTCAAGACCTTAGGCAAGCTCAGGGTGCGGGAGAGGAGGGAAGTCTAAAAATTAAGTTGAAGGGAGATGTAGCCCAAGTGAATCCACGCGATTTACCCGAGCTTTTACATTCCCTATTCAAAGACTACGGACAAGATCAAGTGATGGTGGTAACACGTTCCAACAAAGCCGCTATTCAATACAATAAATTAATTCGTTTTCAAACCTTATGGATGGAAGACGAAATAGGAGGGGGTGATAGTTTGATGGTCGTAAAAAATAATTATACGAGTCTGCCCGCTGACCATCCTGCAGGATTCATTGCCAATGGTGATGTGCTCGAAGTGCTTAAAGTTTTTCGTTTCGAAGAACGCTATGGATTTCGTTTTGCGATGGCGAGTTTACGTTTACCCGACTATCCTGACGAACCTGTATTTGAAGCCATGATTCTTCTCGATACCTTATCGAGTGAAGCTCCTGCACTTTCTACTGTAGATCAGAAAAAACTATTCGATGCGTTGCATGAATACTACGAAGGCGATGAGCCCGACAAACGCAAACGCAATGCATTAATAAAAATTGATCCGCATTACAATGCACTCCAAGTAAAATTCTCTTACGCCATCACCTGCCACAAAGCCCAAGGTGGACAATGGCCCGTTGTTTTTGTAGACCAAGGATACTTAACAGACGAAATGTTGGGTATTGAATACTATCGCTGGCTCTATACAGCCTTTACACGCGCCTCATCGAAATTGTATTTGCTTAATTTTAATGAGAAGTTTTTGGAGGAAGAATAAAAACAATCGCTGCTTCCGTTGCTTAAACACTGCGATCGCTGCGTTTAAATGGCGTCTCTATCGTATTGCAGCACTCTTCTCCACCCGCTCACAACAAGCATCTGGATTTTCCTTCAACATCACCCCACGTTGTATTAAAAATAACGCCAAAACAATCGCTACCACCGGACTAATTTTTTGTACCCACTTCCTTGCTTTAATACTGATAAAACTTCCCGACAAGGATAGCACCAACATCATGGGAAGAGTACCAAATCCAAATAATGCCATATAACTCATCCCTTCTAAAACCCCATGACTGCTCGCTGCACCCGCTAAGGCTAAGTATACAAATCCGCAGGGCAAAAATCCATTCAGCACACCAATAAAATACAAGGACACAAAAGACTTTTTTTGCATGAAACTACCCAACGCTTTTTTGAGCAAAGAAGTAAATTTATATATGCGATGATTGATTTTAGTTTGTACCGCTTGGGTGTTGAACAACACAAAAAGAATGATGATGATTCCACTCAAAATACTAATATCACTTTGCCATCCATTGATGCTAAGTGAATGTCCGAATAATCCTGCAAGTGCGCCGAAAATAGAGTAGGTAGTTACTCTTCCTACATTGTAAAGCAAGCGA
>JANOPQ010000068.1:0-9801 GCA_031421935.1 Bacteroidota bacterium | reverse complement strand
TACGGGTGGATTAGGTCCAACCAAAGATGATGTGACGAAGGTGACACTCAGTGAATACTTCAATGCTCCATTCGTATTTAATGAGGAAGTTTTTTTGGATGTAGAGCGATTATTCAAAATGAGAGGGCGTGATGTATCTGCAATCAATCGCAAACAAGCTGAAATTGTTTCCAATTGTACTCCTTTGCGAAATGAAGTGGGCACGGCTCCCGGAATGTGGTTCGATGAGAATAATGTGATTTATGTATCGATGCCCGGTGTTCCGCATGAAATGAAACATTTGATGTCGAAGCATGTTCTTTCCCGACTCAAAACTCGATTTAAAACACCATTTATTTTGCATCGTTCAATTCTCACGCAGGGAATAGGAGAGAGTGTACTTGCGGAGTTAATTGAAGAGTTTGAGAATAATTTACCTAAACATATTAAGCTTGCCTATTTACCAGGCGCAGGCATGGTGCGTTTGCGCTTGAGTGCTACTGGAGTAAATGAGGATGGAATCAGGGCGGAGATGGATCAACTCGTAAGCGACTTAGATCATCGAGTGGCTGATTTCCGATTTGGTTTTGATGAGGAGACCATCCAAGAAGTAATTGGTAAACTCTTAATGGAGAAAAAATTGACCATTTCGACTGCAGAAAGTTGCACGGGCGGATATATTGCTCATCAACTTACCTCCGTTCCTGGATCTTCGTCGTGGTATATGGGTTCTACTGTTACTTATTCCTACCAAAGTAAAACTGAGATTTTAGGTATTTCTGAATCCTTGATGTTGGAGCATGGAGCCGTGAGCGAAGAAGTAGTGACCGCCATGGTTGAAAATGTAAAACGCATCATGAAAACGGATTGTGCGGTGGCTACTTCTGGTATCGCTGGACCTGGGGGTGGAACGCCCGATAAGCCCGTTGGAACAGTTTGGATTGGTATCGCTTTACCCGGAAAAGTATTTGCAAAGAAAGTTTTATTGGGTGATAATCGACTAAGAACCATACAAGTAGCTTCTGAAACGGCTTTAAATATGTTGAGAAAAGCAATTATTGCTTCCGACTTGTAAACCTTATAATTTTATGTATCTTTGCCCTCCCAATACGAATAGTCATGTCAAAAATTTGCGATCTTACAGGAAAACATTCCATCTCAGGAAATAACGTTAGTCACTCTAATGCGAAAACGCGTCGTAAGTTCCACCCGAACTTGCACACGAAGCGTTTCTTTATGCCAGAGACTGGTGAGTGGATCACATTAAAAGTGAGTACATCAGCTTTAAAAACCATCGATAAGATCGGTATTACTGAAGCGATCACTCGTGCCATTGTAAAAGGCGGATTGTAAAAATCCATCAAAGATACCTTCCGGTAAACTGTATCGTGCTAAATTTGAAGCATGAGATATAGTTTACCGGTTTTCATTTTGGTGCTAATGAGCGTTGCTGCACATGCACAGTGGGACGATACCGATCGTCTTCCAAAAGAGTTCCATCAAAAAAATAGAGAAGCGTTAAGAGCGCTTCTGCCTGAAAAATCTGCCGCTGTATTTTTTGCGAATCCCATTCGGAATCGAAGCAACGACGTCGATTTTCAGTTCAGTCAAAATCCAAATTTTTATTACCTCACCGGATATTTAGAGCCCAATGCTGCACTCATCATATTAAAAGAGCCGCGCGTTTTTGATGGCGTTTCTACCAATGAAATACTCTTTGTACAAGATCGAAATCCATCCAGTGAAATTTGGACAGGCAAACGATTAGGTGTTGATGGAGCTAAACAAATGTTGGGTTTTAAAAATGTTTATAAAGGCATCGACCTACATGAGTTTGGCTTAAACTGGAGTACACTAAACGAAGTCATGGCCATCTATCCGAATCAACCAAATCATTCTCCTTTGGCGAATGCGGAGTTAGGCGATTTGGTAGATTATTTTCAAGAGGCAACAAAGAAATCGAAGGTAGTCGTAAATGAATCGGGATTAAAACCGATGATGGCTAAATTGCGAGAAATAAAAACCAAGGAAGAAATTGTGTTGATGCAAAAAGCGATGGACATTACTATAGATGGTTTCAAAGCGATGATCAAACAACTCGAACCAGGAATGGCAGAGTACGAAGCACAAGCCATCATTGAGTATCATTCTAAAAAAGGCGGATCGGAATACATGGGTTATCCTTCTATTTGCGGAGGAGGTAGTAACGCATGTGTATTGCATTATACGTACAATCGAAAAAGTTTAGAAGCAAAAGATATGTTCTTAGTTGATATGGGCGCAGAGTATCACGGGTACACTGCTGATATTACTCGAACGATTCCCGTCGATGGAAAATTTTCAACGGAAGAAAAAGCCATTTATAATTTAGTCTTGCAAGCTCAAAATGCAGGCATCGAAAAATGCAGAAAAGGAAATGATTTCAGAGCCGCTCACAATGCAGCCTATGCTGTTATCGCAAAAGGCTTAATCGACTTAGGTATCATCAAAAAAGAATCTGAAGCAAAAAATTATTTCATGCACGGCACTTCCCATTACTTAGGATTAGATGTGCACGATGCCGGAACATACCAAAATTTATTACCAGGAGTAGTGATGACCGTCGAGCCCGGCATCTACATCAACCAAGGCAGTAACTGCGATCCAAAATGGTGGGGTATCGGTGTACGCATCGAAGACGATATCCTCGTTACCGATGGGGATCCTGTGAATATGACGATCAGTCTTCCAAGAAGTATTGAGGAGTTGGAGAAGATGATGGCAGAGTAAATAATTTGAAAATGTGGCGATTTGAAAATTTGAAAATGGGAAAGTTGAATAAACAAAAACTTTATTTTGATTCGAAAATGCAAAAACTTAAAAACATATTTTCATTAGTTATTTTGTTCATTTTTTGCATATGGAATTTGCATTCTTATGGCCAAGGTCGTACAAAAAACTGGCTTTTAGGATACACTAGTGCTGTAGTAGATACTGAAGTTGTTTCTAATCGAGCTCTTTTATCTTTCGATTCATTAAATGTTAGTGTGACTCCAAGAAATTTTCCGATGGCATTTAGGGCCGCGCAAGCTAATATTAGTGATGAAGCAGGAAATCTTCTTTTTGTTTCCAATGGTTGTTGGGTAGCGGATAGTACCGGAAATCAAATGCAAAATGGAGCATTATCTCAATCAGGTACATGGGCAAGTTGGTGTATTCCGTATGCTGGTATTCCATACAATCAAAGCATAATTACGTTGACAGACCCTGGCGATACTTCAAAGTATTATTTGATTCAACAAATGAGTAATTTGGGATCCTTTGCTACTGATCTTGTTTACTCAATAGTGGACATGAATTTAGCTGGAGGACTAGGTGGTATTCCTGCAAATCAAAAACAGTTACCCTTGTTAAATGCAAGTCAAAACAATAATCTTGTTGCATGTAAACATGCGAATGGCCGAGATTGGTGGTTTGTTACTTTTAAACACCTTTCAGATAGTATGTTTGTTTTTTTATTGGACCCATCTGGAATAACAGGTCCATTCACACAAAGCATTGGAATCAATCACGGAGTAAGTGATATTGGTCAAAGTCAATTTTCGCCTGACGGCAATTACTTCGCTTATGAAACATCTAATTATTCAGCAGGAACTTATTTAACATCTGCACGCTTATTAAATTTTAATCGATGTACAGGTTCATTTAGTAATCTTCAGGTATTTAATTATACGGATTCCGCTTTAACGTTTGGGCTTATGTTTAGTTCAAATTCAAATTATTTATACGTCGCATCTCTTTATAGAATTTATCAATTCGATGTTTCGAATTTTGCCTCTATAACCGCTCTCGACACCGTTGCTGTAAATGATGGGTATTTCTCTCCATATCCACCTTTTCAAACAGCCTTTTGGAATTTTTACAGAGCAGCTAACGGTAAAATTTATGGAAGTTCTGGAAACAGTGTTTTAGATTTACATTATATTAATTATCCTGACAGCGCAGGACTAGCTTGCGATGTGCGACAACACGCACTTCATTTACCCTGTTATTCGGGAAGAGGTAATGTAAACCACCCTAATTACTACTTGGGCTGCGATACAACGTTAGGTTGTCCTTGTTTGGTAAGTACTGGAATAAATGAATATGGAAAACATGATTTCAGTATAAAGTTATCTCCCAATCCGGGTAACGCGGGTTTTGAAATATTGTACTTGCTACCTCAAAATAAAAATGGAATATTGAGTGTTTATGATTTGCAAGGTCGTTTAAGGCACAAACAATCTCTTCCTCAATGGTCAACCATGCAACATATTTCTGCTTCGGATTGGGCGGGGGGAGTGTATCAAGTACGAATTGAAAGTGATGGATATTTTAGGACTATTAAGTGGGTAAAGTATTAATTTGAAAATGAGTTAAATTTCTAGTTCTTATAAAAATCTCAGTTTAAACGCAACGTCAGCAGCGTTTAGCAGCGGTCGCAAAGAAATCATAAAAAATCTTAATCAATCTTAATTAATCTGCGCCTGCCTGCCGAAGCTTCAGCAAAGGTAGGTTCCATCAAAATATAGTTCCAGCGATACAGCTCATTATCCACCATAAATATATTATAATCAATAATTTATAAGCACTTATCATAAATTCCTCTGAATCCTTTGTATTTTGCTTATAATCGTAGTATCTTTGCCGACCCAAATTACGGGTAATAATACATTAAACTATGGCTAAGAAAGGTAACCGCGTTCAGGTGATTATGGAGTGTACAGAGCATAAAAACTCTGGTAAACCAGGCACCAGTCGTTACATCACCACCAAGAACAAGAAGAACACCACTGAGCGTTTAGAATTGAAAAAATTCAATCCTATCCTCAAGAAAATGACGCTTCATAAAGAAATTAAATAATCGGCCTCCCGCCCAATATAAAATAACATGGCTAAGAAAGTAGTTGCTACACTGAAAACCGGTAAAGGCAAAGAATTCTCGAAAGTGATCAAAATGGTGAAATCACCAGTGACTGGATCTTACTCTTTTAAAGAAGAGATCGTTCATAATGACCATATAAAAGATTTCTTGAAAGATAAGTAATATTCTGACAATCAACCAGATCAGACAGCTTCTTTCCATCGAAAGAGGCTGTTTTTATTAGTACCAAAAGCAAATTAAAATGGGATTATTCGGATTCTTCAATAAAGAGAAAAAGGAGTCGCTCGATAAGGGACTCGAGAAAACCCGTGAGAGTTTTTTTTCAAAGATTACCAAGACCCTCATTGGTAAGACCAGCATCGACGATGAAGTACTCGATAATTTAGAAGAGATTTTAGTGACGAGTGATGTGGGTGTGGAAACCACCCTCAAAATTGTAAAGCGTATTCAAGATCGTGTTGCACGCGATAAGTACTCAGGCACCAGCGAATTGAATCGCCTGTTGAAAGAGGAGATTGTTGGATTGATGTCGGAAAATACCGCCGGTAGCAAAGTCGATTTTAATTTACTAGATGAGCTTCCTGCCAAACCGTATGTAATTATGGTGGTGGGCGTGAATGGTGTTGGAAAAACAACAACCATTGGAAAATTAGCATATGCTTTTAAGAAAGCTGGTAAGTCCGTAGTGCTTGGCGCTGCCGATACTTTTCGTGCTGCTGCTGTGGATCAACTTACCATTTGGGCAAAGCGTGTCGATGTGCCCATCGTGAGTCAAGGAATGGGTGCAGATCCAGCCTCGGTGGCTTTTGATGCGGTTTCTTCTGCACATGCTCAAGGCGCTGATGTTTGTATCATCGATACAGCAGGTCGTCTTCATAATAAAATCAATTTAATGAACGAACTTTCGAAAATTAAACGCGTGATGCAAAAGGTTGTTCCCGATGCACCGCATGAAATTTTACTCGTTCTCGATGCGTCTACTGGACAAAATGCTTTTGAACAAGCGAAGCAATTTGTGGCAGCCACCGATGTAAATGCACTCGCATTAACAAAGTTGGATGGTACAGCAAAAGGTGGTGTGGTGATTGGCGTGTCGGATCAGTTTAGCATTCCAGTGAAGTATATTGGAGTGGGAGAGAAAATGGAAGACTTACAGTTATTCGATAAAAAGGAATTTGTAAATTCATTGTTTGAATCTCAAATCTAAAATGAAAAAAAACATCGTTATTATTCTTTTATTTGTTTCGCTTGCGCAGATGGGAGTGGCGCAGTCCTGGCAAATTATCATCAAGGATAATATGGCGAAAATGAATATGGAACAAGCGTATCGAATTACCAACGATAGCTTGATCATCACAGGAAAGTCGGATTATGGTCGCTCTAATGTTGATTATTTGAAGCGTTCTTTAACTCCGAAAGAACAAAAGCTCATCGCAGGAATATTGAAATCTTTCCCTTCCGATAGTTTGAAGCCCGAATATTTTGATGGTTACGCAAACTTTCAACAAATAAACGATGAGAATTATCCACGTTCAATAGAATTAACGATTGAGCAAAAGGGAAAAACCATTTCTTCTCGTTCAACCAATGCTTGGGTTCGATTACAAGTTCAATTTTTCGATTTAATAAACCCTATTTTCCCTCCTGAAGTTCAAATTACACTCGATAAATCTAAGTTTAACGTGTTCTATTAATAATCGTGAAGACCAAAACCCTCAAGCAAAATAAAGTCAATGTAGTAACATTAGGTTGCTCTAAAAACCTAGTGGACTCTGAAGTCTTGATGGGTCAATTACGTGCCAATGATTTTGATGTGACGCATGAAAGTTCAAAGAATGATGCTTCCATTGTGATCATCAACACCTGCGGATTTATTGATAATGCCAAACAAGAATCCATCGAAACGATTTTGCATTATGCAAAACAAAAAGAGAAAGGGAAGATTGATCGCTTAATAGTAACGGGATGCCTATCCGAAAGATACAAACCCGATTTGGAAAAGGAAATTACCAATGTGGATGCATATTTCGGTACACGTGATTTACCCTTGTTGTTAAAAACATTAGGTGCCGATTATAAGCATGAGTTGATTGGAGAACGATTGTTAACGACTCCTCGTCATTTTGCATACTTGAAAATTTCAGAAGGCTGCGATCGTCCTTGTTCGTTTTGTGCGATTCCCTTGATGCGTGGTAAACATATTTCTCGTCCGATGGAAGAGTTGGTTGCCGAAGCAAAGGAGTTAGCTAAAAATGGTACGAAGGAATTATTATTGATTGCACAGGATTCTACTTATTACGGATTAGATATTTATAAAGATCGTAAGTTAGCTGATTTACTCAGAGCGTTGAGTGATGTAGAAGGCATTGAATGGATTCGTTTGCATTATGCTTTTCCGAGCGGATTTCCAGAAGATGTGTTAGATGTGATGCGCGAGCGTGATAATATTTGCAAGTACATCGATATTCCATTGCAACACATTTCCGATAATATGTTGAAGTCGATGCGCCGCGGTACTACCGAAGCAAAAACGTACGAATTGATTGATATGTTCAGAACGAAAGTTCCAGGTATCGCTTTACGTACCACTTTAATCGCAGGTTATCCAGGCGAAACCGAAGAAGATCATCAAGCCATGTTACGTTTTGTAGAAAAAGCACGATTCGATCGCTTAGGTATTTTTAATTATTCGCATGAAGAAAATACGCATGCTTTCGAGCTGGAAGATGATGTTCCAGATGATGTGAAACAAGAGCGTGCCGAAGCAGTGATGTCAGTACAGCAAGGAATTTCAGAAGATATTAATAGTCAGAAAGTCGGACAAACTTTTAAAGTGTTATTTGATCGCAAAGAAGGTGATTATTTTGTGGGTCGTACTGAGTTCGATTCTCCCGAAGTAGATAATGAAGTATTAGTCGCAGCAAAAGATACTTATGTTCGTATTGGTGATTTTGCACATGTAAAAATCACTTCTACTGCTGCTTTTGATTTATACGGGGAGATTGTCAATAAATAAAACGCTATGAAAGTACTTCAGCTTCCATTATCCGAAATCGGTTTTTATAGCAAGCTGATGTTGGATTATACAGAAGGGCATCCTGATCTGGTTCCATTTTATAAATACATTCCACATCTAAATTCTTTTCCAGATGTGATTGAAAATAGAAATCAATTTCCATTTCATCGTGTGGAATTGGTTTCGGAATTGAATGCACAGAATAATTCCTATTTTGAAAAGTTTCCATTAGTAAAATCGAATGTTGATTCGATTGCTCATGCAAATACATTTACAGTAACCACAGGCCATCAACTATGTATTGCTGGCGGACCTTCGTACTTTATTTATAAAATCATTTCCACCATTAAATTGGCTCAGGAATTAAAAGCAAAGTATCCACAATACAATTTTGTACCCGTGTATTGGATGGCTACAGAAGATCATGATATTGAAGAAATCAATCATGTGCATGTGTATGGAAAGAAGTTGATTTGGGAAACGAAAGAGGAAGGTGCAAGTGGTAGATTAAAAACAGATTCTGCCCCTAAGTTTTTAGAAGAGTTGGTTGATTTGTTCAAGAACGAAGCGTACGGAAATGAAGTTGCTATATTGTTGAACGAAGCCTATGCCAACCATTCTACTTTAGCAGAAGCTACGCGATCGTTTGTATTGAGTTTATTTGGTGAACAAGGATTGGTAGTCATCGATGCTGATTCGGCGCCTTTAAAGAAATTATTTAGTTCTATCATTCGTGATGAACTGGATGAACAAGCTTCCTCATCCATCGTTGAAAAAACAAGTGCTCGACTAGAAAAGAATTACAAGGTTCAAGTGAATCCAAGAGAGATTAACTTGTTTTATTTGGATGAGCAATTGAGAGCTCGTATTGTTCTGGACGATCATCAAAATTATAAAGTACTGCAAACAGATTTGAAATTTAGTCGTGAGTTTATTCACGATTTGGTCGACAAACAAGTGGAGCGATTTAGTCCAAATGTTATTATGCGTCCGTTGTATCAAGAAAAAATTCTTCCCAACTTAGCGTACATCGGTGGACCGGGAGAATTAGCATATTGGTTGCAGCTAAAAGATTTGTTTGAGCATTACTCGGTGAGTTATCCTGTTTTAGTGCCGCGCAACAATGCAGTTATTGTCCCATCAAAAGCAATTGATAAATTCACGAAGCTTGGATTTTCAGAAAGAGATTTATTTAGAAATTTTGATGATCTCGTTCGTGAATGGTTAGTGAGACAAGAGGAAATTGCTCCCGGAATTGAAGATGCAAAAGAAAAATTACAAAGTATTTATAGCGAGCTCGAGAAATTATTTTTAGTGGCGGATCCTACTTTAGCGCCCAGCGTTCAAGCTGAAATGCAAAAGGTAAGTAATGGATTAGATAATTTAGGGAAGAAGGGACAAGCAGCATTAAAACGAAAACATGAGGTGGCATTGAATCAGATTCAAGCTGTGTTGGATAAAGTTAATCCGAACCAAACACCTCAAGAGCGCTATGAGAATTTTTTGGGATTTTATGCTAAGTACGGAAAAGATATTATTGCAGAGTTGATGAATAAATTTCATTCCTTTGAATATAATTTAACAATGATTGTAGATTAATATTTTATTATTAAAGAAAGATTATTACCAATTATACAAAATATGTATTCGAATTGAATAAACATAAAAATAACACATTTCGAGCAATAAATATTAATAAAAATCAATTTCGTTCGGAACAGTGCGGAGATCGTCCACGCAACAGCGCGAACCGATTTTTGCTGTACCGGTGAAGTAAGAGATAGCACAAAAGATTGTTAAGTGGTTGCTAAAGAAAGTAGAAAGCAGAAACTGTAAAAATTGGTTGGTGTTGGGTGGCGTGCTTTCTTTGGTTACTTTCTTTTCACGTAAAAGAAAGTAACAA
>JANOPQ010000067.1:0-3455 GCA_031421935.1 Bacteroidota bacterium | reverse complement strand
ACACAATCACTTGAATAGAATGAGCCCAATCGAATTTGAAGAAAAGTGGAAAAACAAGCAATTAAAAGTAATACCGAGAATAACTATATTTAACAATGAATTAGTCTAAAACCGGTCAACCTTATTTAGGGATCTGCAGTTGGATTTTTTGACTTAGCCTGAAATAGGAGTTTTTGGCATTAGATATTAGATGTTCAAGTTTGGATGTTATTCATCTGTTCTTCTGGAATCGGGTTAACGTCACGAAATTTCGTTTTGTGGTTGAATTTTTTCTAAGTTGAATTCTCAAAAAATCTAAAATCCAACATCTAAAATCTAAAATCTTTAACTAGGACTCCCAATTTAAAATTGCATCGTAAATATTTTTGGTATAATTTAGCTTACTTATCCCGAATGAAAAAGATCCTTGCCCTTTCTTTACTGCTTTTTCTCTTCGCACAATCGGGCGGACTTCTTAATCTGTATTCTCTTCAACAAATATTTGTGCGTGCACATATGGAAGAGGAACTCAATAATCCAAATGCAAAGTTTGAATTTATAAGTATGTCACTTCATGATTTTGAAAAGGGAAGGAAAAATTCTTTTGAAGTAAAATGGAATGGAAGGATGTATGATGTAAAAAACATTAAATTTTTTAAGGATTCTGTTTCCATGTTAGCAATACACGATACTAAAGAAGAAACAGTATTGCATGAAATTGAAAAACTAATTTGTCATGCTGAAGATAAAAATCAAGTACTGCCCGATTTGTTGTTGAAGTTGTCTTCGTTAACTTATCTATCAGGTTTTATTCAAACTACTTATTTTGCAGAGCAAAAATCATTTGCGAATTATCCATTTTATCTTTCCCCCGTAGCGAATTTAATTTCGCAGGATGTTTCCTCTCCACCTCCCGAAGTCGTATAGTAATTTATTTTTTAACTCTTTACTGATCTGTTTAAAAATCTTTTGACTTAAATGGAGAGTAAGATTTATATTGCTTGTCCATGAAATTGGAAGGGCACTCTACTTCATTGTGTGCAGCATGAAATAATGTTGTTGTATGCAGATGGAATAATTACAATTAATTGATATATGAAACTAAAAATACTGCTGATCCCAGCATTACTATATTCAACGGGTTCATTCGCTCAGACCGAAGACCCTGATTCAATTTCAACGAATTCGTTGAACGAAATTATTATCTCCGCGAATAAATCGGAGGAAACACGACGCACGATCTCTCAGCAAGTGCAACTGATCGACAGTAAACAAATTTCGCTTGCTCAAGCGCAAACCACTGCGGAATTGCTCTCGAATACGGCTGGAATCTTTGTACAGAAAAGTCAGATGGGTGGCGGATCGCCTGTATTACGCGGATTTGAAGCCAATCGAATTCTATTGGTGATAGATGGAGTACGTCAAAATAATTTAATCTATCGTGGAGGACACCTTCAAAATATACTTTCCCTCGATAATAATAGTCTCGATCGTGTAGAAGTATTGTTTGGTCCCTCTTCAACCATGTATGGAAGCGATGCGTTGGGCGGTGTAGTCCATCTCTACACCAAAGCTCCGCAATTTGCAATGGGCGAAAGTAAAAGCTTGATAAAAGTAAATGCCTTTACACGATTTGGCTCGGTGAACGATGAGTTTACTGGACATTTCGATGTGAATATTGGAGGGAAGAAGTTTGCTTCTTTCACATCGTTTACACATTCTACATTTGATGATTTACGTGGAGGAACCAACCAAAATCCTTTTTATGAAGGAGTTTATCCCGAGCGACCCTATTACGTAGAGCGTATCAATGGCGTGGATTCATTGGTGAAGAACACCGATCGCTACCTTCAAGTGCAATCCGGTTATTCGCAATATGATTTGGTACAAAAGCTTGCTTACAAAGCAAATGAAAACGTAACGCACGGACTTAATTTGCAATACTCGAACAGTACGGACATTCCTCGCTACGATCGATTAACCGATCCAGATGGTGCTGGTTTACGAAATGCTGAATGGTATTATGGTCCACAAGTAAGATTGATGACTGCTTACGATATGAATTACGCTTCTGGTGAAGGATTCTTTAACAAGATGCACGTGGGGGTGAGCTTTCAAAAAATTCAAGAGAGCCGGCACCAACGTCGTTTCAATAAAAATAATTTGCAAAGCCGTACCGAAGATGTGAATGTGATCGGATTTGCATTCGATATGTTGCACATTGGCGGAGCTCATTCTTTGCATTTTGGTCTAGATGGACAATTCAATTCGCTAAAGTCTACCGCGGAAGAAAAGGATATTGTTGACGGTACTACCTCGCCGTTAGATACTCGTTATCCTGATGGCGAAAATACCATGAACAGTGCTGCGGTCTACTTTTCGCATACTTGGAGAATCAATGATCAGGTAACTTTAAATGAAGGATTCAGAGTAGGTTTTACTACATTGAACTCAACGTTTGAGGATACTTCTTTCTTCAAATTTCCCTTCAGTGAAGTGAATCAAGAGCATTTGGTGTATTCGGGAAGTGTGGGATTAATTCATATTCCGAATGATGATTTAAAGTTTTCGGTATTGTTAAGCACCGGATTCAGAGCACCCAACGTGGATGATATTGCTAAAGTGTTTGAATCAACGCCAGGAACGATCATTGTTCCTAACGATGACCTCGATCCAGAGCAAACCGTGAATACTGAAATTGGCATTACCAAAATCTACAATGGTAAAACGAGTTGGGAAAACACATTGTACTACACTCAATTTTACAATGCCATCATCACGGATGCTTATCAATACAAAGGTCAAGATTCATTGTTGTATGATGGTTCCTTGAGTCAAGTACTCGCCAACCAGAATAAAGGCAGAGCCTACATTTATGGTTTCAGTTCAAGTTTGCGTACGCGTCTATTAGAAAATTTGATGCTCTCTTTTAGTTTGAATTATACCTATGGTAGAGTGAAAACGGACAGTACCGATGCACCTCTTGATCATATTCCGCCTATGAATATGCGCTTAGGATTAAATTATTCACACGCTAATTTTAGTTCTGATTTCTTTGTAAATTATAATGCAGCCAAAAAATTAAAGGATTATAGTTCAAGCGGAGAAGACAATCTACAATACGCCACTGCAGATGGAATGCCTGCTTGGTTTACGATCAATTGGCGTGTGTCGTATCAAGTACATAAGCTGATTACCATTCAAGCAGGTGTCGATAATGTTTTCGATACGCAATACCGAACTTTTGCCAGTGGCATCAATGCTCCAGGAAGAAATATTTTTGGAGTGTTGAGGTTTAAGTTTTAGTCAATAAATTGCTTTTGATAATTGAGTAGCCATTTGTTTCTTTTAAGGAGGAACAAATGGCTCTTTTTTGTTTTTGAAAGGTATGCAACGACAACTCTTTTTATTTTAATCAAGATCGAATAGCGGTTCTTCAGTTTAAATTAGGTTTTTATCGCTCTCAATTAATCATG
>JANOPQ010000066.1:0-1515 GCA_031421935.1 Bacteroidota bacterium | reverse complement strand
ATTTCTAATTGTTATAAATAATATTAAACGGAAAGAGGCTATCACCATTAGGAGACAGCCTCTTTTTAATTCCAATTTTTATTGATCTTTTTTCTTATCCAACATAAATTGAATTCCAATTTGAAGTCCAAAGAAAGCACGACTTGATTTTTGATAATCCAATTTATTTCTATAATCTAATAAGGAGTGTTCTGCTTCGTAGTGTGAAGCCACGGACACCAAACTAGCTGTTTCAGAATCATCCAAGGCATCAATTTCTGTCTGTGTGTATTCTGTAGTTGCATCAGTAAACATATAACCAAAACGAAGACCTGTAGTTAAATTAATCATGTCTGTTAATTTAGTGTCGATTCCAAATCCTAAAACGCCAGCTACTCCAAAACCAGCAAAATCATCTTTTGCATCTCTGTCGCTATAATTTAATGGATTATTTTTAAATTCAAAAGTTTCTTTAGCATCTATTAATAAGGAAATTTGAGGCCCAATTTCAAAGTAGGGTCCTTTAGGTGATGATACACGAAATAAAATTGGAATATCGATATAACTTAATTTAATTTGGTTTGAGAAAGTATTATTCTCATCTCCAAAATATCCATCATACTTTTGCTTATGAGAAGCATAAATTATTTCAGCACTTAAGCCATAAGTTTCTTTAATCATAAAGATGGCTTGTACACCGAATGTAGGACTGAAAGAAGCTGCATAGTCTAGGCTAGCATTTTGATCAGAAATATTTTTGTTAAATAGCCATGTGGAAAAGAAGGATCCTTTTGCACATAAACGAATTCCTTCTTGTGCCTCGGAAGAAGAAAGGCTGATTATCATGATAACCGCAATGGCAAGAATTTTTTTCATATCTAATTAATTAGGTTTTTCATATATTTTTGGCAAAATAAACTTAATAATTTCAATACTCCAAGTATAAAGTCATGATTAAACTTTAGATTTGAAAGAGCACATGATTTGATAGACACTGACCCAAGCAGAACCAATGTGATTCAATTTGGATTTAGTTTTTATTTCTAGTTGATTAAATTCATTAAAAAGAAAGAGGCTGTCACCATTAGGAGACAGCCTCTTTTAATTCCAATTATATTTATATTATTTTTTGTCTAACATAAATTGAATTCCAATTTGAAGTCCGCCGAATGCGCGACTTGATTTTTGGTAATCTAATTTATTTCTAGGATCACTTAAAGAATGTTCAGCTTCGTAATGAGAAGCCCCAGATACTAAACTAGATTTGTCAGAATTTTCTAAAATATCAATTTCAGCTTGAGTATATTCAGTAGTTGCATCAGTAAACATATAACCAAAACGAAGACCTGTGGTTAAATTTATCATGTCCGTTAATTTGATATCAATACCAAACCCTAAAACTCCAGCTACGCCGAATCCAGCGAAATCATCTTTAACATCTTTGTCGCTATAATTTCCACCTGTTACATTGTCGAATTCAAATGTTTCTTTTGCGCCAGTTAAAAGAGATACTTGTGGTCCAATTTCAAAATAAGG
>JANOPQ010000065.1:0-4062 GCA_031421935.1 Bacteroidota bacterium | reverse complement strand
GTTTCTACACTAACGAATTGGCAAGTTGGCAAATTGGCAAGTTGCTACGCGCTGAAGGCGTAGTGGAGTGGAATACTTGAGGGGTGTCGTGGGAGGCAAGTTAGTGTCGCGAGGCTTTGCGCTGAAATGAATCCCAACTTTTTCTTTTTTATCAATAATAAAAAATATTATTACTTCCATTTTAATTATAAAAAATGAACAAATACATATTTACACTTCTTATGCTTTTGCTATATCATGTCGCATTTGCACAAAAGAAGCCAACCCTTATCAATACTTCGTTGACGAAACCTGAAATGGCAATCATGTATGTTGGCGTAGAAAATGTAATCATGGTTTATGGTGAGATTCCTGGGAAATACATTCGGATGGAACGCAGCGGTGGACCTTTAGAAGTACGTTCAGGAATGGCCATGCGAGCGCTACTAAAATATACGGAAGTTGGATTTGATACGCTTCGTGTTTTTGACAACGATAAACTCATCATTGAAAAAGTATATGAAATAAAAACCTTGGGCTCCTATGCTATTGGGATAAAAGGAACACGAGATTCTGTACTTACGAAAGAAGAATTTCTGAAAGCCAAAAGTCTAGAATTATATATGCCGGGTGGATATTATAAGCCGAAGCAAAAAATTGCATCTTATACCATTTTTATTTCCAATGAATCGGGGAAAGTACTGCAGAAAGTGAATGTAGAAGGAACTAATTTTTCTGTTTCTCTGGAACTTCATCTTGACAAAATAAAGGCAGGAACATCACTCCTCTTTTCTGACATTAAAGCTATTTTAGCTGACAACAGCATAAAGAAGTTCAATTCGTTCAAGATAAAAATAAAATAAAAAGTTCGTTTCCAGCCCCTTATTTTCATTTTGAATTTGAATGTTAATCATCATTCAAAAAAATAGTCTAACTTTACTCTCACCTTAACAAATCATTATTCTATTTAAATGTCTGAATCCACCCATATTCTTTTTGTTGATGACGAATCTGATTTAGAAATGTTGGTTAAACAACGTTTCCGCAAACAGGTTAAGGAAGGTAATTTTAAATTGAGCTTCGCATTGAATGGAGAAGAAGCATTAAAGAAACTGAACGAAGATGCTTCCATCGGAATTGTAGTTACCGATATTAATATGCCGGTGATGGATGGTCTTACTTTATTGGTGAATGTAAAAAATATTAAAAGACCCGTTCGAACTATTGTAGCTTCTGCCTATAGTGATATGGCCAATATTCGGACCGCTATGAATAGAGGTGCTTATGATTTTGTAACCAAGCCCATTGATTTTTCAGATCTCGAAACGACCATCCAAAAAACAATTGAAGATTTGCAAATAATTTTGGAGGGCATGCAGGCAAAAGAACATTTGAATGTAGCGGTAGAAGAAAAAGATATAGCAATTCGCAGTGCGCAATTCAAGCAGCAGTTTTTGGCGAACATGAGTCACGAGATTCGCACTCCACTCAATGCCGTGGTGGGAATGACCAACTTACTCATTGATAAAAATCCAAGAGAAGATCAGATGCGCTATTTAAGTGCAATGCGTAAGGCTAGTTATAATCTCTTGCATATCATCAATGATATTTTAGATATTTCAAAAATTGAAGCGGGCAAGATTGAGATTGAATCCATCGACTTTGATATTGCAGATTGTGTAGATGTGGTGTATCAAACCTTGCATCTCAAAGCTGAAGAACAAAAAACGATATTGCGTTGCGTTATCGCTGAAAATGTTCCGAAATGGATTAAAGGCGACCCTACTCGACTCACTCAAATTCTCACCAATCTCATAGGTAACGCTATTAAATTTACCCCTGAAGGTGGCTATATTGATGTGCGTGTTTTAAATGAAAGCGGTGAAAATCCAATTTGGTTAAAGTTTGAAGTTCAAGATACCGGCATCGGCATTTCGACGGATCAACTCCACAAAGTATTTGAAAGTTTTTCGCAGGAAAGTAGCGACACCACACGTAAATTTGGTGGCACTGGATTGGGTTTAACCATCAGCAAACAATTAGTAGAATTGCAAGGTGGATCACTTCATGTAGCTAGCACAAAAGGAAAAGGGACTACATTTTGGTTCTTGATACCTTATCACCTTGGGCAAGAAGTCACGAAAATTACGAAAGCCGATTATGCAGCATTCGATAAAAAGCTGACTGTACTTCTTGCCGAAGATCAACCGATGAATCAGATGGTGGCTGTGGATACGTTGGAAGATCTATTTCCAGGAATCACCATCGACATTGCCAACAACGGACAGGAAGCAGTGGATAAAGCCCAAGAAAAAGCATATGATCTTATTTTTATGGATGTGCATATGCCTTTGAAAGATGGGTATACCGCCACCAAGGAAATCAGAGACGGAAATGGAATCAATAGTAAATCGCCCATCCTTGCGCTGACTGCCAATGCCGTGAAAGAGGAGATCGACAAATGCCTTGAATCGGGAATGAATAAGCACTTGGCTAAACCTTTTGATCCAGCGGTACTCAGACAAACCGTCATTGATTTGGCGGGTTAATTGAATATGAATTTGATATCCTGTTGCAGTCATAATTTCTGTAGTACGTAATAAACGGTTTGTAATTCGATTTCTTAGAGCAAAAAAATCTATCATTGGTAAAAAATTTATAGTAGATTTGTCGTTAAATATACCATGGATCAGCCTACCACATTAACCGACCTTAGTTACTTAAAAAGTTTAACAGGAGGAGCCAGCGACAAGATGTCGAAATACATTCGCATGTTTATTACGGGTGCTCCAGTGAGTATACAGCAAATGGATATGTATTATCTGAATAAAGATTGGTCGGGCTTACGTCAATCGGCCCATGCTTTAAAACCACAACTCGGTTATTTTGGAGCGAAAGGTGCTGAAAATCTCATCAAAGAAATTGAGAGAATGTCGGGCGACCAAGTAGACCTCGATAAAATTCCAGAACAACTTGAAAATTTTCGCAAACAATATGAACTCATTCAATCGGAGTTAGAAGCATCCCTGAAAGAATTAGGCAATTAAAAATATTATGTCAGACAAAACCCTCGTTTACGTTGTTGATGACGAACCTTTACAGCGCGATATGCTGAAGGATCATCTTTCTAAAATGTCGAAATATGAAATTCATGATTTTCCAACAGGAGAAGAATGTCTAGCCGCTGCGAAAGTTCGCATTCCGCAAATTGTTTTTTTAGATTATAATTTAAATTCTCAAGTACGTGATGCGATGGACGGCATTGACGTTTTAAAAGAATTAAAAAATATTTATCCCGAGATGGAAGTCGTGATGATTAGCGGACAAGATCGCATTGATGTTGCTGTAAACACGATGAAGTACGGAGCGTTTGATTACATTGTAAAAGGCGAAGGTTCCTTTTTAAGAGCCGAAAAAGCCATGTTCAATATTTACCGTTACCACCGATTACAAGGTAGCGCAAATCGCTATAAAAAGCTGATGACGTTTTTTGGAATTGGAATGCTACTCATGATTATTTTAGTAATCTTTTTGCAATCGCAAGGAATGATTAATGCGCCGGGGTGGTACTAGGATTTCTATTGCGCAATAGATTCTTTGGTGAATAAAACTCCGTAACGTTATTTTGTTTTAGCTGCTGGCTGCTAGCTGCTAGAAGTTTTGGGGGATTAGAACTAAATCCTAAAAGTAAAACGCATGCACTTTTCGCAATTCGCTGCAGTACGAACTACACTCACCGCACTGCGCTCTCCGCTCTGCTTATGTTGACAACCCGCATTAGTTTTAGAAGACTATTGTAGATTAAAGATAATTCTTCGAGTATTGCTTTTTTTTAACACTAGAGAAACTAGAGGACACAAGAGAGCACTAGAGCTTTTAGCCGCAAGACTTCACAATTAGATTTTTTTAGGTAAATTTAAAAAAGCTAGAAGCCAGCAGCTAGTGTCAGTGCCTGAAATACGTTGACCGGTTTTGAAGACATTTAAACCTTTAAAACCATAAGAAATGGCAACGAAACAACAGTTCACATTAAGTCAAGAAGAGCGCCGCAGAAGGGTGTTCAGTGACGAATTCAAGAAGAAA
>JANOPQ010000064.1:0-15153 GCA_031421935.1 Bacteroidota bacterium | reverse complement strand
GTTCCTAATGCAAGTGAGGGAACGGGATCAAGTGGTGAAGTGATGCCCATCTTACGTGCAACTTGCACCACAGCATCCGGACCAAATTGTTTCATCAAGTAGGCAGAAATACAATTCACAGATTCGGCTAATGCTTCTTTCAGTGATAACATACCGCCGTATTTTCCGTCTGAATTGGAAGGGGTCCAAGGAACTCCTGCTTTGTCAATGATCGTGACAGGCGTATTGGGCAACTCGTAGCAAGGAGAATATCCCTCCTGCATGGCTAAGGTGTATAAAAATGGTTTAAATGTTGAACCCACCTGACGCTTTCCATCTTTCACGTGATCGTACTGAAAATATTTATAATCATTTCCTCCTACCCATGCGCGGATGTAACCTGTTTGAGGTTCCATCGACATAAAACCAGTTTGATAAAATAATTTATAATACTTGATCGAATCGAGAGGAGACATCGTTGTATCGCGTTCACCTTTCCATGTGAAAATACGCATCTCGGTTTTCTTGTCAAATATTTTTTTAATGTCATTCTCACTTTTTCCTTCCTCTTTCAAATTTCGATAGCGTTCACTTTTCATCATTGCATCCTCAATAATTTGTGGCTGCTCTGACCATGCTGTTTTCCCTTTCCAATGATCGACAAATGTTTTTTGAAGATCCCGCATGTGCTCCTTCACCGCTTCTTCCGCATAGCGTTGCATGCGTGAATCGATGGTCGTGTAAACACGCAAACCATCACGATACAAGTTATAAGGTTTTCCGTCGGCCTTTTTATGATCCTTGCACCACTTTAATAATTCTTGTCGCAACACTTCACGGAAATATTGAGCCAATCCTTCAGTATGTCCTTCCTGATGGAAATTTAATTTAATGGGAAGTTTGATTAAAGAATCTTTCTCTTCCGTTGAAATAAATTTATATTTCGCCAACTGACCAATCACTGTATTTCTTCTAAAAGTAGCGCTTTCAACATTTCTCACTGGATTGTATCGAGTGGGTGCTTGCAATAATCCGATTAACAATGCAGCTTCTTCCACACTCACTTCACTCGTATTCTTTCCAAAATACGTAGTGCATGCCGATTTAATTCCATAGGCATTATTACCAAACTCAACGGTATTTAGATACATCGCCAAAATTTCATTCTTGGTATAGTTGCGCTCCAATTTCACGGCGATGATCCATTCCTTCAGCTTTCGAAAAATAAGTTTGATCTTATTCATATTCTCGCGAGGAAAAAGATTTTTTGCAAGCTGCTGAGTGATGGTACTTCCTCCACCTGCATCTTGTTGCAAGATGATGGTCTTTACAAAGACGCGCATCAATCCTTTAATATCCACCCCTGAATGTTCCTCGAAACGTACATCTTCTGTTGCTTTCAAGGCATTCACGAGGGAAGGAGACAAATCGCGATAATGTACATTCACTCGATTCTGAATATAATATTTTCCAAGTGTTTTATTATCGGAAGAATATATTTCACTCGCTAAACTACTATTGGGATTTTCGAGTTCTTCGAAGGTGGGGAGGTCGCCAAAAATTCCAAAGGCGGTGAGGGCGACAATAAGAAAGATGAGCGCAACGGGTGCCACAACAATCATCCAAATATATTTCACATATTTCTTTGCAGAAGTGGCGGAAGGTGATTTCGGCATATGGGCAAAATTATAAAAGATTTAAGTGCATAATTCAATAATCAGTAGAGAATATACCCTCAAAAACCAATTTTTAAAGAACTAAACGAAATCTCACTCAAGAGATTGTAAATAATTGAATTTCCAGCCTTAAAAATCCATCATATCATTCTGCTGTCCTGAGTCTTGGGAGCGAGTCCCTTGTTTACGACGATCGCGTCCTTGCTCCATCTTTCCGAAACGATAGCTTAGGGTTAAATTTCCCACTCTTGTTTCGCGCTTACGAACCATTTCTTGACGGAATCCAATCCCTGTATTATCAATATTAAACTCACGATTATCAAACACATCAGAAAGGGAACCGCCCAACGACCACTTTCCACCCTTGAAATCGTATTTAAAGCCTAAGTCGACACCGCTCATCCCTTTAAAAGTTCCTTGCGGTTGCTTTCTTGGGGCCATGTAATTTGCTGTTACTTGAAATGAAAACTGCTTACTAACTTTAGTGGAAATTGATCCACGCACATCTCCACTCCACACTTCACTTACTAAATCACTTTGTACATTGGAGGCATCTACCTTATTGAAGAAAAGAGTAAACGTAGCGGACGAAGTAAATATTTTCAAAAATGTATTTCGTAGTGTTAACTCTGCACCCATATTCTCTGCCGTTTTGTAATTCACAAAAGTTTGAGTGGATACATTCGTAACTGGATCTACCGTTCTAAAACGTTGTGTATTGTCGCTTGTATTTCGATAATACAAATTTGCACTCAAATTGGTATTTCCATAAACACCTGTAAAACCTAACTCCAATGAATGTGTTAACTCGGGAAGGATACTTGGATTTCCAACAAACACATTCAGCGAATCAGAAACACTTCTAAAAGGATTTAACTGTCGTTCTCTTGGGCGATTTACTCGACGCGAATAACTCAACTGAATGTCTTTTCCTTCACGGAAACGATACTTAATAGCGGCAGAAGGAAATAGGTTAATGAAATCACGTGTGAAAGTTGTATCTGCGCTTTTTGATTCTCCTTCAATCATGGTTTGTTCAGCACGTAATCCAGCACTCAATTCAAATACTTTATATCGACCGCTCCACTGCACATATCCAGCGTACACCCATTCTGTAAAAATAAATTGATCGCTGAATAATGAATCGACATTATAACTTGTATTGTCGAAATCGTAACGGTCGGAACTTTGTTCACTATCGTTATTACGTAATGTCGCTTTGATTCCAGTTTCAATTTTCGAATTTTCAAAAGGATGCAAATAATCCATCTGTCCTACTCCACTGTACGAAAGTCCCTTTGTATTTACGCGTTGACGCAATTGGCTGGTAGGCGCTGGAAAAAAAGTATTCAATACATTTTGATCATCTGTTTCGTTCACATTTAGGTTACCCGACGCCATTAGTTCTCTTTTACTGTTTGCATACGTGTGACGATAATCGATGCTTCCATCTACAATACTACTCTCCTCTGTGGATTGAGAAAGTCGATTAAACGAACTTATAGTCATGAAATTGACATCCTGCGTAGCATTGAAAGATAAATCTCTCCTCTTTTCATCACGCATATTGTATCCACCCGAGAATCCTAGGGTATTGTAATCGTTCAAATACAAATCCAATCCTGCTCTTAAATTGTGCGAAAAATTATCATTGTAGCCATCGTTCCATCCAATTACATAACTCGTGTCGGTGCCAAAAGTATTAGTACGAAAACTATTTCCCTCGTTCGTTCTGCGATCATCACGAAAAGAATAATTGAAGTAAAGGTTATTCGTTTTCGTACGGCGATTCAAATTCAAAGAAGCATTGTATTTATCTTTGGTACCCACCCCAACCGTTGCCGTTCCGTTGATGCCCGGATTTTTATCTTTCTTAGTTTTGATATTAATAATTCCAGATGTTCCTTCTGCATCATACTTTGCAGATGGATTCGTCACCACTTCAATTTGATCAATACTACCTGCAGGTAATTGTTGCAAGATGGATCCACGATTATCTCCCGTTAATCCGGCAGGTTTACCATCAATTAAAATGGTTACTTGCTCACTTCCACGCAAACTAATTTTTCCATCAATATCCACACTTACAGAAGGAATATTTTGAAGCACTTCGCTCGCCGATCCACCTGCATTAATCATCGACTTATCGACATTGTATACTTTTTTATCAAGAGAATTCACATACTCTACTTTCTCTCCAACAATTTCCGTTTCTTTTAATACACGACTAGAGGGCGGCATCCAAACTCCTCCAAAATCTTTTAAAGGCTCTTGTGGATTAAGCATAAAGGGCTTTGAATCCAGTTGACGATATCCAATAGATGTAATGCGAATAAAATATCTGCCGGGCATCACATCTTCAATTCTAAACTGACCTTTTTCATCGGTTAAAGCTCCACCCACGGCGGTGCTGTCTTTTACTTTTAACAAAGCAATGGAAGCAAACTCGAGTGGCTGTCGATTAGATGAGTCTCTCAAAATGCCAATTACTTTTCCAATGGGAACCATATTGCTCATAAAAGAAGAATCTTTCATACTTCCTCTAAATCGAGCGCTGTCGGGTCTTTGTCCACCTTGAATCTGACCTGCAGGGTATTGTGCTTGCACGTTGTGAAAGTGAAAGAGAAAGGAAAAAAGAATGATGAATAATCGCATTTTATTATAAATAATATTGTTTTGTGTCAAGCTGATTTAGATGCAATTTCAGTTTAAAGTTTAATTCTTCAAAATAAACTTAAGTTACAAAGGCACTTCTCGAAATAAAACTTCTAATAAAGTTTGTCCTGTAACATACAAACTGTTCTTATCAATCTTATCGATGGTATCTTCGTGTGTATGCCAATGCTTCCAGAATTTAGAAGGAGAACTTTCTTCGAAGTGAATCAAATCAATCACTTTAAATCCCAATAGTTTGTTTATATAATAATGATCATCGATGATTCCATTACGTTGCTGATTGATGAAATGTGCACCAAAACCTGTTGCGTCCGCTACTCTCCAAACTTTGTCGACAATATCAGCAGCGTACTGCATACTGGTTCCTTCCTTGTTGAATTGGAGGTTTGCACTACCCACCATATCCAATAAAATTCCATAGCGTGCAACGTAATTGGGACGATGCAAATTCTTCGCCCAATACTGCGAGCCTAAGCAATAGGAATCTTCCATCGTTGGAAATTCGCTTTCGTCGGGCTGACCATAATCCTCAACATCAAACAAAATAATGTCAACTCCGACATTTGGATTTGCAATAGATAGTTGTCGAGCTACTTCTAACAACACTCCTACTCCACTTGCACCGTCGTTAGCACCATCGATGGGTTCATTCTTTCGTTGTGTATCTTGATCTGCAAAGGGACGAGTATCCCAATGCGCACATAACATAATTCGATTGCCTAAGTCGGGATGAAACGAACCAACAATATTTCTACTATTCAACACTTTTCCATCAAAGGCACGCACTTGAAATGATTGCACAATGACCGTGTCGGTAAACTCTTTCAATTTATCGATCATCCAATTTCCACAATCTACATGCGCCTTGGTATTCGGAATGCGCGGACCAAAATCAACTTGTTGCTTTACAAAAGCAAATGCTGAATCGGCATTAAACTTTGGTGTATTTACTTGAACTATCACAGTAGAAGGTGTTGTTAGGGTAGATGGTTTATTCGACGAGGAATCGCATCCATTACAACCTATAAAAACAAGTGCAACGAAAGAAGCAAAAAGAATACGTGACTTATGACTTTGTCCAGATCGTACCATCTTTTTCATCTTTAATAGTAAAGTTTAACTTGATCAACTCATCACGAATTCGATCGGAGGTAGCAAAATCTTTTTTTGATTTCGCATCAGCGCGAAGTGAAAGTAATAATTGCATCACACCTTCTAATTCATCACCAGAAGCAACTACTTCATCTTTCAATCCCAACAATTGATACGCAAATAAATTCATGGTTTCCTTAAGATGGGCGATATCTTCGGCGGTCAATTGTTCTGTTCCTGCATAAACCGAATTAATAATTCTTACTCCCTCAAATAAATGCGAGATGGCAATAGCAGTATTCAAATCATCATTCAATGCTGCATATGCATTTTCGCGCACTGCTTTCACATCGGAAGTAGACGTTGCAGATGGCTTAAGCTTACTCGTTAATATGGCGGCAGCTAATAATTTATTCATTCCTTTCTCAGCCGCTTGTAGTCCTTCGTTACTAAAATCTAGTGTACTACGATAATGTGCTTGCATAATAAAAAAGCGAATCGTCATCGGGCTATACGATTGCGTTAATAACTTATGCTCTCCTGTAAATAATTCGCGGAGCGTAATAAAGTTCCCCAACGATTTTCCCATCTTTTGTCCGTTGATGGTAATCATATTATTGTGCATCCAATATTTCACGGGTGCTTTTCCGCAACTTCCCTTCGACTGCGCAATTTCACTTTCATGATGCGGAAATAATAAATCCATTCCGCCGCCGTGAATATCAAAAGTCTCACCCAAATATTTTTTGCTCATTGCCGAACATTCAATATGCCATCCTGGAAATCCATCACTCCATGGCGATGGCCAACGCATGATATGTTCGGGCGATGCTTTCTTCCACAAAGCGAAATCGGCGGGATTGCGCTTCTCTTCTTGTCCTTCCAACTCACGTCTTTCGCTTCCTGCACCGGCAATTAAATCTTCAATGATGCGACCGCTTAATTTACCGTAGTCATTCGATTTACTGTAATTGATCACATCAAAATAAACTGAGCCATTCGACTCATAAGCGTAACCGTTAGCAATGATTTGATTCACCATTGCAATTTGCTCGATAATATGTCCGCTGGCTCGTGGTTCAATTCCGGGAGGCATGTTATTGAGTGCACGCATCGAATCATGAAAACTGTTTGTATACAGTTCAACAATCTCCATTGGTTCCAATTGTTCGAGTCGAGCTTTCTTAGCAATTTTATCTTCACCTTCATCGGCATCATTCTCGAGATGACCCACGTCAGTGATGTTACGCACATATCGAACTTTGTAACCGAGATGTTGCATATAGCGATTCAACACATCAAAAGTGATGTAAGGACGAGCATGTCCCAAATGCGCTTCACCATACACCGTAGGACCACACACATAAAGACCAACAAAAGGGGAGTTAAGTGGAATAAATTGTTCTTTCTGTCGGGAAAGTGAATTGGTAATATGTAATGGATGATTCATAATTTTATTAAACTTTGTGTACTAATCAACTTGAAATAATCTCAAGTTCTTATAGATTGTTTTTTCTTTGCGATTCTTTAGGGTAACTTTGCGACTTCTTCGGCCTTTGCGAGTTATTAACTTTGCGCCTCTGCGCCTTTGCGAGCAATTTTCCTCTGCAAAAACCCTAGAGTCCGTTTACGATTCGAGTGATACCAGATTTAATTGTTTCAGAATTAAAATTTACAAGTAATCCCAATTTCTTATTACTAATTTTTAGATAGGTCAATAACTGTTTTGGATGAACGGGAGCGATGTTTTCTACGGATTTTATTTCAATAATTATTTTATTATCGACAATGATATCAGCTCGGAAACCTAATTCCATATTCTGTCCTTTATGCACTAACGGAATTCCCACTTGCGACTGAAATGGAATTCCCTTTACACTCAACTCGTAACAAATTATTCTTTCGTACACTGATTCCAATAATCCAGGACCATAATCAACATGAATCTTATAGAATATATCGACAAGTAATGCAGACAATTCATTGATTGAAATCTCGGTGTGGTAATTAGGTATGGGTTCTTCAAAATAAGTTAATTCTTCGGTATTAATGTAATTCATATCAAATGGGTTTATTATAAAGTTAATTTTTTTCTTCGCTTTTCTCTTCGCTTTCCTCTTTGCTAAAGTTTCTCGCAAAGGCGCTAAGGCGCTAAGGCTGCGCTTCGAGGCGCTAAGGTTCTTTTCGCTTCTCTCGTCGCTTTTTTTTAGTTGAGGCGCTAAGGTTCTCTTTGCTTTTTCTCTTTGCTTTTTTGAGATTTATTTACACCATATGGCGAGCTTCTTTCAAATGCTTTAGCATATCGATAGACATTGATGAGAGATCATATTTACACTTCCATCCCCAGTCTTCTTGTGCACGTGAATCGTCGATACTTTTTGGCCATGAATCGGCAATATCTTGACGGAAATCAGGAGCATAATTGATATCGAATTCTGGAATATGCTTTTTAATTTCAGATGCAATTTCCTTTGGTGTAAAACTAATTCCACCTAAATTATAACTGCTGCGAATCTTCACTTCTTGTGCTGGTGCATCCATCAACTCCAACGTAGCGCGAATGGCATCGGGCATATACATCATCGGCAAGGCGGTATCTTCCTTCAAGAAACAAGTATAAGAACCTTTGTCGAGTGCTTGATGATAAATATCTACTGCATAATCGGTAGTACCGCCACCAGGTAATGCTTTATAGGAAATGAGTCCAGGATAACGAATGCTACGAATGTCAACACCAAACTTATTGAAATAATATTCACCCCAATGTTCTCCTGCTAATTTACTAATTCCATAAACGGTACTTGGATCCTTTACACAAAACTGAGGAGTGTTTTCACGTGGTGTTGACGGACCAAATACGGCAATGCTCGACGGCCAAAATATTTTCAAATCTTTTTTTTCCTTTGCTATATCGAGAAGAATAAAAAGACTATCCATATTCAATTTCCATGCAGTTTTCATTTTTTGTTCAGCGGTAGCACTCAGTAGAGCGGCCAACAAATAAACTTCCTTCACATTATTCTTTGTAATCGCTTCGGCTACAGCTGGTGCATCGAGCACATCCAGCTTTAAAAAAGGTCCGCTCTCACTGAGGAAACCACTTTGTTCCTTCACATCTGCTGCAATCACTTTGCTTCCACCGTTCAATTCACGCAAAGTGGAAACGAGGTCGGTGCCAATTTGGCCCGCTGCCCCTAAAATTAATGATGTATCTCCTTTTGACATAATTCTATTTCAATTCATTCATTTTTGATCTCAACAATTCTAAACTCTGACTATGGTTCTCAATGTTCTGTTTAGTTTGTTCAATTTTATCTTTATTCTCCTTGATTTGATTTTCGTTACTTTCAATGCGCTTCTTCATATTTTCATTGTCAGCCGCCATCCGCTCATTGTTCTTAATCAATTTCTGTTGCGCCTTCTTTTCTTTCTTAAACTGATCATTTACAGCTTCTAATTTTTTGTTCACTCCTTCCTTCGATTGCTTCAAAGCAAAATCATATACAATTGCTTCCAATCTTTTCATGTAGGTAGCGTCGCCTGTTGGTGAAACAAATACACCTGCTTTTAAAAAAGCAACTTTCATCAACATTCCCTCTGCTTCTTTTGAAAATATTGCATAAATCTCAATCGACTCCGATCCCAATCCGTTGATGACGGTATGCTCACCTTTAATTTCTTTTCTCGATTTACGTACCTTCGCACCGTTAGTTTTCAAAAAACTTGTCCAACTTTTCTTGAGAGACTTTTCTTCCGTATGCGGAATCTTTACCCGCAAACTTGGATTATAGCCTGACCCAATTTGGTCAATCCCATTTTCGATACTTACATTTTGTGCCCAAACTGCATTCGCTAGGAACAAAATCAAAATTAATAATGCTATTTTTCTCATTTTATTGTTAGAATAAATCTTAATAAATTTATATTTCGGTTACGCCACCCGAAATTACAAACTTCATCATTTCGGTTCCCGAGGCATTAATATTTTGTACATGATTAGCTTCCACAATGACCAGCTGACCATTAAATCCGTAGGAAAACGGTAAGTAAACCGCCATTTTTTCTACACCTAAACCTAATTGCGAAAGATCATTTTCAGTGATAAATCCGATGCGTTGCACAGAGGGGTTTTGATTTACGGTTACTAAAACGGGTTGGTTAAATCGTTTTTTCTCTCCTACGAAAGCTTCGATCAAATCCTTTACTGACGAGTAAATCACCTTCAATAATGGTGTTCGCTCCAAAATCCCTTCAAACATGATAAAGAAAGGATTACGAACAAAGCGTGTTCCTACATAACCCATCAACGTAATGACAGCCAATATGATAAGGATACCTACGCCGGGTAAACGTAAATCATCAATACCTGGGAAATGGATGGGAAGTAAATTATCCATCCAAACCACTGCTTGAATCACCACGTATATTGTTACTACAGAGGGCACTATGAATAATAACCCTTGAAAGAAATAACTGCCTAATTTTTTCATGATTGCACTTTATGGTTTCCCTTTTAAAGATTTCACAAATATCCATAAAATGGATGGCTCTTCCTTCATAATTCGCGCTTTCTTTGCGGTGTGGGAGATGAAAATTCATTTAATCCTAAGAATTGGAAAGACTGGATCTTGCAGCATGAGCAGGATTCGGTGGCTGAAATCGCCCTTCGTTACCATCAGAAAACTGTACTTCCACTTTCCGATCTACTAAATCAGCTAAAAGGTCGACAAATTGCCAAACAAAAACTTCCGTCATGGTATGCCAATTTGGATGTTATTTATCCCGATGGTTTGATTTTGGAACAATGCTCTTCAGAAGCAACGGCACAATTTAAATCACAGTTTGCAGAACAAAAAACAGTGGTGGATTTGACGGGCGGATTAGGAATCGACAGTTTAGCTTTTTCGAATGTTGCTAAAAAAGTATTGTATTGCGAGCCGGATGAAAAAAGATGTGCTGCAGCGAAAAATAATTTCCTAGCCTTCCAAAAAAATAATATTGAAGTTATTTGCGGTGATGCACAAACGTTAGTGGATCAAGGCATCACTAATAATGCAGAACTTATTTTCATTGATCCCTCGCGACGAAGTGACAGCGGGAAAAAGATTTTTCGTATTGAAGAATTACAACCTAATGTGATTGAATTAAAAGAAAAATTATTGCAAAACGGTGCGCATGTTATTATTAAATTAGCTCCTATGCTCGACATCAGCGAAGGCATTCGACAATTGCCCGAAACATTTCGTATAGATGTGCTTTCATGGAAAGGTGAATGCAGGGAGCTGTTATTTCATATTAAAAAAGGAGGACAAGGGCCGCAGATTCACTGCCATGATTTGGATGGAAATGTTCCGTCTTTAACTTTTGATTATTACAAAGCAACCCAACTTTCCTTGTCGTTTTCAGAGCCTAAAAAATACATTTACGAACCCAATGCATCGGTTCGAAAAGCGGGAGCATGGAAATCAATTTGTGATCAGTATCCTGTGAGTATTTTGCATGCGAATACACATCTCTTTACGTCAGATGAAAAAATTATTTTTCCGGGAAAATGTTTTAAATTGCTGGAGGTGATGCCGTATAAAAAGGAAATTATTTTGGAGAAATTGGCAGGACGAAATGCGCAAATGGTATTTTATAATTTTCCAGAGGAGCCGGTGAAGGTGAAGAAGAAAATTAATGTCAAATCGGGTGAGCCGTTGTACTTATTTTTTGTGAGTTTGCAGGAAGGTGGAGCGCGTGTGCTACTTTGTGCGCATGTTGATTGAACACGGATTCTTTATGATGATTATGATTTTTTATGATTGCTTTTAGCAATTTAATACTCTGATTTTGACGTAGCGATCATCGCTTATCGCTGCATCGCTGCGTTTAAAACTCCTCTTTGAACACGGATGACGCGGATGAATCGGATTTTTGCGGATTTAATTATTAAATATTTTAAAATTCTGCTTGTAATTTCTTCGAAAGTTTTTTTACCACTTCATCGAAACTATGATCAATTAGTTTTTTTATTTCTTTGGCTCCAAGGTCGTCGTGAAGGGAGACGGTGTTCCAATGTTTTTTATTCATATGCCAACCTGGTTGCACGGCGGAATAACGTTCACGCAGTTCCGAAGCATACTCGGGATCACATTTTAGGTTGATGGTATCGGGAGCGCTGATGCTGATGAGCGCAAACATTTTTCCCATCACTTTAAAAACAAGTGTATCCTCATCAAATGGTAAGGTTTCTTCCGTGAAGGGTTTTGATAAGCAATAGGTTCTTATTTCGTCGATGAACATCCTTACAAAGGTATGAAATCGATGAAAAAAATGGAAAGAGAGGATGGAATCTAATTTAAATAAATTAATTTTATAGCGATGAATGAAGATCATAAAAAACTGTTTCTATTGGATGCCATGGCTTTGGTATTCAGGGCTTACTTTGCTTTTAGCAATAACCATAGAGTGAATTCGAAGGGATTGAATACCTCCGCTATGTTCGGATTTACGAATACCTTGAATGAAATTTTAAAGAAAGAAAAGCCCACACATATTGCGGTTGTTTTTGATACAGCTGCTCCTACCTTCCGACATGATAGCTTTGAATCGTATAAGGCGAACCGCGATGAGATGCCAGAAGATTTGGCGATTGCCATTCCCTATATCAAAAAAATTGTGGAGTGTTTTAATATTCCTGTTTATGAGTTGGATGGATATGAGGCGGATGATATCATCGGTACATTTTCTGTTTTAGCAGAGAAAGCAGGTTTTCAAACATTCATGATGACTCCCGACAAAGATTATGGTCAATTAGTAACAGAACATGTTCATATTTATAAACCTGCCCGATTAGGAAACGGAGCAGAGATTTTGGGTGTGAAAGAAGTGTGCGAAAAGTTTGGAGTTGAACGTCCTTCACAAGTGATTGATATTTTAGGATTGATGGGCGACAAAGTGGATAATATTCCCGGCGTTCCAGGTGTGGGAGAGAAAACAGCCACAGCGTTGATACAAGAATTTGGTTCCATCGAAAATATTTTAGCGAATACTGATAAAATAAAAGGAAAGCTTCGAGAAAAAATCGAAATGAATAAAGAGATGGCGATCAAGTCGAAAGAATTGGCAACCATCCATTGCGAAGTACCCATTCCATTTGTGGAAAATGATTTAGTGTTGAGAGAACCTAACAAGGATGCGTTGATGGAATTATTTACGGAATTGGAGTTCCGCCGACTCGCACAGCAAATTTTAGGAGAAGAAATTCAAGCGCTTCCTGCACCATCAAAAGGAAATCCAGCGCAGATTGATATGTTCAGCCAACCTTCATCAGCTTCTGCAACTTCTACCAGTGCGAGTGCAGTATTAGAAGAAGTAGAAATTGAAGAAAACAAAAATTACCAAACCATACATACGGTCCCACATCAATACCATGCTGTAACGGATGCCGATGGAAGAACAAAATTAATTGCGCATTTACTTCAACAAAAAGAAATCAGCTTTGATACGGAAACCACAAGTATCGATACCATGCAAGCCGAACTCGTTGGACTTTCGTTCAGTGTAAAAGTGCACGAAGGATGGTATGTTCCAATTCCAACCGATCAGAAAGAAGCGCAGGTAATCGTTGATGAATTTAAAGTCGTTTATGAAAACGAAAACATTGTAAAGATTGGTCAAAATATAAAATACGATATGAATATTCTTTCACGCTATGGAATACAAGTGAAAGGAAAATTATTTGATACGATGGTGGCGCATTATCTCATCCAACCGGAGATGCGACATAACATGAATATTTTAGCTGAAACGTATTTAGGTTATTCACCCGTTTCCATCGAAACATTAATTGGCAAAAAAGGCAAAGACCAAGGCAGTATGCGTGATGTTTCCATAGAGCAGATTGCTGAATATGCTTCTGAAGATGCGGATGTGACGTTGCAGTTGAAGGAAAAGTTTATTCCGATGTTAGAATCAACACAAACCAGTAAACTTTTAGCAGAAGTAGAAATTCCGCTGATTCCTGTACTCAGCGCCATGGAGCAAGAAGGAATTCGGTTAGACATTGGTGCATTAAAAGAATTAAGCAAAGTGTTAGAAGGTGATATCGCTAAACTCGATGGAGAGATTCAAGGTATGGCGGGAACACCGTTTAATATTTCATCTCCAAAACAAGTGGGCGATATTTTATTTGAAATATTAAAAATTGATGAGAAGCCGAAAAAAACCAAGACGGGACAATATGCTACCAGTGAAGATATTTTAAGTAAGCTCAGCGGAAAGCATCCCATTGTAAATTTAATTTTAGATTATCGTGAAATTGTAAAACTAAAGAGCACTTACGTTGACGCCTTACCGTTAATGGTGAATGCAAATACAGGACGCATTCATTCTTCCTTTAATCAAGTAGTAGCAGTGACGGGCCGACTCAGTAGCGACAATCCCAACTTGCAAAATATTCCGATTCGCACTACACGAGGACGAGAAGTAAGAAAAGCATTTGTACCCAGAGATAAAAACCATCTTTTACTCAGCGCCGATTACTCACAAATCGAATTACGCATTATGGCTCATCTGTGTCAAGATCCAAGTTTATTAGAAGCCTTCCATCAAAACTTAGATATTCACACGGCTACGGCTTCCAAAGTTTTTGGCGTGGAATTAGCGGATGTTGATTCCGACATGCGACGCAAAGCGAAGATGGTTAACTTCGGAATTATTTATGGCATCAGTGCTTTTGGTCTTTCGGAACGCTTAAACATTCCGCGCAAAGAAGCGGCGAGTATCATCGAAAATTACTTTATACAATATCCACTCATCAAAGATTATATGGATGGCGCTATTGAGTCGGCGCGAAAGTTAGGTTATGTAGAAACCATTTTAGGAAGGAAAAGATATTTGCGCGACATCAACAGCCAAAACCACACTGTCCGTGGCTTCGCCGAGCGCAACGCCATCAATGCACCCATTCAAGGCTCCGCTGCCGATATGATTAAAGTAGCGATGATTCATTTACATAAAGCCATTAGCGATAAAAAATTAAAATCGAAAATGGTATTACAAGTGCATGATGAACTTGTATTTGATGTACCACTAGAAGAAAAAGACGAAGTGCGTGCACTCGTAATAAAACATATGCAAGAAGCGATGCCCTTGAGTGTTCCTGTTCTTGTTGAAGCGGGCACGGGGGATAATTGGTTGGAAGCGCATTAAGCTACTAGCTACAAGCTTCAAGCTTCAAGTTTTTTTTTCGTGGCGAATTAATTTCGAAAAAATTTCGCATTTCGTGTTCATTCGCATTTCGCGTCCTAGTAAATTTATATCGAAGCTAAAATTTTAACACCTTTCCTTGAACTTTATCCTTCTCCGTTGTTAATGAAACAATATATACTCCACTCGCAATCCCATTCATCGCAATCTCTCCCGTAAAATACCCTCCATTGATCACAGAAACTTTCCTCTCCACCACCACTCTCCCCTCCACATCAAACAACCTCAACAACCCACTCTTCCCCTTTAGCTTCGACGCATTCACATGAATCATATTCCACTCGGGGTTGTACCAAGCTTGAAAGAACACATCATTCTTTTCATCATTTTCGGCTTGGCCTACCGTTAGTGTATCGCAAGGACTCCCCACCCACGCGCCTAGTTCATATTTTGGATTATTTGGCAAACCAAAATAAGATCTTCCTGTACCTAAATTAAAACTGAATGGTTGAAAATCGCAAGCTGTGCCTAATGAATC
>JANOPQ010000063.1:0-14868 GCA_031421935.1 Bacteroidota bacterium | reverse complement strand
TTGATCATTCAGAAAAATTCAGGCGCAAAGATTGAAATTGATGGCGGTGTTGATTTAAAAAATGCAGCGGAGTTAGTGCGTTGTGGAGCCGATATTTTGGTAGCAGGAAATACCGTGTTTAGTTCAACTTCTCCTTCTAATACTATTGCGATATTGAAAGAAGCATCTACACAGACGGCTTAGTTATTTTATTGATTTTTCTTCGCAGTTAATCCGCCACATAATCACTCAAATACTCAAAGTGAGGCATGAGTTTTCCGTTTTTGGTGATAGTTGCTCTTTCAATGAGACCATCATCCTCCCCTACTAAAAAGGGAACAACTCTTTCCAACAAATGCTTTCCAAATCCATCTGAAGCATCTCTGGGCAACTCACACGGTAAATTATCAATTGACATTACCGTTATGGTACTCGGAGCAAAAGCTTCGTCAATTTGCTCGGTCTTGGGATTGTAACCATAAAATTTATCCTCAATCGTAGTCGCTTTTGTGGTAGATGGAATACTTCCATTTATATCGCAGGTCACGTCAGCGATCACACTTATATGAAACTTCGGGTTGCGCATTTGTTCTACCGTAAATAATACGGGTGCTTTAGGATCCCAGAATGTGCAATGAATTAATAGATCACAAAAGCTGGCAAAAGAATTTCCAGTTGCAAAATGACAATCAAATTTTTCAGGATGATGGTAAAAGGAAGATTTACTAAAATCGGATCCATCTTTTGTTCTATAATAATCTTCTGAATGCAATTGCACATATACCGGCTCACGGAAGGAATAATTTAAAAATTCAAATGCAGTCACTTTCCGTATTCCCAATACGCCTAAAGTTTCCATGGCGCCATTCGCAACCCTTCCTCCTCCTGTTACCACTATTTTAATATTGGGTAAATTTATTCTTTCTAATTCCTTAAACACTTCTTTTTTATCATGACAAAGATGGGCGGGCTTGAGGTTAAAAAGACCATATTTTAAACCATAGGCCATGATGCCATTATAGGCTCCTACCATTCCTGCAAATCGACCAAAGCCAATTACACGGTTTTCTTGCTTATCTACTAAACACTCATAGTCGATGAGTTGAACTTTCTTTGCTAGAATATTCCTTAGCAAATCTCGATTGTGTTCTTGCTTCTTGATGGTATGCGAGAAGAATAAGTACTTTTTTCCTTCCATTAAAAATTTTGTCGGTACTTCTTTTACACCAATAAGTATATCACAGTCCGACAAATCCTCCTGCAACGGAATGGCATGCATTTTATATTCTTCGTTCGTAAAACAACGATAATCGCATGGCTGAACCACTAAAGTAACCTGTGGAAACTCTTTTAGTAAAGCCCTACACTGCAAGGGAGTAAAAGCAACTCGTTTATCACGGGGAATTTTCTCTTCTCGTATCAATCCAATTTTCATAGGGCAAAAGTAACGAAAAGCGTCAGTTTTATTACTTAATAACTAGGAAAATTGGACAGCAGTTCCATTTTTGGTAATATGTCCAAATAAAATTCCAAACTTGTAACTTCTTTGTTATTGATCATGCAAATAATAGACTTTTACTGTTATGAAAATGATCCGTTAATCCGTCCATCCACAAAGTACATATCAATCTCACCCTTATTTTTTGCTTCAACTTTACCTCTGTACTCACATTGAAATTGATCTTTCACCAAAGCGAAAGTACTTCCACTAATATTAACTTTTCCGGCTTCTCCACTCGATTCCATTCTCGAAGCAATATTCACTGCATCACCCCAGATATCATAGGCAAACTTTTTTGAACCTACAATACCTGCCACCACTGGACCTGTATGTATACCAATTCGGATTTCGAATGATGCTCTGCCCTCTAGCTCACTCTTTTGTTGATGTGTAAACATGTATTGCTGTATTTCCAATCCTGCCGAAACAACATCCAAAGCATGAGTGGAATTTGAAATGGGAAGTCCGCCCACACACATATAACTATCCCCCATCGTCTTTATTTTTTCAATTTTATGACGCGTAATGATGTCGTCAAAAGCTTTGAAATAGGTATCAATTTCAGCAACCAACTCTTCCGGATTTAATTTCTCGCTTATTTGAGTGAAGTTTTTAAAATCGGTAAACATGACGGTTACACTTTCAAATTGTTTAGCTTGCGCACTTCCTTTTAACTTCAACTCTTCAGCAACTTCTAAAGGCAAAATATTCAATAATAAATCATCACTTCTTTTTTTTCCTGTTCTGATTTTGTTTCGTTGGTTGAAGAAAACGAGAGCAAAGAATCCAACCACAGCAAATACAATCATAAACCCATCTCGAATTAATTTCTGCTTTTGCAATTCCTTTTTCGCTAAGGCATCCTTCTTATCCTGATCAGCTTTGGCTAAACTTTCCTTCTTATCAAAATCATATTGCATTTGAGATTGAACAGATTTCCGAGTGTTTTCTTCATTGTACAGACTGTCGCGGGTAGAGATGAATAATTTGTAATGACGAAAAGCATTCTTAAAATCACCTTTTGCGCTGTCGAGTTTGACAAACGCTTCATAGTTAAATTTCAAATTATCCAAACTGCCAATCTCCTTCGAAAGATTCAATGATTGAGTTAAATATTTTTCTGATTCTATTAAATTCTCTTTCTTAAAGTAGGCAGTTCCGATATTTAAAAGTGTACCCGAAAGACCTTCCTTATCTTCAATTTTTGTCTGGTATTTTACAGCTTCAAAAAGATTTTTTAGGGCTTCATCATAATTTTCCAGATTGATATATATTTCTCCAATATTATTATAGGAGATGGAAATGCCGTCGTCATTCTTCATTTCCTTTTGAAGTGACAATGCATTCAAATAATACTGAAGAGCCATTTCGAATTTACCTTCATCGGCATACACATTCCCCAAATTATTATAAGAAGATGCAATGCCTTGTTTCGAATTAATTTCTTCAAATATTTTAAGTGAAGCCAAGTAGTTTTTCTCAGCTGAAACAACATTCCCTTGTTCTACATTTATAATTCCAATATTACCATACAAAACAGCAATGCCATACTTATTTCCAATCTCTTCCATCATCTTCAAAGAGGCGAAATAGTTTTCTAATGCTTTTGTATAATTTCCTTGATTCCAATAAATAATTCCAATGCTATTATAACAAGCCGCTAAACCAGTTTTACTTCCAAGTTCTTTGTTTTGTTTTAAGGATAAATTTTGGTGCTTTAATGCCAGGAGATAATCTCCCTTATCCATCGAGATATTCCCAAAGCAATAATTTGCATTTGCAATTCCTTGAGCGTATCCTATTTTTTTAGATAAATTTAGAAGTTGATTAGCATATTCAGTGGACTTTAAAGGATCGTTTCCAAAGTAAGCTTTTGAAATTCCAAATAAAATAATAGCTTCTGTTGTGTCGTATAAAAGAGAAACAGCTGCCCCGATTTTTAATTTATTTTGCTGATGATTTTTTAATTGAATATGCAAAGAATCGATCACACGTTCTTCTTGAGCAAATACACATGAGGAAATGAATAATATCGATACTAAAAATGCCAGTGACTTCATATCGAATAATTTAGTGATTATTTAAATCAAGACTTAATATTTCGTCGATCCAGTTCCCTTTGAAAACGTCGGGCATTGAATAGATGCTGAACATAATTCTTTGCAAAAGAATGATATCCCGAAAAATCTTCCCGGGCACAGAAGAACATAAAGTCGTGTTTGGTATAATTCAGAACTGCATCTACGGAGGAAATTGCAGGCATGCAAATAGGTCCCGGAGGCAATCCAGTGTATAAATAGGTGTTATAAGGAGAATCGATTTCTTTATGTTCATTGAGTACTCTTCGAATGGTAAAGTCGCCAGAAGCATAAACCAAAGTAGGATCGGCTTCTAATTTCCAGCCTTTCAAGTAGCGATTCATGTAAACGCCTGCAACGAGCGGTTTCTCATCATTTTTTCGAGTTTCCTTATCTACGATGGATGCCAAAACACATACTTGTGTTTGAGTCAACCCTATGTTTTTAGCTTTTGCTTTTCGTTGCGCAGTCCAAAACTTTTTATACTCGACACTCATTCGTTCGAAAAATTCTTCGGCAGAAGTATTCCACTTAAATTCATAAGTATTTGGAATCATCAAGCATAAACTATTTTCTTCAGTCAAACCATATTTTTTCAAATACGCTTTGTCTTTAAAAAGATAAGCGATCGATGCAGAATCTGCTTCAATTTTGCCTCCTACGGCTCCTGCTAAATCGTAACTAGTTCTGAGATTGCTAAATGTTAATCGAATAGGTATTTGCTTTCCTGATCTTAATAAAGTAACAATTTCCTTATTACTCATTCTATTCTTCAATTGATACTTTCCAGGTTTCACATTGGAAGAATAATTCATCTTTTGAGCTACCCAACTAAAAGCTTCTGTGTCGTCCACTAACCCTTCCTCTTTTAAATAAAGCACAACATCATCAATAGTTGATCCAGTGGGAATGTAAATAATTTGATCTTTTTTATTGTCGAAATCATTGGGGGCAAATATTTTTTGATACAATCCCCAGCATAAAATTATAGCTGAAAGAAAGATCACCGCTCCGAAAGCTTGTAGGAAACGCTTTCCTCCTCTACTCATTTTACTTTTCTTTTTTGCCACTTTTCAATTTAATTTTAACTGTTGAAGAGCCGCTATAGCTTGTTGATTGGCTGGATTTATTTTCAGCACGCGCTGAATGGATTGAATCGCCATAGGCTTATTGTTTTCCATCAAATAGGCATTGGCTTTATTTAGCAAAGCTAATTCATAATCGGGATCCAATTTCAGCGCTTTATCGAATAACGAATGTGCCAATTTAATATTTCCTTCTACCGCTAAAATAAAATAACCCAAGTTGCAATAGCCCGGCGAAAAGTAAGGATGCTCATTTATGAGCAAATTAAAGAGTACTTTTGCCTTTGATTTATCTCCCGTAATAGCCAGTTCATTGGCATATTTATTTGTAAACTCTGCAGATAATGGCGCTAATTGATAAGCATTTTTGAACCAAAGGATCGCACTTTTTGAATTGCCCATCGTTTGATATGATTCTCCGATTCGATAGGATGTCCAGGCGTCTCTATTTTCTAATGATGGCTTATTTAATTTCTTCAGCAAATTTGGAATACGCTCAACGTACGTTGCAATGAGAGGTGAATTCCCTTTTAAATAAGCGATCTGAACCAATTGATGAATATTTTTTTCTAAAGAAACTTGCGTATCGTCACTTACATACTTTAAGGCAGAATCGAGTAAGCTTTTATCCAATCCAAATTTTTCCACGTAATTAATATAAGCTTGTGCCTTTACTTGATCAGTGGTTTCATCGTTATTGATGCAAGCAATTCCCAAGAACTCTCTTATTTTATTAGGTTCTTCTACCACTTCATGATGAATTCCAATTCGATGATCATGTACACTTACATGCGGAATGTCTGAAGCTCCATGTTGAGGCATATGACAACTTATACAATTATCATTACTCATTTTTCTGATCTCCAATTTTTCAGTGCACAAGGGATCTTTACCAGTTTGATGGCAATTTGAACAAGCTGTATTAAAGATGGATTTATCCGTTTTTTTCACCGAAACATGTGGATTGTGACAGGTGATGCACGTTAAACCGTTTTTGAATGGATGGAGATCTTTCTCTGATTTTTTACTTTTTTCTCTTTCTGATACTACTAAAAAGCATTTACTCATTTTTAACCGTTCCGCATGGGAAGCCATGATGTGTTGCTCTTGGTTGTCTTTATAAACCGGCATAAAAACATTCATTACCTCCGACAATTTCATTCCAGGTTTAAAATCAAAAAATGATTTTCCTTCATTTAAAACAACGTTCCCTTGGATATGGCAACGTTGGCATAAATCGAATTGCAAATCTATAGGTAGTTTAGAAGGATTAACAATGGAATAATCAATAAATTTAGAAGTATCAATTAATATTCCCGATGACTTTTCTTTTACGTGAATGCTTCCCGGTCCGTGACATCGCTCGCAATCGATTCCGTTTTTTACTAGACTGAATTTGTTTTCTGATCCAGGAACAAATTCTGGATAGGCATTATGACAACTCATACATTCTAATCCAATTTTTCGTCCAAAGCGTGTATTGTTTCCATCTTCAAATCCTGGTGGTAAATCCCATTTTCCTTTCTGCGTATAAAAAGTCATGGGTGCCTGAAATAAATATCCATTGCTTTCCCAGATGTGTGAGTTGGTATGTTGACCAGATCCTACAATATAACGAATGTTTTCTTCCCGACTAAAAAGCGTATCCTTCCCTTCCATTCTGTATTCTTTAAAATACAATGAATCGCCTTTCCAGTATGGATGATAAAATAAATTTTTATCGGCATCATAGATTTGTGGATAACCTGAAAAATCGCCTGATGATTTTTTCCTACTGGCTGCATCAAAGGACAAACCCATGCCAGTATGACTAAAAGATTCATGCACTCCTGAATGGCAACCTTTACAAGTTTCCATTCCTACATACTGGGCAGAGTCATTTAATCCTGCATAGGTAGTACGTTCCTCGTCCTTCTTTTTTTCTGATGAGGTACAATACCAATTCAAAAAGCACAGTGCAAAGACTGTCAGTACCAACCCTGCAGAAAGAAGTCTTTGTTTCAATATTATACAATTACCGTTGGTCGGATGAGTTGAAGGACGGTTACATTATGCCATTTTCCATCATAGGCAAGCCAGTCTCGCATCACGCCACAAGTTCTAAATCCAATTTTAGAAAACAAGCGCAAACTCCCTTCGTTGCGATTGTCAATATGACAAAATAGCTGATGTAAGTTTAGTGTATTAAAACTATGCTTTACCAATAAAGAAAGTGCTTCGGTGGCATAACCTTTACGTCGTTGACCTTTATCTCCAATCAAAATACCTACACCTGCGCGTCGATGCAATTGATCGAAGTCAAACAAATCAATATAACCAATTGTCATTTCCATTCCTGGAACCTCCGTGATGATTTCAATGGCTAGTCTTAATTGCTTAGCTACAAAAATATCTTGAGTAGCATTGGCATAATATTGTTCAAGCGTATACTTCGAATAAGGTGTGATCGTCCCACTCACCGGCCAAACCTCCGGATCGTTTTCATAAATCATCATTAAGTCTACATCTTTTGGCTCTAGCGCTCTTAGTAATATGGAATTCCCTCTTATCATAATTTTATTGATCCTTCGTACACAAATATAGCAGGTCCAATCAATCGAATCTCGTCAAATGTATTTTCGTTTCGGTTGAAAGTTACCTTTAATGCGCCACCTAATGTTTTAATATTTATTGATTCTGTTTTTCTTTTTTCTTTATTGAACAAATCAGCAGCAACTAATGCAGCGGCGGTCACTCCCGTTCCACAACTCAACGTTTCATTCTCAACTCCTCTTTCATAGGTGCGAACCATAATACCATCTTCTAACTCTTGTACAAAATTTACATTGGTACCTTCATTTTTAAATTCTTTATTATACCGAATTTTTCTTCCACCTTCCACTACATCCAACGAATTAATCTCATCTACTTTCGAAACAAAATGTGGAGATCCAGTATTCAAATAAAAATCATTGTTTCTTTTTTCGATGGTAGAAACAGCATTCATCTTAAGTGAAACAATATGATTAGGCAAAACATCCGCTTCATGAACCCCATCAATGGCTAAAAATTGAGTGGAAGTTCCAATGTATTTCTTTCCAAAAGCAAAATGAACTAAACAACGTCCTCCATTGCCGCACATGGAAGTGAGTAACCCATCTGCATTATAATAAATCATTTCAAAATCAAAGGAGGGGTGCTTTTTAATAATCATCAGACCATCAGCCCCAATACCAAATCTTCGATCGCAAGCGAGCTTAATTTGTTCAGCAGAAATCGAAATTTCTAAATTCCAACTATCTAAAATTATAAAGTCGTTCCCTGTTCCTTGGTATTTACTGAATGACATTTGCATCGTTGTAAAGTTAGTGTTTTTTATAAATCAAATATGTCTTCAAATACAGTTCGATTAAGCGTTAAATCAATGTTAAATTCATTTAGGATTCATTTTCGAGAAAATATTTTTGCCCTATCAAACGTATTAAGTCTTCAAAATAATATCTAAAAATTATGAATTCGAAAACCAAAAGTATTCTATTTGTAGCCCTTGCACTCTCAGCAGGAATGGTAGGTGCAGGAATTGTAAATCACTTTGACGATCATACTCGGAATGGGCATTCTGGTTTTATGAAAACCAACAATGGGTTTCATCAAGTAAATTATTCTGGACTAAGTGCTGCACCTATTGACTTTATTTTGCCAGCAGAAGCCTCAGTTCCAACTGTAGTTCACGTCACCACTACATATCCTCGACAAAGTATGGGAAATCACATGGTGGATCCATTCAGTTTTTTCTGGGGAAATCCTAATCCGCGAGAGATGCCACCACAGCAAAGTACTGGATCTGGAGTAATTATTTCGGAAGATGGGTATATCGTCACTAATAATCATGTAGTAGAAAATGGTGATGAAGTGAATGTCACATTGGATAATAAAGAATCCTACAAGGCAAAGGTAATAGGACTTGATCCTTCTACCGACCTTGCTCTTTTAAAAGTGGAAGCGAAGAATTTACCATTTGCAGCTTGGGGAAATTCAGATCAAGTAAAAGTGGGTGAATGGGTGTTAGCAGTTGGAAATCCATTTAACTTAACATCCACGGTAACGGCTGGAATCATTTCTGCTAAAGCAAGAAATATTCATATTCTTCCCAATCAAAAATTTCCTATTGAATCGTTTATTCAAACAGATGCGGCAGTTAATCCTGGAAATTCTGGCGGTGCTTTAGTAAATACAAGAGGGGAATTAATTGGAATTAATGCGGCCATTGCATCCAATACAGGATCTTATTCTGGTTACTCCTTTGCCATCCCAGTAAACATTGTGAAAAAAGTGGTGAACGACTTGATGGAATATGGAACCGTACAAAGAGGTTTCATTGGAATAAGTATTCGCGATTTGGATTCCGAGTTTGCTAAAGAAAAGGAAATTAAATCGCTTCACGGAGTTTACGTAAACGGACTTACTGAAGATGGTGCAGCGGAATCTGCTGGAATCAAAGAAGGCGATGTAATTACATCCATTAATGGAAGTCCTATAAAATCATCTCCTGAATTGCAAGAACAAGTGGGTCGCTATCGTCCCGGTGATAAAATTGATGTAACCGTAATGCGAAGTGGAAATGAAAAAGTATATGCCGTAACGCTCCGAAATAAAGACGGAAATACGAAGGTTGTAAAGAATGAATCGATTTCAATGTTGGGAGCTACTTTAGTTTCACTTTCTGACACTGAATTAGACAAACTCAATATTTCTAAAGGGATTAAGGTGAAAGATTTGTCGACTGGAAAACTAAAGAGTGCAGGAATAAAAGAAGGTTTTATTATTGCTTCCATCGACAATAAGCCCGTTGGTAGTGTTGAAGAATTGACCGATTACTTAAACAATAAAAAAGGAGGAGTTCTCATCGAAGGGGTTTATCCCAATGGAATGAGAGCTTACTACGGATTCGGCATGTAATTTGATGCCAATGAAAATTAGAAGGACGCTTAACGGCGTCCTTTTTTTTAATTATGATTTGGTTGTTTGTTATTTTTTTCACTTATATTTGTTTAACACAAAAGCCAAGACAAATTTTAGATTTTTAAAATCCACTAAGATGCGTCAACTTAAAATTAGTAAATCGATTACCAACCGGGAAAGTGCTTCTTTAGAGAAGTATCTTTCAGATATTGGCAAAGAGCCAATGATCCCAGCAGAGGAAGAAGTACGACTTGCAAGACTTATTCGAGATGGTGATGAAGGTGCTTTTGATAAATTAACACGTGCAAATTTACGTTTTGTAGTTTCCGTGGCTAAGCAATATCAAAACCAAGGGTTGAGTTTGCCGGATCTTATTAATGAAGGTAATCTCGGATTAATTAAATCGGCAAAACGTTTTGATGAAACCCGAGGATTTAAATTTATTTCCTACGCTGTTTGGTGGATCCGCCAAAGTATTTTACAAGCTATTGCAGAGCAAAGTCGAATTGTGCGACTCCCGCTAAATCAAATTGGCTCCTTGAGTCGAATCAGTAAAGCATTTAGTAAGCTGGAACAGGAATACGAACGAGAACCATCCTATGAAGAGATCGCAAAACTTACCGATTTGCCGCTGGATAAAATTACCGATGCACTTCGAATTTCGGGCAGACATGTTTCAATGGACGCTCCCTTTATACAAGGGGAAGATAATACTTTATTAGATGTCATTGAAAATAATGAATCTCCTCGTGCTGATGTTCAACTCATCAATGATTCGCTAAGAAAAGAAATTGAGCGGTCATTGAGTGTATTGAGTGAACGAGAATGCGAAGTGGTAAAACTATTTTTTGGAATTGGAATTGGACATGGATTAACATTAGAAGAAATTGGCGATAAGTATGGAATTACGAGAGAAAGAGTTCGTCAAATAAAAGAAAAAGCATTGCGTCGGCTGCGTCACAAAAGCAAGAATAATATTTTAAAATCATATTTAGGAGATTAATCTAAAATCGTATTCCTCCTATCTAAAAATAATAAAGGCTGCCGAAAATCGACAGCCTTTATTATTTTTCCTATATTATTTAGTAATAAGTAAAACGAATAACGTCTGCTAAATACTTTGCAAAACGAACTACTTGTCGACTGTATCCATATTCATTATCATACCAAATATATAGTACCATACTTTTTTTATCTTTTGATACGATGGTAGCAGGAGAATCGACAATGGAAGCGCAAGGATTTCCGATCAAATCAGATGAAACTAATTCATTTGAATTTGAATATTGAATTTGCTCAATCAAATTTCCACGCAATGCGCCATCCTTTAAAATATCATTTACTTCATCTTTACTTACGCCTTTTTTCATGGTAAGATTTAAGATTGCCAATGAAACATCAGGGGTTGGTACACGCACTGCATTGCCGGTTAACTTTCCTTCTAATACAGGTAAAACTTTAGCAACCGCTTTATCAGCTCCAGTCTCAGTAATTACCATATTCATCGCAGCAGAACGTCCACGACGATACTTAGGGTGATAGTTATCTAATAAATTTTGGTCGTTAGTATAGGAGTGAATCGTTTCGATATGTCCTCTTTCTATTCCCAGGGCATTCTCAATAACCGATAAAATAGGAACGATAGCATTAGTCGTACACGATGCAGCCGAAAATATTTTTTCATCAGCTGCATGATTCTTTTCATTCACACCATACACCACATTTGGAATATCACCTTTACCTGGAGCTGTTAATAATACCTTATCTACTCCTTTTGCTTTTAAATGCTTACTGAGTCCTTCTCGGTCACGTGAAACACCCGTATTATCAATTAACAATGCATTGTTAATCCCCAAAGCTGCATAATCAACATCTTCTGGATTTTTAGCGTCAATCACATAAATCGTATGACCATTTACAATCAAAGCACTTTTCTCAAGATCTTCTATTACTGTACCTGGGAATGGTCCGTGTACAGAATCGTTTCTTAATAATTCGGCACGTTTGCTTAAATCATCATCAGAACGCTTTCTAACCACAATAGCACGAAGGCGTAACTGCTCGCCTTTTCCAGCTTGACCTACTAATTCACGAGCTAAAATTCGGCCGATGCGTCCAAAACCATAAAGAATCACATCTCTAGGAATCATTTTAAGACGATCTTTTCCTACAAAACCTCCAATCTTACTTGTCAAAAAAGCTTTACTATCATTACTAAAATCGCTCTTTTCAGCTAACCATTCAGCAGCTAATTTTCCAATATCGATGCGCGATGGAGCTAAATCCATTTCATTGATTTCACGAGCTAAAGCTAATGTATCAATTACCGAAATTGGTTTTTTTACAATATCAATTGCATATTGATGCAAATTTAAAATCTGACTTGCACTTCGATCTACTAATTGATTTCTAAAAATAATTAACTCCACAGAGTTGTTAAACCATAAAGATCCTGTGATATGAATTAGTTCGATGGCTGCTTTTTCAAGCTCTATCCAATCGCATAATTGCTTTTCGTAGTTCTCTTGACCAATTGTTTGTGCCGTTGTAGTTCCCATTATTTATTTTTATTAGAAGATTGCAAAGATAATTCTATGCAATGGAATAAGAAATCTATTTTGCTAAATGTAATTGTATTTTCTGAACAAAATCGACAGATTTAAAGAAAATTCGCTTTAAGATCGTTCCTTCTTAATATAAGATTCAAAAACAAGGAGATATAAAAAAACCGGAGCCAACTGAATGAACTCCGGAATCGGGTGAATGGAGGGGATCGAACCCTCGACCTCTAGATCCACAAACTAGCGCTCTAACCGACTGAGCTACATCCACCGTTTTGAAGGCTGCAAATGTAGTCAACAAGTACATTCATGCAAAATGAATTGTAAATTTATTCGTTGTTCAATTTTGCTCGTTAACTTTACCCCATGTCTGAAAAAATACAACTCGCAGTTTCCGGAATGACATGTGCCAGTTGTGCGCAAAACATTAGTAGGAAGTTGGAGTCGAAAGGTTTGAAAGATGTTTTGATCAATTACAATAGTGGAGAAGTTGAGTTTGAGATGGTTGAAGGAATTCAGTTGGATCAATTACTTTCTGATATTAACAGTTTAGGATATAAAGCTTCGTTATATAAGGAGTTGGAAGAACCGAGTTCGAAAAAAAGAAAGTGGGATTCAACCGAAATAAGATTCTTTATTTCAGCCCTTTTTACATTTCCTTTGTTGGCCCATATGTTTCTTCCTTTTCATTTGTTGCATCAACCTGCCTTTCAGTTTGTCTCTGCCCTACCTGTGATGATCATCGGATTAAATCATTTTGGAAAAAGTGCATGGGGATCAATAAAATCAGGGCATATGAACATGGATGTATTGATTACCTTAGGTTCTTTTTCAGCCTTCATTTATTCATTAATCGCATGGTATTTATATTATAGTAAGACTGAAATTTCAAATTATTTATTTTTCGAAACCGCGGCAACTATAATAACGCTTGTGTTGCTTGGAAATATTATTGAAAAAAGAAGTTTAAAAAAGACCCAATCGGCATTAACTCATCTTACCAAAATTCAGCCGCTACAAGCGAAGAAAATTGAAAATGCCTTAACAGATAAGGAATCTATTGTAGAACTGTTGGCACATCAGCTTAAAGTGAATGATTTAATACTAGTCAATACAGGTGATAAAATTCCTGCTGATGGTCTCATCTACGAAGGGAAAGTTGACATTGATGAATCCATGATGACAGGAGAAAGTTTGCCAGTTCAAAAAACGATAAATGATCAAGTGTTGAGTGGAACTATAATTTTGAATGGATTCATTAAGGTGATTGTACAGGAGTCGGGAAGCCATACTGTATTAAGTAAAATGATAGAGGTTGTAAAAACTTCTGCTCTTAGAAAACCTGAAATTCAGCGACTCGGTGATCTAGTTAGCTCTTGGTTTGTTCCTGTCGTTATTCTGATTTCCATTTCCACTTTTTTGATATCACATTTTTATTTCAATTTACTCATTTCTGAATCTTTATTAAGAAGTATTGCAGTTTTAGTTATTTCCTGTCCCTGCGCTATGGGATTAGCTACACCTACAGCTGTAGCGGTTGGAATTGGTCGATCGGCTCGTAAAGGTGTACTGGTAAAAGGAGGCGATACTTTAGAAAAACTGAGTGGAATAAAATACATTGTTTTTGATAAGACGGGAACATTGACACAAGGAAAAGTCTCAGTAAAAGATATAAAGTACATTGACAAAGACATTGAAAAAGTAAATTTTTTGATTAGCATACTAGAGAAATATTCTAATCATCCCTTTGCAAAAGTATTGGCTGAAAAATTTTCAGATTCGAAATACCTACCAATACATTTCATCGAAATAAATGAAGTAGCAGGCCATGGCGTCAATGCTCAAGACAAGGAAGGAAACCAATACAAAATTGGTTCTCAAAAATTTGTGGAAGCAATTTCAGAGTATCATGGCCATCAAGTTTACGTTGCAATCAATAGTCAAGTGGTGGCGACCATTGATTTTGAAGATCCAGTTCGAGAAGATGCGAAGTCGATGGTTTCCTATTTTAAAGAACAAGGAATTAAAACGATTTTATTGAGTGGAGATCGACTTGAAGTGTGTGAATCGATTGGAAATTATTTAGGCATTGAAGAGATTTATTCTTCTCAACTTCCTCAGATGAAAGTGGATGTAATTGAGAAATTTCAGAAATTAGGCAAAACGGCTATGGTAGGAGATGGAATAAACGATGCACCAGCCTTAGCGATTGCAGCAGTGGGAATTGCTGTGAACTCAGGGACACAAATTGCTATTCAAACTGCAGATATCATCTTATTAAGCAAAAATGAATTGGATGGATTAGCGATCGCCTATACCATTTCAAAAGAGACATTAAAAACGATTAAGCAAAATTTATTTTGGGCCTTGGCTTATAACGTGGTGGCAATACCCTTAGCGGCGTTTGGATTCCTAAATCCAATGTTAGCTTCCTTATCGATGGCCTTTTCGGATGTAATTGTAATTGGAAATTCGTTGCGTATTCATTTCAAAAAGCTTCCAGCGCTAAAGTAAATTTGCGAATGAATAAAATAGCCAACATTTCGATCACTCGGGGATTTCAAATTTTCCAATTACTTCGTTTCACAGCATTACTCTTAACCGGGATCTTGTTATCTAAAAGCCATATTGCAATTCAAGAAATTGGAGTCTATGAGGGATTAATTTTTATCAGCGGAGCGGTTAGCTTTTTCTGGGTAAACGGAATACTAAATGGATTGTTA
>JANOPQ010000062.1:0-12862 GCA_031421935.1 Bacteroidota bacterium | reverse complement strand
CAAATGTTTTCTTCCGATGATGTTCTTCTTGATTCTTGATATAATTCCTCACTCTTTCAATACCAGATTCAGATACCGAAACGGCATAATATTCATCTTGCCAATCAAACTTGTATTTGGTTAGTCCATGATTATTAATCCAAAAGGACGATTCCCCTTTGATTAATTTCATGACGTCCATAATGGTTTGATTCATTCGCATCGAAACTAAGCAATGACAATGATCGGAATAGCCATTTACAAAATCGATGAAGATTCCTTTCTTCTTGGCATTATCGTACATATGAGTCCAGACTTTCAATCTTAATTCTTTTGAATCTAAATAAGGAACTCGGTTTTTGGTGCTCCAAACAAAATGGATGTAAACTTTTATAAAGGGCATATCTTTAAAATTTATTTTTGTATAAAGTTATTTAGCTTGTAAGTAGATTCTTTGATATTATCTTTAGAACTACTTAAGCTTGGTTACCGACAAAATGGACTCAAGGAAACCAATACAAAATTATTTAAATTTTCAATACAACCGTTTTCTGGTTTTAGGCAATTGAACAATTCTAGTTATCATCAAAAATACTTTCAAGATCTTTGCTCCTAACAAGAAAGGGCTAAATAAAATTCATTAACAATTTAAAAGAGGGAAATTTCATATTTATTCTTCTATAATTATCTCTGTAGCTACCGATAAATCAAATTCCAATCCTTGCCTTTTTTTAACTTCAAAATCTACAAACACTCTGTTGAATTTCGCAAATTTTTCTTTCTTACGAATCACCAATTCATCAAATAACTCTACTATTTCAGCATCACCAGGCATCATTACCTCAAGTAAACTCCTTGTTTTTTGAAATAATTCCTCATCATGATGTCTGATTGTTGCTGCATTCCATGCTTGGACTCCTAGGGACAACTTACTTTTTAACGTATCATAATTATCATCAATACTTAAAATCGGTTTTACAAATTCGCTTAATAAGTCGGAATATTTTATTGTACCGTGATTCTCGATGGTGATCACTCCTTTTGCATCGCTTCTTTTACGCAATGCAATCTTAGCAGCATTAAAACTTCCTTCAGGAAGAGCTTCCTGCTCTCTTTTTCGCTTAGCTTCCTTTAGCTTTTTTGCTTTCTTTCTATTTTCGATCTTTCCCATACTCTACATAACACAGGTCAAATTAAATAACATTTTTTGACAAAACCAACAGCGAATCCATCCTTAGTTTATTTTCAATAATTTAAGATTTCAGTTCTACAAAACAACCCAGTTGAGAATTAAGTCCCGATAGTTATCGGGATAAGAATTAAGAATTAACATTAAAAATTCAGAACTTGCCCTCAACAAGTAGGGAGACTTTTTCATAAAACATGGCAAATTGCTGCCCTTCCTTCAACCCTCGTTTCTTCCATTCATCCGTGAGTTCCTTCCTAATCTCAATACTTTTCAACCTTTGGTTAATCCAGTTTTCAGAATAACCCAGGTTCATGTAGTTCTCTAAATCTCTGTCAATGCTCAGTTCAGGATCTTGAATTTAATCTAATCTTTCTGCCCCTACTTTTGCTAGCCAACCCTTAAAGGGCTCTGCCTTCGGAAATGTTATAGATTGAATGAGACGGAAAAGTTGCTCGGTATCCGCTACATCGGTCATTCGCATTTTTCCATCTTGAGCAACCATTTTCAAACCGTGACAATTCGTCACGGTTTCATTTCCTTCTTCTTTTAGCCGTTATTTTAACTTTCGCCAATAGGCATTTGGGTCAACACTTTCCGTAAGAATCGCAACCACATCAACAATGGATATATACCATTTCTCTTCCTCTTCATTCCATACTGAACGAACTTGCTTTTCTTCGAATAACTTGATAGCAGTGTCTTTGTCCATAGGTTTTAATAATACGTTCTCTATAATCTAAATTTCTTATTGACTCAAGTCATAAAGTTAGTAAACTAATTAATCCATTTAGTTTAAAATTTAATTGCTTTTTGTAGGTAACTGGTTTCACCATTTAGATAATTCCTTTAGTGCATCTTTTTTAGAAACCGAAATACCTTGTTCCATACGATCAAAAGCATTCTCAATTTCTTTGTTGTACTGCTTACGAGAAACTCGCTTTACATCTTTGTCATCATTTAGAAATCTTTTTATCATTTCCAAAACCAAAGTTTGTTGCTTTGTAGAAAGTAAAGGAAAGTAAATATCCACTTGCCTTTTAATTACGGTCGTTCTCATGTCAGTATTTGAATAAACAAATTTACAAAAAATACCGCCCTAAATAAAATGGATGCAGCACCTCCTCCTAATCAAAGTAAGAATAATAATACCAATGGTCTTTCACCTTTATCCATTTGATGATTGGACTTTTATTAGGTGCTAGGTTGGGAACTCCCATAATAACACTATCGGTGTAAGTAAGACCGTATCCATAACCTAAGAACTTATACAATCTGAAATCATAATTTCCATTGATCAATGCAAAAGAAGTAATATTCATTTCTTTTGTCTTCGCAAGCAAAGTGCTATCCACTCCCCTATTTTGAAACTGATCCACCAATGTCAATAATTCTTTTTCATTTTTCTCAACATAATTGGTAGCCTCATATCCCCTTTTGATGGATGAATTGAAATACAATAAAAGAACATTAACAACGAAAAATCCAACTGCGAAAAAATTTTCCATTTTGAGAAAACCCGTCATGGCCGATACCTTAACTAAAAACAAAACAAAAAATACCATAAAAAGCAAAGGAAACATAAAATGCTCTTCAAACGGTATATTTTGTCGAATGAAAAACCCAAACAAAACCATGATGTATAAAATTAGAAGGGGCGAGAAAATGAGGAGTGTTTTTAGGGAAAATTTGTTGGTGGGGTTTGGGGGCTGGGGCATGGGATGGGGATGGTATTTGATGAAGTAGATAAAGGTAATCCTTAGTTTTTAACGATCTTTTTCTGATTTACAATATTCCATTTCTCTTTTGTATCATACTTTATTAAACTTATTCCAATGAGAATTGGAGGTACAGATAATACAATTAGGCTAACTTCAACTTTTGCCCATTCATCAAATGAATCACCTTGATTAATAATAGCAGCAAATGGTAATCCTAATAAGTTAAATGCTGCTCCAAATAATAACCACGATGGAAGCTCTAGCCATTTTTGGTTCTTGAATCTTGGTATTTTAATCATATCAATATTCGCAAATAACAACTCTTTATTTACGTATTCCATTTTTGAATAATAGACGGTATCTTTCCGATGTTCGTTTCTCCACACAATACGGAAAGTATCAATTCCTGTAGGTTCGGAAACCTTTATGAATAAAGAAGAATCTGTAAAACTTACAACATTAGAACGAAAAACAGCATCCCCAGAAATAATTACCAAGTCACTTTCAAGATCAATAATTACTTGTCTTTTAAGATTAGATTTCTTATGTAATACTAACTCTTGAGCCTGATTAGCTGAACTAATAAAAACAAATAAAATTACAAGAAGTTGAACTAGAATATTCATTTAGTTATGAGTATAACAATTAGATTGATACTTGAATGAGGATAAGTTCGGATATTCAATGCAAATTGATCTTCTATAACGATATCTTGCATTGCTATTGTATACTGATGCAAATAAAATGATTAATATTACGCCACCATCCCCGTCACAAACACTTCTACATATTCTTTCATTTTATTGATGATCCTCTCTCCTATTTCCCGTGCTTGTAAAATACTTGGTCGATTGCCTAGGCAATTTAACACTTCATCCCTCAACGGAGTTTGACCACTGAAAATGTAGGTTTCGATGAGGGCATTAAATTGTTCTTTGTCCAGATTCTCAGCTTCGCAGAGTTTGGCGAGCGCTAATACTTTTTGTTCTTGCCAGTATTTTTCAAATTCATCTTGGATGTTATCAACATCATCAATATGCGGAATATTTTCTTCGATGAACTTTTCGATTAGTTCACGTTTGCTTCTTAGCTCTACTTCGCCGCCCAACAAATCCATGATGGCCTTTTTTTGCTTCTGTGCTTCGCTGGTTTTGCTTTGCTTTAGCTTTGCCAGCAATTTAATAATATAGGCAACATTGACCAGATCTCGGTGAATGAGTTCCAGTTCAAAATCTATGTCTTCAAGAATGGAAGTTTTTTGTTTGCTGGTGTCTCTCTTTACCTTATCGTATAAATCAAGGTATTTACTTTTGTAGTTTTCAAAAGTTTGCTCATCTATACCCAATCCTTCCCAATTGAAATCAGTATAGGATGCCAACACATTCTTCGCTCTTAGTAATGCACGGAAGGCTTGCACGAAAGCTAGTTCTTGTTCTTCGGTTTCCAAATCATCTACACTTTGATAGGTTGGCGCTATCGCAAACAGATTTTCTAATGCTTCATTAAATTTTTCGGCTATTGCTTCATATGTAGGCAGGATGATTTCTTCAATCGCATCTTTGTTTGAAAAAAGTGTAATGGCTGTATCGGTAGCAGCTTTTAAATTGCGGAAACATAAAATATTTCCTTGCGACTTTTGTTCACCCAATATGCGGTTGGTTCTTGAATAGGCTTGAATCAACCCATGGTACTTTAAGTTCTTATCTACGTAAAGTGTATTTACCTTCTTCGCATCAAAACCGGTGAGCAACATATTTACAACAAGCACTAAATCCAGACGATCCTTCTCATCGTTGAAACTTTCTTTCTCACGATCTTTTAATCGCTTGCTGATGTCCGTAAAGTATTTTTCAAAAGTCTGGCTATCCTTGGTGGAAAATGCAGTTTCATATTGCTTATTGTAGTCGCCTATGAACTCTTCTAATTTATCGCGGGAGTGACTCGGTTTATAATAGGCTTTGGGATCGGCAGCCATCGACCACTCTTCATCAGGCAAGGAATCGTTTGCAGCATCGTCATCTTCGTTGGTACCAAATGTAAAGATGGTTGCAATGCGCAAGTCGTGCTCTCCTGCCAACTTTTTTCTTCTAAAAATCTCGTAGTATTTGATGAGTGTATCAATGCTAGTCGTAGCAAACAGCGCCGAGTATTCTTTGTTAAATGTTTTCTGCCCGTGGTAAGCAATTATGTAATCGGCAATTTTCTCTAAGCGCTTGGTATCATTTAATACTTCGGCTTTGTCAATATCCTCGACATCTATATCAATAAAAGTATTTCCTTTTTGTTTGTATTTTCCAACGTATTCTATACCAAAGCGCAATACGTTTTGATCGCGGATGGCATCGGTGATTACGTATTTATGTAAGCAGGTGCCGAATAAATCTTTAGTAGTGCGCTTTCCTAATTCGTTTTTGTTTGCATTGTCGGCAAAGATGGGTGTGCCTGTGAAGCCGAACAACTGACTCTTATGAAAATAGTTTGTAATCCGCTCGCGTGTTTCACCAAACTGACTGCGATGACACTCATCAAAAATGAAAACAATTTTCTTGTCTTTTAAATGCTCAAGTCGATTTTCATAATGAGCTTTGGTGATGGCATTGTTCAGTTTTTGAATGGTGGTAAGCACCAGTTTGGTATCGTCAGTTAGTTGTTTGACCAATGATCGGGTATCATTCGTTACATCTACACTATCCTTTTTAAAACTGTTGAACTCCTGCATAGTTTGGTAATCCAAATCTTTGCGATCGACCACAAACACTACTTTGTGTACATGCGGCAAATCCATAATGATTTGGCTGGCCTTAAAAGATGTTAAGGTTTTTCCCGATCCTGTGGTATGCCAAATGTAACCGTTGTCATTGCCAGCATTTACATGTTTGATGATGGCCTCGGTTGCAAAGTATTGATACGGACGCACCACCATCATGTTTTTAAAAGTTTCATTCATCACCACATAATGCGCAATGAATTTACCCAAATGATCTGTATTCAGAAATGAAGATGCAAAAGCACTTAGCTCGGTGGTGTTGCGATTGTTTTCATCTGCCCAAAAGAAAGTTTGTTTTACAGATTGCAGACGATTATTGGCAAGGTACTTTGTATTAACGCCATTGCTGATGACAAACAATTGCACATACTGAAACAAGCCATGATTGCTCCAGAATGAATGACGTTGGTAACGATTAATTTGATTGAAGGCTTCCTTAATTTCAATGCCACTACGCTTGAGTTCTATTTGCACCAAGGGCAATCCATTTACCAAAAGTGTTACATCATAACGATTTAGAAACGAACCTTGCTGCTGAACTTGATTGGTGACTTGATACAAATTATTCTTCCAATTATCTGCATCAAAAAAGCGAACATAAATAATTTGTTTGTTTTCACTTGTGAAACTAAATCGATCGCGTAATGTTTTTGCTTTTTCAAAGACACCACCCTTGGCGAGATGATTTAAAATAGCATCAAATTCTTTGTCCGTAAAGGTGATATCATTGAATTTTTCTAATTGTGATTTTAGATTTGATAGAAACGCATCCCCATCATGAATTTTCACAGATTGATAACCCAAACCAACCAATTGATTGATCAAATTATTTTCCAGCAATAATTCAGATTGGGCTACCATCAGGAATGAAATTTATCTTTTTTCCAGTTGTAAGGGTTATTGATAATATAATTTCGGATGCGATCCATCGCTTTTTCATCACGAATTACATGATCATGAAAACGGGGTTGCCATGCGAAATGGGGATGGGTTTTATGTATTTCAATAGTGCATCGTCCTTTATACCACCGTAAAATACGCGAAATATTTTCGTGCAGCATGGGGTTTTTCAGGCCGGTGATGCCGCCCGGTAGAGACGCGATTAATCGCGTCTTTTCTATGTTTGACGATTCGCATGATGGAGACGCGATTAATCGCATCTCTACGTTATTCGCCGACGCCATTTCCATCGCGCCCCCCATTTCATCCCTATCAATAATCAAAATCCCATGCATATGATTGGGCATTATCACAAATACATCCAATTGCGCAAATGGGAATTGGGTGGGGATTTCCAGCCAAAATTCTTCGGCAAATTTCCCAATTTCATTCAAATGCATTTCATCATTTTTAATTTCACCAAAATAATGTTCCATTGTATGGGTGCAAATGGTAATAAAATACGCGGCACTATTCCCATAATCCCAATGTGGGAGACGGGCAGAAGGTATTCGATATTTGTTTTGAAATTTTTCCATCAAATGAATGGCTAATTCATTATTTTCAAGATTTCAATTCTGTAGTTTTAGCTCCATAGTGGATCTTCTTGCCAGCCCATTTTTATATCCAATGCATTAGGATCTACGCTTGGATATTTTGCTAATAATGCATCTAATTCCTGATTGAATCTATTTTGAGGTACAATAATATTTAACATGTATCGCATGATACATAGGTGTAAATATAGTTTTTGAGTTTGAAATGGTACATTTTTTACCCAAGAATATGGTGGCTTTGATAGTAATTTTGGTGTGCCCGGTAAGTTTTTATTCCACAGGCGACTATGATGCGCGCAGTAATTTCTAATTTGAGCAATGGACTGCAACCAACTAGGAAGATACGTATGGTTTACTGCACCAAATTCTACTGCAATTGTATTTTTCGATTTGATATCATTTTTCAGATTACCATATAGTTTTGACAACGCACCGAAACTTGTTAATTCAAGGGTTTTCCAAGACGGAGGAAAACGTAAGTCGTCTTTATATTTCTTCTTGTGTTCTCTTATAAAAATATCTTTTGATCGATCAATTTCATCTTGCATGGAGGCAAGTGTTTTAACTAATGCCTGTGTGTCAGAAAACAAACTGGTGTTTTGGAACCACCAAGCATCAAATTCATGAGAGAGGTGATAGATTAATTTGGTACGTAAACTAATTTCAATTTTTTCAATTACATCAAAAAGCAAGATCCGTAATTCCCTATCAAAATTGTATAAGCTTACAACATCTTCAAACTTGCTGTTTGGCTTAAAGATGTGTTTTTCTTTATCCGCTTGCATCGGAAGCCAATAACCGGCTAATCGATAGTAACTTACATGTCCTAAATAATGAGCCGCCAAATCAGGATCATTAATTTGAAGCCCACGGCTTCTTAGTTGTTCAATATGTTCGTCTATTGAAAACGCTTCTTTAGAATAAATCATAAGAATTTGGTTTAAAAGTATCTAGTAACAAAAGTGAAATGAATAAAAAGCAAAAGACTCGCCCTGGGACGCTGATCTTAATGGGTAGCGTGGCGAGTACTGTTGATGCAAATGTACGCAAATTTTTATAACTCAAAATGAATTTTAACATTTTCTTGTTTTTAAACAAACATCTGCTGTAATAAGCCTTTTTTAAATATTTGCGTATCGCTAATTTGTTTATTTACACTTTCTATTTTGTTATCGATGCTGGATAAATAGTTGCCTATTTTTTGTTGTTCTTCAAGACAGGGCGAAAGAATTTTAATCTTTACAATCTCAGTTTTACTTATCTCTAAAAATGTAGAACCTTGAGATTTCCTTATAAAAGCTTTCTTATTATTTTTAATCCAGTAAAAGATGAATTCAGAATTGTTATCACTATTTACAATCATTGATTGAAACCCTTGATTAGTCGTACACTCTTCCTTTGAAAAACTTAATTCCGCAATCGTTGCTCTGCTCGTAAATAGTATAGTTCCAATGGGCAATAATTTCGCAGATGATTTTTCAAGACCGAGTTTACTAATCATTCTCTTACTTTTTGAGACAAACCTTTCTGAAATTTCAGTCGGTGTATACCATTGAATATCTCCATCCCAATATTCAGGGATCAATGTATCTGGAGTACCTCCTCCTATAATATCCGCCACCTCCCCCAACCTCTTCTCATCCCACTTAGGAAAAGCTTTCCCCTCGTTGCTCTTAAACCTCAGCTTACCAGAAAACACTTGCTGCATCACACCTTTCTTGTATTGCTCCAGTAATTCCTTTTTGCGCGTGAGCTGCTGAATCTTTTCATCGATGGCCGATAAAAAGGAGGCGATTTTTTGTTGTTCGGGGAGGGTGGGGATGTTTAACCTTATGTTTTTTAAATCTTCACTTCCAACATTTGTTTGATTACCAGTTCCACCCTTTGATTCTCCAAAAAACAAATAGTAAAATCGAGAAGTTTTAATGAGATTATTAATAAAATTACCTTCACTTTTATTAGGTATATATCGCAAACAAACTAATCGTTGATTTAAAAGGAATTTATTGTCTTCGGGAATTATAACAGAATAACCATAATCTTGTTTTCCAACAGTTCCTGTAAGCGTTAATATAATATCATTCCTTCTTAATAAAAACTTTTCAAGTTTATTGTCTATTTCATCCCAGTAAGAGGGACTTCTATCCAGGTCTAATTCACTTTTATAGACATTAGACATTTTGATAAGTTGATATTTACTTTTTGCACTTTTCATTTCTGCACTATTGAAGGCGTAACCAGAAATAAAATTTATAAAACTTAAAAGTTTTTGGGTATCCCATTCCTTTTCAAACTCCTTAAACCTCAATTTAGGCGCAAGTGCTTTTTTCTTTTCGGTAAGTTTTATGGTAGCGCTCATTTCTTTGCGTTTAGCTTTTGAATGTTTTTATTTCCTACCAATGATTTCATTTGAGTAATGGCAATATGATTTAATTGTTTGATACGTTCGTTTTGAGGCAAGCCTTGGTGTATTAAAACGGAGTTGATGCTTTCCATATTGGAAAGTACCACCAATTGTTCTATGCTGGCTTCATCTCTAATATTACCTTTTGCTTTTGGGTGAGTAGCTCGCCATTGTTTGGCCGTAATACCAAATAAAGCCATATTTAGCATGTCGGCTTCATCAACATAAATAAAATTAATTTTTTCTTTTGAAAGTGCGTGAGGAATTAAATTTTCTTTTATAGCATCCGTATGAATTTGGTAATTCACTTTTGCCAAAGTACGCTGCAAATTCCAGTTTAATTTTAATCGATCATTTTCTTCTTCCTTTAATCGTTGAAATTCTTTGATCAGATAGAGTTTAAAAACCGAACTGATAGCCGAACCGAATTCAAACGCTATGTCTTTATGGGCGTATGTGCCACCATACCTCCCAGAATTAACATAAATCCCAATTGCATTTGTTTTATCAACCCATTGGCCAGGGCTTAAAACAAATGAAGGAAGACCCGCTTGCATTTTAAAGTGGTCAAATTCGACCACTTTAAAATTAGGATTATACATTTCTTCCCATGTCCCTAAAAACTCAAGTGTAGTTCTGGTTCTGATCCAGTTCTTTATGATATCGGCAGCACGAGCTTCACCTTCCTTGGCCTTTGCCATATCTGTGAGGCAGATAAAGTCATTTTCATTCTCGGTAATTATGGATACCGGAATATTTTGAACAAGGATAATTTTATTCTTTTTACTCATGATTTCTATATCTAAACCAATTTGTTAAAAGTCTTCGATTTGGAAACCTCAACTAAGGCATGTATTGCTTCAATCCCATTTTTTGATGTCGTCGCAAAACTGTTCAATCCTGCTTGACTTTTAATTATGGCGAATTCGCCATAATTAAAATCTGGGTTGTAAACGCTCTCCCAAATTCCCAGGAATTCTACGGTGTTCCGATTTCGAAGCCAATCGGAAATAAAAAAGTCACCATCCTTGGCTTTAAGCATGTCCGTAAGAGAAATGAAATCATGCTTCCCTTCATTAATTATTGTTATTTGCGTACCTTTTACGTTAATGGTTTTATTTTTAGCCATAACCATCTATTTTAAAACGGCGTATCAATTCCTAATTCCTTACAGTACTTCGCAATTTCTTTGTCAGTGGCTTCGATAGCCTCAGCCACCGTGCGGAGTTCTTTAGAGACTGATTTTAAGTTCACTGCCTCTTCTTCTTCAAAAGTATCTACATAGCGGGGTATGTTCAGGTTGTAATCGTTCTCGGCTATTTCTCTGAGAGGCGCTACGTAACTGTACTTGTCTTCGGCTATGCGGGCTTTGTAGGTGCTAACTATTTTGTTAATGTCATCGGGCCGCAATACGTTTTGCGTTTTTACTTTTTCAAAATGTTGGCTGGCATCAATGAAAAATACGTTGTCTTTGTGTTCACGCTTTTTCTTTAACACTAAAATACAAGTAGGAATACTAGTTCCGTAAAAGATGTTGGCAGGCAAACCAATGACGGCATCCAACTGGTTCTTATCTTTTATCAAATATTCGCGAATATGTCCTTCGGCACCACCACGGAACAATACACCGTGCGGCAATACACAGGCCATGGTGCCATTGTCGGCCAGTTGGTGAATCATGTGTTGCACAAAAGCAAAGTCGGCTGTGCCCTTAGGGGCTAAACGTCCGTAAGGTGCATAGCGGTCATCACTCATAAATAAAGGGCTGGCACTCCACTCTGCCGAGAAAGGCGGGTTGGCGACAATGGCTTCGAAGCGTTGATCAATATGCTGTGGGCGCTCGAGGGTATCATCATTTTTAATGTCAAACTTTTTGTAATGCACATCGTGCATAATCATGTTCATGCGGCACAAGTTGAAAGTGGTGGGATTGCTCTCCTGTCCGAAGAATCCGCCCACTTCTTTTACTTCTTTAGCCACACGCAACAACAATGAGCCTGAGCCACAGGTGGGGTCGTACACACTTTTCAATTTGGTTTTACCCACAGTAACCAATCGCGCCAACACGCTACTTACTTGCTGCGGTGTATAAAACTCGCCTGCCTTTTTACCGGCACCGCTCGCAAATTTTCCAATGAGGTATTCGTAGGCATCGCCCAATACATCGCTTTCGGTATTTTCTAAATCGAAATCAATTTCATTTAAATGGGATAGCACTTTAACAATCAATTCGTTTTTGGCGGTCTCGGTTTTACCAAGCTTGCTGCTGGTGAGGTCGAGGTCTTCAAACAAATTTCCAAAATCTTCTTCGCTTTCACTACCCATGGTGCTTTGCTCAATATGGGTAAGGACTTTGGATAAATCATCTAGTATGAATTTGCTTTTGCCATCGGCGTTGCCGCGTCTCGCCATCTCACTGAAAAGTTCTGATGGCAATAAGAAATAGCCTAGTTTATCGAGAGCTTCGTCTTTAATGGCAGACAATAATGCTTTTTTGTCTTTGTGTTTTTCTACCTGGTCGTAAGTAATTTTATCGGGTTTTAAGATGGCATTGGCATAGGTATGCATCTTTTCGCTGAGGTATTTATAAAAGATAAAGCCAAGGATATAGTCGCGAAAGTCATCAGCATCCATTTTACCACGCAGGGTATCGGCTATGCTCCAGAGTTTTTGTTCGAGTTGCTGTTTATCGGTGGACATATGTGGCTTGAAGAATTTGTTAGTTATTGGTTTTTGTTTCATTTAAGCGTTGCAAAGTCCATTCGCTCGTATTATAAAACACAAATCCGATAGCTTGTCTCAACCCATTTTCGTCCAACTCTATATACTTTGCTTCTTCCTTTTGGAACACCAATTCCTCCAATACTGCTTCCTTAGTAAGTTCAAGCAAGGCATCGAGTCTACGAAGAACTACCATTGATAAAATCACATCGCGGTACTTCCCACTAACGTAAATATCTCGTAAACAATCATCTGCGTTTGACCAAATAAAAGAAATCGACTTATTATGTACTGCTTGATTCATAAATCTCTAAAATATTAAATTCTCGTTTGTGAATATCGGAAATTTTGGGAATGCGAGGAAGGTAGAACCTAGAATAAAACTTGATTATTTGGTTATCTCAGTTGGCATTCACAACAAAACCTTCTAAACAATTCCTCGGTAATTCTGTGAAAAAATAATGTACCATTTGATTCCTATGATTTCTCCGAAAGCAACGCTATAATCGGATTAGCAAGTTCTCTTGAATACTCGCTAACACTATCCATGGCTTTGATTACAATACTAGTAATTTCACTTCTGAACGC
>JANOPQ010000061.1:0-13826 GCA_031421935.1 Bacteroidota bacterium | reverse complement strand
TTTTCTTCTTGAATTCGTCACTGAACACCCTTCTGCGGCGCTCTTCTTGACTTAATGTGAACTGTTGTTTCGTTGCCATTTCTTATGGTTTTAAAGGTTTAAATGTCTTCAAAACCGGTCAACGTATTTCAGGCACTGACAGCTTCTATGTTGCTACAAAAATCAAAAATCATAATATCTAAAGTCTAATATCTAAAGTCTAACATCCAACATCCAACATCTAATATCTTATCCCCATTATTTCTCTTACCTCGCTCACCGTTTTTTGTGCTGAAGCTTGGGCTTTTTCTTTTCCCCTTTTCATCACATTCGTTAATAACGATTCGTCTTTTAAGATTTCGGTGATTTGGCTTCTTATTGGACTCACAAAAACGATCATATCTTCGGCTAATTGCTTCTTCATATCGCCATAACGAATGGTGCAATTATTAAATGCATCTTCAAAAAATTGCAAAGTATCCTTGGTAGAAACTAAATCCATCAAGGTAAAAAGATTTTGTATCGCTTCTGGTTTCTGGCTGTTAGGCTCTGAAGGACCAGCATCGGACACTGCACGCATCACTTTTTTCTTTAAAGCCTCGTCGGTATCAAAAAGAAAAACGGCATTGCCTTCTCCTTCTGATTTGCCCATCTTCCCAGTCCCATCTAACCCTGGTACTTTAACTAACTGCACACCGAAATTAAACGCTTGCGGCTCGGGAAAATAATCGACTTCATACATGCGGTTAAAACGATTTCCAAATTGACGTGTCATCTCTAAATGTTGTTCCTGATCTTTTCCTACAGGAACTTTAGACGCTCTATGCAATAAAATATCGGCAGCCATTAATACTGGATACGTTAATAATCCGGCGTTGATATTATCGGGTTGCTTTCTTGCTTTTTCTTTGAATGTAGTAGCGCGTTCCAACTCCCCCATGTAAGCATGCATGTTTAGCAGCAAATACAATTCGGTCACTTCAGGAACATCACTTTGCACGTAGAGCGTACATTTTTCGGGATCCAATCCACAGGCTAAATACTCTGCTAAAACCTGACGAACATTTTGACGCAAATCTTGCGGCTTCGGATGCGTAGTGAGTGAGTGATAATCGGCGATGAAGAAATAACATTGATTCTCCTCTTGCATACGCAGAAAATTTTTCATTGCGCCAAAATAATTTCCAAGATGCAGATTTCCGGTGCTGCGAATACCACTAACTACAGTTTCCATAAGACTGCGAAGATAAGCGATTCTCAGTTTTCAAAACGAATTTCCTTTCTAAAATCCAGCCAACTAAGTAGTGCGATTGCAAAAATCAACCAAACAAATCCAATAGCAAATCCCACCAATACATCACTGACGTAATGAACGCATAAATACACTCTAGAAAATCCCATCCCTAGAATAAAAAGTAGGGCGATGCAAAAAATGAAATACTTCATTCGAGCAGATGTCAAATACATCAAGAGGAGATAAAACAAAAACCCATAAAAAGCCATTGCCACCGTAGCGTGTCCACTGGGGAAAGAGTAGGAAAACTCCTCATACCAAGCCAACCCTATGGGTCGGGGTAACTGATAATACCATTTACCGGCGTAGGCTGTCAATGTACTCGCTGATAAAGCCGCGAAAGATGAGATCAAAGAATGGTAACGCTTTCTCCATAACATTAATCCTGCAAAAATCAGCATTACACTGGCTACAATCGGAAAACTTCCCATTTGCGTGAAGAAATAGACACCTTGCGCAACTTGCTCATTCCTATGCGTAAAAAAATACTTCGCCAATGCTTTATCAATGTTCGATAGCCTTGAAAGTTCAAAAAGTTCCTCTGCGACATTCGATAAAATAAAAGCATTTAGCAAAATACCAATCATTAAGAACGTAAGCGGTAACCCCCGAAAATGCTGAGGATCAAAACGCAAAACAATAAAGCGAAAAATTTTAGGATGTTTCTTTTCCCAACCCTTGGCTCTTTCACTGCTTGTGAATGACAGCAACCGAGCAACCCATCCACTGTAACCACGCTTTATGAAGAGACGAACCATGGTGTGAAAATAAAAGAAGAATACTTTGGTATCTTTGCAAAGTGAAATATATCTCATTCCTTTTACGGAGAATCTGGTGTGTCTGGTTCTTTTTAAGCGGACTCTTGTTTTTTCTTCCTTTATATCCCATCTTTCTCATTTTACTAAGCCGAGAAGATTGGTTTAAGTATGCTTTCCGATTAAAAAAAGTATGGGCACATTGCATTCTCTTCTCTACTGGTATTTTTTATACCATTCGCAATGAAGGAAAGATTGATCCTAATCAAGCCTATATTCTTACTCCTAATCATAGCTCCTATCTCGATATTCTAACTGCGAATATTGCCTTTCCAAATTATTTTCACTTTATGGGTAAGGCAGAGCTAAGAAATGTTCCACTCTTCAATATTTTTTTCAAGAACATGAATATTTCAGTAGATCGAAGTAGCATCAAAGATTCGCATAAGGCTTATAAAAGAGCTCGAAAAGATTTACAGAAAGGAATCAGCTTGGCTATTTTCCCAGAGGCTACGATTCCAGATTGTTCTCCTGAATTAGGACCTTTTAAAAACGGTGCGTTTAAATTAGCTATAGAAATGCAAGTGCCCATTGTACCCATCACTTTCCTCGACAACTGGTGTATTTTCCCAGATCGAAATGGTCAAAAGTTTTTATTGCGTCCTGGACTATCTCGAATCGTAGTACATCCTTCTATTTCAACTATAGGATTAACAGAGAATGATGCGAATGCACTTCGTGATCAAGTTAAAGATTTAATTTTTGGGACGCTTCAAAAGGAAGGAAGATGCCCTTTCTCAAAAAAATGATGATTGAAAAGTAATTTTAAGGGAAGCGCAAATAGTTTATTTTTCAAATCATCCATCTAAACAAAAAAAAAGACGGCCTCATTAGACCGCCTTTTTGTAAGATTTTTGGGATTGGTTTACGCTTTCACGCTACAAAACTCATCAAATGAGGCCACTAAATTTTCAGCAATCATCTCTGCTGAATGACCTTCAATATGATGACGTTCAATCATATGCACCAATTTACCATCTTTAAACAAAGCAATGCAAGGAGACGACGGTGGAAATGGAGCTAAGTACTTACGAACCTGCGCAGCAGCGTCAACATCTTGACCTGCGAAGACACAGAATAAATGATCGGGTTTTACCTCTGTATTCGCTAATGACAGTCGTACTCCTGGACGTGCTGCACCCGCTGCACAACCGCAAACAGAGTTCATCACTACAAGAGAAACTCCCTTTGAATTAGGAAGTAATGTATCTACTGACTGAGCATCTTTTAATTCAACGAATCCAATACTAGTGAGTTCATTGCGCATGGGAGCGCATAATTGTTCTGGATATGGCATCTTAGTTAATTTTTTTTAAATCTGGCACAAAGGTACGAAGGTCGAGGCGATTCACATAACCTATTGTAAGTTTCCATCTAAAATTCATCACTATGGGCGTAACCTTTGGGGTATCATTGTGGAGTAATCATTCACAACAAAATGAAAAAAGAAAACAAATCAACAAATGACATGCAGGATGCCTTTCCAGTAATACGCATAGGATATGACATGCGATTATTGGATTCTAATTTGACGGCCCTCCCTCTACTCAGTGAGTGGAAAGTTCGAAAAGGAAGTAAAATTCCCGACAATGTGCTCAATGCATACCCCGAGATTACCCAATCTCTTAATGATACAAATCCGAGCGGGTGCAAGGTGGCTTTTAGTGGATTAAATATCTGGTTTGATATGGTCCCCTTCCCAGAAGCAGGATATATTGGCCTCTACGGTTACCATGTAGAAAGCATGGTGCCGGAAGCGGTTCAACAAAAGCTTCGGATGGCAGGTTAACCCTTTTTATGCAATAGTAAAATCTATTGCATAATTGATGGAGAAATCGTTAAATGAACGATTACCCATCAGGGTGAAAGATCTGTTAGGCTGTTGGTTGGTTTGGATGGAGCAGTTGGCCTAGGGCCGACTGTTCCTATTTTATGGGTTTCCCTCTGAAAAAGAGTTTCCCAAAGCGGCTAATGTAAGATTTGCAAGACATTTTGCAAGAAGCATGTAAGGGAATTGAAATTTTAGATCAACCACAGGACTTGATTTGCGTTTTAATCCATATCAAGCCTTCTATAAACACTAACCACAAAACAAAAAATTACACAGAAGACAAATTAAACTATGAGCAGTCAGACAATGACACACGAAAGTGGGTCGCAGAAAACGAAGAGCGGGAAGGCGAAGTACACAACAGCCATGTTGATTGATGATAATTCCTTAGACAATTTCATCAATAAAAAACTCATCGAGACGAACGAATTTGCGGAGAACGTAATTACCTATCAGGAAGCCACTGAGGCGATGGATTTTTTAAAGACGACTTCCAAAGACAAATGGCCTGATGTTATCTTTTTAGATATCATGATGCCACAAATGGATGGATTTCAGTTTTTAGAAGCCTTTGAAAAATTACCTGAAGATCAACGTATGCAGATGAAGGTAGTGATGCTTTCTACTTCTGAAAGTTTTAAGGATTTGAATCGTGCAAACAAAAATCCGTACGTGCGAAAATTCTTAAACAAGCCTTTAACGTTACAAGTACTTCAAGCGATCAACGTTTAACGCTTCGTCTTAAAATAAGATTTCAATATTTCCGAGCATTCGGATTCGAGTACTCCTCCTTGCACTTCGGTGGTTGGGTGGAGTATTTTTTTTGCAGATGAAATTTGTAAAAAGCCACGTTTCTCGTCGGAAGCGCCATAAACAATTCGAGTAATTTGTGTCCAAAAAGAAGCACCGGCGCACATTATGCAAGGCTCGAGAGTAACATACAAAGTACAATCTTTTAAATATTTTCCGCCTAAATTTTCTGACGCAGAAGTAAACGCCATCATTTCAGCATGTGCGGTTACGTCATTCAACTTTTCAACCATGTTGTGTCCGCGTGCGATGATTTGACCATTGGCAACAATTACTGCACCGATGGGAACTTCATCTTGTAACAAGGCTTCCTTGGCTTCGGCCAAAGCTGCTCGCATAAAATATTCGTCTCCGAGAATCATGGTGCGAAAGTAGCAAAGAAATCTTTCTGGGTACGAAATTATTAAAGACGCGAAATTCGAATAAACACGAAATGCGAAAGAACACGAAATGAAAAACGCGATCCCGATAGCTATCGGGAGCGAATGATCACGAAATGCGAAATGCGAAACTTTTGCGAAATGCTAGCTTTTTTTGAAATTCTATAGCTTTTTAAACGCAACGGTCGCAACGAATCTTGTTTTCGAAGTACAATCACTTATCCCCTAAAAAAAATAGAAGCTAGAAGCTAGCGGCTTGAAGCTAGAAGCTAACCCCGATACGGAGCCCAATTACTACGAAACTAAAAAAATTAAACGAAGAATTCGTCCTAAAATCCATTTCTTGCCTTTACTTTTGATGCGTGGCTAAGAAACAAACCCATACCCTGGATTTTACACCCGATTTTGATTTTGTGGTGATTGCCATTTATTGCGCCTATCGAGATTATAAACTTTGCGCTGAGTTGAATAATACGTTGGGCTACAGCTTGGAGAAAAAACTAGATTTGGAAATGAAGATGGGCAAAAAAGGAACCACAAGTCATTTCCCCTATTTTTTATTTTTGACAGAGGATGAGGAAGAAATTTATTTAATCACCAATAAAACACCTAACAATTTATTTATTCCTGAATTGAAACAAGTCGACTACTTTTTTGTTATTAAAAATGTAAGTCGTTATACTGATGTTGATCAGGTTTTAAATAATATTTTAAGCATAAAAATTATAAGCAGCGCCCAAGAAATGGATCCGACCGAAATTAAGTCGGCAGAAAATTTTTTAGTGCTTGAACCAATTTTTGAAGCAGATGATACGCTGCCTAAATTACCACCCGTAAAATGAATTATAAAACAAATACACGCACCAAGATTATTGCAACGATTGGCCCTGCCAGTTTGAATGAAGTTATTTTAGAAAAAATGATTTTAGCCGGAATGGATGTATGCCGAATTAATGGATCACATGGTGATCATGTATTGATGCAAAAAGCCATCACAACGATTCGTGAATTGAATGCGAAGTTGAAGTCGCATGTCGCCATATTATTCGACTTGCAAGGACCTAAAATTCGAATTGGCGATTTAGAAGAGAAAGATATCGTTTTGAAAAATGGTGATGAACTTCTTTTAAATCATAGAGAAGTTCCTGGTTCTAGCAAGGAAGTATTTATTAAGTACCCTAACTTTTTCAATGACGTGAATGTAGGCGATATGGTATTGGTAGATGATGGAAAAATCGAATTGCAAGTGATTGAAATTTTAGCCGATGAAAGGGTGAAAACGAAAGTCATTAATGGCGGTCCACTCTCTTCACGCAAAGGAGTCAATTTACCCAACACCATCATTTCGCTTCCCAGCTTAACTGCAAAAGATCGAAAAGATTTAGCTTTTGCCTTGGAAAATAATGTGGAATGGATTGGACTTTCGTTTGTGCGAAAGCCGGAAGATGTTATTGAACTAAAAAATATTATTAAAGAAGCCAATAGCAGAACGCGAGTCATCGCTAAAATTGAAAAACCAGAAGCGGTAAAAAATATTGATGCTATTATTGCTGTAAGCGATGGTATTATGGTTGCACGTGGCGATTTAGGAGTAGAGATGGCGATGGAAAAAGTACCAGTGATTCAAAAAGCCATCGTAAAAAAATGCAATCAAGCCGCCAAGCCCGTGATCATTGCTACACAAATGATGGAGAGCATGATTACCAGTTATCGTCCAACGCGTGCAGAAGCGAACGACGTTGGAAATGCTGTATTTGATGGTGCCGATGCTTTGATGTTAAGTGCAGAAACATCAGTTGGTGTATTTCCGGTTGGAACTGTGGAAGCGATGCAAAAAATCATCAGGGAAATTGAAGATCAAGATGTGATATTTTTTAGAGAACATGCGCCTGCAAAAGATTCTCCAAACTTCATCCCTGAAAACATTTGTTACATCGCTGCTTTGATGGCGAAGCAAACCCATGCCAGTGCTATCGTTACCATGACTCACTCGGGAATGACGGCATTTAAAATTGCAGCGCAACGTCCTAAGACACCAATTTATGTTTTCACAGATAATCTACCCATTCTCAACACCCTAAATTTGGTGTGGGGGATTCGTGGATTTTACTATGATAAATATGAAAGTTCAGATGATACGGTTGCTGATACCAAAAAATATTTAGAGGAGCTGAATTTTATCAATGAAGGTGATTACATCATTCATGTTGCAAGCACTCCATTACATTCTCGATCAACGGCAAACACGATTAAACTCACGAAGATTTAAGGGTGCGTTGTGTTCTTTCTTTGAAAAATCCACTAGAAAACTTCTAGAACGATATTAAGACTACTCTATCAATTCATAAATTTAATCTAATTTAGTACTCATAAATTTACCGGTATATGAATTTAGCATTATTAAAATTAATTTGTGAAACACCAGGCGCTCCTGGTCATGAATCCAAAGTAAGAGATCTTATTTTAAAAGAAATAAAGCCATTATGTGACGAAGTTTCAATCGACAAAATGGGAAACTTGATTGGTCTTAAGAAAGGGCAAAGCAAGATGAAAATCATGGCGGCGGCTCATATGGATGAGATTGGATTCATCGTTACTCATATTGATGACAAAGGATTTTTACGCTTTCATACATTGGGTGGATTTGATCCCAAAACACTCACCGCTCAACGTGTGATTGTGCATGGAAAAGAAGATTTGATTGGCGTGATGGGTTCAAAACCGATTCATTTGATGAGTCCAGAAGAGAAAAATAAAGCTCCTCAACTCACCGATTTTTATATTGATTTAGGTCTGCCAAAGGCGAAGGTGGAGAAAATAATTTCGATTGGAAATCCAGTAACACGTCAGCGTGAAATGATAGAGATGGGCAATTGTGTGAATTGCAAATCGATTGACAATAGAGTTTCTGTTTTTATTTTGATTGAAGCATTACGAAAGCTGAAAGGAAAGATTCCGTATGATTTTTACGCCAGCTTCACGGTACAGGAAGAAGTAGGTTTACGCGGAGCATCTGTAGCAGCGCATCATATAGAACCTGATTTTGGAATCAATATCGATACTACCATTGCTTTTGACACACCTGGAGCTCGTCCACACGAGATGGTGACAGAACTTGGCAAAGGAGCCGGCATAAAAATCATGGATTCGAGTACGATTTGCGATACGCGCATGGTTGAATTTTTGAAAAATACAGCTGATAAAAATAAAATTAAATGGCAGCCCGAAATTCTTCCTGCGGGTGGAACGGATACTGCCGGAATTCAGCGAAATGGGAAAACGGGCTCTATTGCGGGTGCGATTAGTATACCAACACGACATATCCATCAAGTTATTGAAATGGCTGACAAAACGGATATCCAGAACTGCATCGACCTCTTGGTAAATGCTGTAAAAACCATGGATAAGCATAACTGGAAGAGTTGGAATTAAAACCACTTTTTGTCTCAAAGAGCTACGCTATTGATCATACAATACTTGCGAGCTACGGCTAACTAAAATGACATCCTTTTGAGGGATGAATATCCTTATTTATCATTTGGTGGTTAAATAAATTTCTCATAATTTGGACGTACGAAAAAGTACTCCACACAAGTCACTTTTTTGGCCATCCAAAATGAAAAATAAATTTACGGTTCTCTTCCTAGTGATGACAGTGATCTTGTTTTTACGATCAGCATTTGTGGGTAATACGCATGAGGCATTTCATTCTGCTGAAGAAATTTCTTTCTTCAAAGCGCATTTTATGCCACCCCTTGATTCTGGTCAATATTTTTCTATTCCACAAAACTGCAAAGGTTGTCATGGATTTGATTCATTAGGATTGGCCAATGTAGATGCCAACGGAATGGATGTGAATTTGTATGATGATTGGGAAACAAGTATGATGGCCTTATCCGCTGTAGATCCTTTTTGGAAAGCAAAAGTGAGTCACGAAATATTAGTGAATCCAGCAAACTCCTTAGAATTACAAACGCTATGCACTAAGTGTCATGCTCCACTTGGACATTACACTGCTTTTTACAAAGGTCAACCTCATTATACGTTAGCTGATCTTAGCATCGATTCGTTGGGGAAATCAGGAGTTTCTTGCAATGGGTGTCATAGCGTGAAAGACTCATCAAGCTTAGGCGCACTCTTCTCAGGACATCTTCCTTATGATACCAATCGAGTAGTTTATGGACCCTTCACCACACCGATGGTGGGGCCAATGCAATTGTATGTAGGACTAACGCCTGCGTATAGCCCCCATATTAGTGAAAGCAAAACTTGTTCACCTTGTCATACTCTTATTTCGAATACCGTTGATTTAAGTGGCGTACCTACAGGAACTACTTTTGTAGAACAAGCTACTTATCATGAATACTTAAATTCTGATTATCCATTGGTAGAAATGGCTACTTGTCAAACGTGCCACATGCCAAAAATTGAAGATCCCATCAAGATTGCCAATGGGTATACTGCGCTTCCGGGAAGAACTCCTTTTAACTTACATACGTTTTCTGGAGCTAACAATTTCATGGTGCAATTGATTAAAGACAACAAAGTGAGCTTAGGAGTTTCTGCGCTTGACAGTAGATTTGATTCGACACTGAAAGTAAATACAGAATTATTAAAATTTCAGACTTTAGATTTAATTAGTCAGTATGATTCTGTATTGAATGATACTGCTTATTTCAGCGTCCGATTAAAAAACAAAGCGGGACATAAATTTCCGAGTGGATATCCTTCGCGAAGAGCCGTAGTGCAATTTGTCGCTTTAAAAGCAAACGGAGACACATTATTCTCCAGTGGAATTTTCGACAATGATTTTGAAGTAAAAAATATTGCTACTCCATTTGAGATCCATCATGATTTCATCAACTCATCCAATCAAACACAAATTTACGAAATGGTAATGGGTGATTTGAACGGGAATAAAACGACGGTGTTAGAAAGAGCTTCTGCTCCTTTAAAAGACAATCGACTTCCGCCTAAAGGATTTACAACACTTCATTCGGCTTATGATACATGCGCCATTGTTGGAGATGCACTTACTGATGTTGATTTTAACAAGACAGCAGGTCTCGAAGGAAAAGGACATGACATCATTCATTACCATCTTCCTTTAGGTGGTTACAATGGCAACTTAACGGTTGAAGTAAATGTTTACTATCAAACATTACCGCCTGCCTTTTTAGATGAAATGAAAAACTTTTCATCGGCAGAAATAGATACCTTTTTATCGATGTATGCCAATGCGAACAAAGCACCCATCTTGGTAAAATCAGATACATTAAACAATGTTCTCATTCCCGTAGGTTTAGAGAATATTACTTTAAGTGAAATCAAAGTAGGCCCGAACCCAAATTCTGAAGGTGTCATCTATATACAGGGCATGCCGTCAAATACCGAATTAAGTCTTTTTACCCTATCTGGACAAAGATTAACTTGCACTATACAAAGAAGTAGTAATAGCATTTCAGTTACACTTCCAGTATCCAAAGGGATTTACTACCTTGTATTCTCCAAAAACGGAACAAAATCACTTAAAAAAATTGTGAGGCTATAGTCCGAGAAGCCAATTGAATAAAGAAAACAGAATACAAAGAAGTTAATTCAACTCTATTCTTCGATCAAAAATATTGCTAAGTTTACATACTACAAAACAATCCCTTCCACTAATCTAATCAACACAAATCAATGAAAAAAATTTACCAAATCGTGCTTCCTCTTTTGCTAATCATTCTTGTAGGCAATGTAGAAGCACAAATCAGTTTTAAAAACAAAAACACAAAATTAATAAACAGTAATTTCCATAGTGGTTGCACGATGGCTATTGCAGATTGGAATTTTGATGGTTTGGATGATATCATCCGTTTAGATGATGGACGCATTGCGAATATTGAAGTTCAAAGAACGAATGCAACGTTTCAAAACATTTCAATTGGTACATTTAGCAGTACATCTGGATGGTCGTGGGGAATGGTTACTACCGATTTAGATCACAATGGATATTTAGACATTATTGCAGGAGCTGGTGGCCCTGCATTAAGAATATTTATGACTGATGCAAATGGTGTAATGGGCAGTATGATAAGTGTGCCTAACTCAGGTTACTTTGTTCAAAACATTACTGCCGGTGATTTCAACAACGATGGATGGATAGATCTTTTTGTGTGTGATGATAATGCACAAAGCCATATTTATTTGAATGATGGTGCTGGTGGATTGACCGAATCTTTTACAACGATGAATTTTGATGTAACTTCTACTGATGATTCTGGAAATTACGGTAGTGTTTGGACTGACTTTGACAACGATGGTGATTTAGATTTATACATTGCAAAATGCAGACAAGGTGTTACTAGTCCTACGGATGGTAGAAGAATAAACGTACTTTTTGAAAATGACGGCAATAATAATTTTACAGAAAACGCAGCGGCTTATGGAATCAATGTTGGATGGCAGTCGTGGACAGCTTCTTTTGGCGACATTGATAATGATGCTGACTTAGATTTATTGCTTACCAATCATGATTTCGAGAGCCAGATTTGGGAAAACGATGGTACTGGTCATTATACCGACATTACTGCTTCAACGGGTTTTGATATTACTGATATTACTCCCATTGAAAGTGCATTTGAAGATTTCGATAATGATGGATATGTTGATATGATCATAACTGGTTCTAGTAGCAGATTTTTTAGAAATAACGGAGATAAAACCTTTACCAAATTGGAAGGGCTTTTTGATTCCAACAAAATGGAATCTTTTGCTATTGGCGATTTAAACCATGATGGTAAAATAGATATTTATGGTGGCTATGCTACCATCTATACGAATCCAACTAATATAGATGACGTAATTTGGATGAACTCCACGAACAACAACAATCACTTTGTTACATTAAACTTAATTGGAACGGTAAGTAATAAAGGCGCCATTGGAGCAAGAGCAACCGTGTATAGTTCTTTAGGAAATCAAATTAGAGAAGTTCGTGCTGGAGAAAATTATGGAACTTGTAATTCTTCTATGTTACATTTTGGAATGGGATCGGTTACAACCATTGATTCAATCGTTGTAAGATTCCCGAGTGGGATCACACAAACGTTAGTGAATCCTGCCGTTGATCAATTCATAAAAATTATTGAAAATGATTGTGTGTCTCCTGCACCAACGGTTTCGTATAGTCAGGCTGCTCCATTTATTTGCACAGGAAGCACGGAGACATTAACTGCAACTGCTGGACTCAATTATTTATGGAGTGATAACAGCACTACACAATCTATTACTGTAACAACAGGTGGTGAATACAATGTAATGGTAAGCACTGCTGGAAATAACTGTGTAGGTATCTCTCCTACTTTCGTTATCGATGAAAATCCTGATCAAACACCTACCATCAGTGCAGTTGGCGAAACTGAAGTTTGTAATGGAACAGCGGTTGATTTAGTGGGTCCTGCGGGACTAGTTTCTTATTTATGGTCTGATGGATCAACAACACAAAATGTAAGCGCTACTGTTTCTGGAACGTATTCATTAACGATACAAGGTTATTGCGCACAATTCACCTCTGCCAATTCAGTAGTGGTAATGGCACATATTGTTCCGGATGCAGTGACCAATACCAATGTTGTTATTCCATCTTCTGCAAGCACTACTTTAACAGCTACAGGTACTGACTTAAATTGGTATGATGATGCAGCAGGAACATCATTAGTTGGAACAGGACCTAGCTATATTACTCCAGTAATATCTGGACTTACTAACTTCTGGGTTCAAAATAACGAAACTTATAATGATGGCATCTTCAATACAGGACTTCCTTATCATTCAGGAAGTAGTTTATACAGTGGATCGACTAGCACCAGTGCAACGGTTTACTTTGATGTTGATAAGGCTTGCACATTATTATCAGTAAAAGTATACTCGGATGCTCCTGGAACAAGAAGAATTGAATTGCGCGACAATCAAGACGTATTATTACAATTTGTTGATGTGGTTATTTCTCCTGACTCACAAATTGTAAATTTAAACTTTGCATTAACACCAGGAACTGATTATCGCATACGTACTAACGACAGTGTAAATACCGCTTCATTAGGATATGCAGGTCCGCGTTTTAGAAGAAATTCTTCAGGCGCAACCTATCCATATACTGTTAACGATGCGTTGTCCATCACAGGAAATGATTTTGGTTCACAATACTTTTATTATTTCTATGATTGGAGCGTTGAGAAACCTGGATTCACTTGTAGCAGTAACTTAGTTCAAGTTTCTGTAGATATTTCAGTTGGCTTACCTAATTTAGAGGCCGGTGGAATTAGTATGTATCCAAATCCAACGGGTGATATCATCAACATTAAACTTGAAAAAACAACTCCAGCTCAAATGAATATTTATGATGCTACGGGCAGATTGGTGATGAAACATGCTATTCAAGAAATGAATAATACTGTTTCAGTGCAATCATTACCTGCAGGAATTTATCAAGTAGAATTTATTCAATCAGGATCAAGCTTCCAACAAAAGCTAGTTAAGTATTAATCTAATCAACCTTTATAATATGGGGAGCTTTTAAAAGGGCTCCCTTTTTTGTTGTTGGATTTTAGATTTTGGATTTTGGTTGTTGGTTGTTGGTTGTTGGATGTTAGTTTTTGGTCGCGAAGCATCGCGATTAGTTGTTGGTTGGTTTTTAGTCGTGAGGCTCGCAATAAGTTGTTAGCTCTTAAATA
>JANOPQ010000060.1:0-5965 GCA_031421935.1 Bacteroidota bacterium | reverse complement strand
ATAGTATTAGAGAAAATATTTATACTGTAGCAACGCCATGCATGGCGTTGCTACAGTATAAATATTTTCTCTAATACTATCTGCAAATTATTGTTAAAATCTTATCTTAGTCTGACGCTAATCCCAAAACACTGATTTTATAAAAAATAACAAAACTCTCGAAAACTTTCTATTCCTAATTTTACATTTCATCTACCCAATAAAACCATCTAACCAACATGAGCTTAACTATCGCCCAAGAAAAAGTAGACCAATGGATAAAAAAATACGGCGTTCGGTATTTTAATGAGCTTACGAACATGACTCTTTTAACGGAGGAAGTGGGCGAATTGGCGCGCATCATGGCTCGCAAATATGGAGAGCAAAGCTTTAAAGCCGGCGAAGAAAACACCGATTTAGGAAATGAAATGGCCGATATTCTTTTTGTGCTCATCTGCTTAGCCAACCAAACGGGAGTCGATTTACAGGCTGCACTCGATAAGAACCTCGAAAAGAAGTCGAAGCGTGATGAGCAAAGGCATAAAAACAATGATAAATTAATATAAGACCGACGCTAGAATGTTATTAAATTAAGTATAAACCTCTATTTGTTAATTACTTCTACTTTTTAAAAAGTCTCCATTCCAATATAAACGTATCTTTGCTGCGGATCTATAATCCATCGAATGATTGCTGATATATTAATTACTACATTACTTGTACTTTTAAACGGATTTTTTGTCGCTGCTGAGTTTGCAATTGTGAAAGTGCGACAGAGTCAAATTGAACTTAAAGCCAACCAAGGAAATTCTGTCGCGAAGGTGGCGATGGGTATTTTGAATAATATGGATGGGTACCTTAGTGCCTGCCAGCTTGGAATCACATTAGCAAGTTTAGCATTAGGTTGGATTGGTGAACCCGTTGTGGCTAATATGGTGCGTGGATTCACTGGTTATTTTGGAGTGGAAATCGATGAGGAAAGTCTGCATAGTTTAAGCATCGTCATTGCATTCGGTTTAATTACCGTTTTGCATATTGTATTGGGCGAACAAGTTCCGAAGACGGCGGCCATTAAAAGCCCCGCGAGTTTTACAATGTACATCGCACTTCCGTTGCGTGCATTTTACATCATCTGCTCTCCTTTTATTTGGGCATTGAATGGAATGTCGAGAGGTGTTTTGAATATCCTAGGATTAAAAGGAAAGGAGCATTCTGAAATACACACAGAAGAAGAAATTCGAATGTTGTTGACTGAATCGGAAGAAGGCGGAGCGATTAAGCAATCGGAGCATGAGTTGATTCAAAATGTTTTTGAGTTTGATGATCGTGTCGTTCGACAAATTTTGATTCCAAGAACAAAAATTTCAGCCATCGATGTGGAATCGACAAAGGAAGAGGTGGTACAGAAAATTATTGACGAAGGTTATTCACGGATGCCCGTGTATCAGGATTCGCTTGATAATATTATTGGATTGATTTACTCCAAAGATTTGATCAAAGCACTTCACGAAAAAAGTTTTAAGGGAGTGAATGAAATGTTGCGTCCTGCCTATTACGTTCCTTACAATAAACGCATCAACGAACTGTTGAAAGAATTCCAAACGCAGCATATCCAAATGGCGGTGGTGACGAATGAGTCGGGCGGTACGGCTGGCATTGTGACGATGGAAGATATCATCGAAGAATTGGTTGGTGAAATTCAAGACGAGTACGATGATGAAAAGCCGTTGGTCGAGAAGAAAAGTGAAACCGAATTTATTGTGAATGCTAGTGCATCGGTTAGTGATGTGAATGATGTATTGCCCATTGCTCTGCCCGAAAGTCCTAGCTACGAAACTGTTTCTGGTTTACTCAATTATATTTATGATCGCATTCCTGCGGTGAATGAAAAGCGAATTTTTGGAGGCTATGAATTTACTATCGTAAAACGTTTCAAGCATAGTGTTGATTCGGTGAAAATGGTGGTGGTAAACGAAAATTCTGTAAACGAGGAAAATTAATTTTATTCTATTTTAGTGCAAACCGCTGTAGCACTTTGTCCATCGCTGGTATAATTCAAATTCATTTTCTCATTTGCACCTTGCGTAAAATACAATCCCGATCCCTGTACCGTAATTAACGTAACACCAATTTGCTGATTCGGGATCACAATACTTTTTCCGGAAACTAATCCCAACGCTACAGCTGTAATACCATAATTTGAAAAATTGGAAATTTCGAGTGAATCGGATTCACCATAAGATGTAATAATAATTTCGAATGCTGAGCTCGAAGATCCGATGGTTTCGGCGCAACTCCATTTGCCTATAAATTTATCTCGATCGTCTATAGTTGGATCGGGTGTATCTTCATCGGAGCAAGCACTAAGCATAGCCAGTGCGACCATTGTTAACAGAAGTTTGTAATTCATAAGATTTTGGCTAAACTAAAGGTATGAGCGCCAAAAAACAAACCAAAATGATGCCAATAGCCCATTGTTATAAAATTAGAAAGTTATCTCTATAAATAAGAACAAAGGTTTTTAAATTTGTACAAATTCCATTGATATGAAACAATACCATGATCTCCTCCGCCATGTTTTAGAAAATGGGGTCAAGAAAGAAGACCGCACGGGCACTGGAACGATCAGTGTTTTTGGCTATCAATTGAGATGCAATTTGGAAGATGGATTTCCACTTCTCACTACTAAAAAGCTTCATACCAAGTCGATTATTCATGAGTTGTTATGGTTTTTGAAAGGCGAAACCAACACCAAGTATTTAAAAGACAACGGAGTTTCCATATGGGATGAATGGGCGGATGAAAACGGAAATTTAGGTCCAGTTTACGGGAAGCAATGGCGCTCATGGCCAACTCCCGATGGAAAAAATATTGATCAGATTTCAGCACTCATCTCACAAATCAAAAGCAATCCCGACTCACGTCGATTATTAGTTAACGCTTGGAACGTGGGAGAAATTCCACAAATGGCCCTTCCACCCTGCCATATTTTATTTCAGTTCTATGTAGCCAATGGAAAGTTAAGTTGCCAACTCTATCAGCGCAGTGCCGATCTATTTTTAGGCGTACCCTTCAACATTGCTTCCTACGCATTGCTTACTCACATGGTAGCGCAAGTTTGTGGTCTCGGGGTTGGCGATTTCGTTCACACCTATGGCGATGTGCACATCTACAGCAACCACATGGAACAAGTAGAACTACAGCTCAGCCGCGAATTCAGACCCTTACCTACCCTCAAAATCAATCCCGAAGTAAAGGACATTTTTTCTTTCCATTTTGATGATTTCAAGATTGAAAATTACGATCCGTGGCCAGCGATAAAAGCACCCGTAGCCGTTTAAGGAATTGCAAATTGGTAAATTGGCAAGTTGGTAAATTTTTTTTCCCGATGATTTTTCGTTGCGATCGTGGCTTATCGCTGCGAACGCTGCGTTTAAGTGAAGAATTTTATTGAACGAATAATTTTTATCGCCATCCTTCTAATTTTCATCTCATTATTAAACCATTATCCAATAATCTTCTCTAAATTAGAACCCTATTATTTAATCATTAAGAATATTACCTATTTAATAATTTCTTTACATCGAAGGAATTTTATTGAGGTATCGTCTAAACCCATCGGAACTAAAACCAAAACCAAAAACCAATGAGAATATTAATACGAAGGGCATTTCTCTTCTTAGCCTTTATGATAGGCGCAAGTGCAGTGGAGGCTCAAAACCTACCCGATGAAATGCACATTACTCCCGATGGAAAAATGCTGATGATCGGCAGTGAACCCAATACTGGATATTATGATCAAAGCTTGGTTCGACGTATCGATCTCACTTTTGCAAATCCGAGCTTTTGGACACAATTAACTGCGTACTACTTAACGAAGACTTATCTACCAGCAACGTTGCAGATTGATGGTCAAACTTTCGACAGTGTGGGTGTTCGATTTAGAGGGAACACTTCATTTCAAACTGGATCATCTCAAAAGAAATCTTTTAAGATGGAATTAGACTTTTGGAAAAGCGGCGCCGATTACGATGGCTACAGCACTTTCAAAATTAACAATGCAAATTCGGATCCTTCCATGATGCGTGAAGTATTGTACACTACTTTCATTCGCCGACATATTCCAGCTGCGAAGTCCAATTATGTTAAACTCTATTTAAATGGAGCCAATTGGGGATTGTATCCAAACATCCAACAATTAAACAAAGATTTTTTAGAGCAATGGTATTTAAGTAATGATGGTATTTGGTGGCGTGCAGACAAACCACCAGGATCAGGTGGTGGTGGTGGTTGGGGAGATGGAACAGCAGCGCTGAACTATCTTACCAATGATACAAACACCTACAAGCAATACTATACTTTGAAGGATGCTTCCTTTACACAACCATGGGATTATTTGATTCGCGCATGTGATAAATTAGAAAATACGCCGTTAGCAAATTTAGAAGACACGTTAGCGCGTTATTTTGATGTGGATCGCACGCTGTGGTACTTAGCTTCTGAAATTGCCTGGTGCGATGATGATAGTTATATCTACAAAGGGAAGATGGATTACTTCGTTCATTACGGTGCGGAAACTGGATTAATTACTCCACATGAAGTAGATGGTAACGAAGCATTTTATACGCCAGGGCTTACATCATGGGGTGTTTTTTACAACCAAACCAATGCGAATTATCCTTTGTTGAATCGTTTACTGGCCGTTCCATCATTGCGTCAACGGTACCTGGCACATATGCGTACCATCATTGCAGATGAATTTGATACGGCCTATACCAATTTAACGATTAACAATTTTAGAGCACTAGTTGACACCATTGTTGCTAATGATACAAAGAAAATTTACTCAACTACCCAATACAATAGTGATATTACGGTATTGAGAAATTTTATTAATACTCGAAAAAATTATTTGAATGCAAATACGGAGATTCAACAAGTTGCTCCTGTAGTGTATGACGCATCTTACTTTACGAATGGAGTGCAATACCAACAACCCACCGATATGCAGTCAACAACTGTTCGTTCGACAATGGCTTCTCCTACTGGAATTGACAATGCTCAACTCTATTTCTCAAATAGTTTAGTAGGAAATTTTCAAAAGACAGCTATGTTTGATGATGGGTTACATGATGATAGTTTAGCAGCAGATGGAATTTATGGTGCTAGTATTCCAGGATTTGCAGCAGGATCATGGGTACGTTATTATGTTGAATCGGCTGCAGCCAATACGGCTAAAAGTGTAACGTATTTCCCTCCTGGCGCAGAACATAATGTTTTCATTTATACAGTTGCGCCGATATCATCTGCTGATACTTCCATCGTAATTAACGAAGTGATGGCAACCAATGCAAGTGCTGTTGCTGATAACGCTGGTGAGTTTGATGACTGGATTGAATTGTACAACAAGTCGAATTCGCCTGTTGACATTAGCGGTTATTTTTTAACAGATAATCCAGTTAATTTAAACAAGTATGAAATTCCTGCGGGTACCATCATTCCTGCCAACGATTATTTAATTGTTTGGGCAGACGAAGACAGTAGCCAAGGTACTTATCATGCTAACTTCAAACTATCGGGATCAGGTGAATTGTTAATGTTGTTAGATCCGCTTCAAAGAGTCGTTGATTCACTTTCGTGGGGTCAACAAATCACCAACTCTGGCTATGCACGTGTTCCCAATGGAACTGGATCATTCATCATTCAAGGACACACCTTCTCTGCTAATAACAATTCAGTGGGTATCGAAGAAAATGTTTCAGTACCTGTGCAGTTATCCTTGTATCCGAATCCAACATCTAACTTAGTTCAAATTCAAGTGTCGGATAACGAGCAAAGAGATATTGAAATCTACAATGCCGTTGGACAAAAAATAGATCGATTGGATTATTCTACATTCCTCAGTTTAAGTACGGAAGCGTGGCCTGCAGGAATTTATTATGTACGTGTAGGTGAGGCGGCGAAGAAATTAATTGTACGACATTAA